>CANRJJ010000017.1 GCA_947630895.1 uncultured Wohlfahrtiimonas sp. | reverse complement strand
AGGAGGGATTCGAACCCTCGATACGCTATTAACGTATACCCGCTTTCCAGGCGAGCGCCTTCAACCACTCGGCCACTCCTCCAAATCTACTTGAGGGCAGAAATATACCTGATTCCTGAGTAAATAGCAAATTATCGTCCTATCGTGTATTTTCCTTGCTGCACAGCTACATTCGGCACACGTTTATACTTCTCAAAATAATCATAGCCTTCTTTTAGTTCCGACCAAAATTCATAATTCGGCGAATTTTTTTCTCGATCCAATCGAGCTTTGGTCATTCTAAATGGAAAGACATGAACAGGCACTGAAGCTTGACCATTTTTTAAAGATGCTTCAACCAATTTATAGATCTCATCCATTTGTTGATCTGTCATTGCATAACATCCTGCCGATACACAATCGCCATGCACCATTAAATAATCGCCTGTATAACCTTTAAAACGATCGTATTGATTCGGAAAACCTAAATCAAATGAACGATGATAACGACTATAAGGATTCAATCCTCTGCGAGTCACATTATAAAAACCTTCTGGTGAAACCTTATCACCTTGGCGTTTTTTAGGGCCTAATGGACCTGAATAATGACAAACTGGATAATTGGTAAATTTACGATACTTTCCATTTTTCTGGCCATACCAAATCTCTAGCATTCGCTCTTCTTTAAAGATTCGTATGAATATCGGATCACCCTGCTCTGCACGTATTTTAGCTAAACGTGTATGCAATGGAGCATCTTTCATATAAACGGACTGTTTACTTGGTGAGGATGAACAAGCAGCCAAAAATACCAAACAAAATAGAACAATAATATGTTTCATATATTCCTATGATAAATAGGCCAAAACTTGATCATGCAACAGACCATTGGTTGCCACGATGCTTGTGCTTTCTAGTGTCAAACGTTGACCATTTAAATCCGTCACTTTCCCACCAGCTTCTTCTACGATAATCGACAATGCAGCTACGTCTAATATCGTCACATCTGACTCAACAACAATATCTACTTTACCTGATGCTGTGTAGTGATAATGCAAGAAATCACCAAAGCCACGCGTACTATTAATCGCTCTTAGCAATTCACCATATTTCAACCAACCAGCATCATCTTTTGTTAATGATTTAATGTTGCCTGATGAGAAAACTGCATCTCTCATTTCAGCAATATCACTCACTGATACTTTTTTACCATCGATGAATGCGCCATTTCCTTTAGTTGCATAAGCAATTTCACCTTCACCAAAGCATGGTGCGCATGAAACACCTAAAATCATTTCGCCTTTGTACATCAAAGCGATTTGTGTAGAGAAAAATGGACGACGACGAATGAATGCTTTTGTTCCATCAATTGGATCAACTAACCATTGATAATCAGATTCAGGGTTAATCATTCCACCTTCTTCACCCCACATACCATGATCAGGGAAATTTTCTACGATAATAGAACGAATCAAAGCTTCGGTATTAACATCCACTTCCGTAACTGGTGTATAGTCACCTTTGATTGTGATGTCAAAATCTTGAGCATTATAAGCTTTACGAATTAACTGCTTAGACTCTTCTGCTGCTTGTAATGCGACTTTTAAAAACTGTTCCATGCTTCCCCTCACGATTAAAATATAAACTCTTGATTGCTTAGACTAAGCCATAATCAAAAAATATAAAATTAACAGTCAATTTTTCTACTTTCTGATAAAATCAATGCGACTCTTTAGAACTATGCAAAACGATAAAAAAATAATTTGGAGTATTATATGTCAACAATCTCTTTTTCAATAGCACCAGACATTGCACCTCAGCGTTTACCTGGCTGGTATATCTTTGCAACATGGCTTCAAAAGCAGATCAATGCATCTATTACAACCACTGACTTTTCATCATTTGAGAAGCAAAAACAAGCACTTCTCGATGGAAAAATAGATTTTCTATATGCCAATCCTTACGATGCAGGCTGGCTAGTTCGTGAACAAAAATTTTTAGCTTTAGCACAACCTTTAAGCGATGTGGCTGAAGTTACCATTGTTACCAAAGCAACTTCTGATATTAAACAAGTATCTGATATCCCAAAAAACATCAAAGCTGCTGCGGCCGATAATGCGGATCTTCGTATGCTTGGTGCAATTTTATTAGAGCCTGCGAACTTAACTCGTGAAGATTTCACATTTGTCGATGTGAGCAATCATATTTTATCCATCAAAGCATTGTTATCTGGCAATGCAGACATTGCAATGATTCCGACAAAAATTTTCAATGGCTTAAGTAAAACAATTGCCAATGATCTTCTTGCATTGGTATCAACAGAGCCTCATGACATCGAAAGCGTTGCTCACTGCTTTGTATTGTCACCCAAAATGGCTGAATACGCAGAGCCTATAAAACAAGCTTTAAGAAACATGAAAGAATTACCTAATGGACAGTCTATTTTAGATGACATTGGTGTCAGCAACTGGAAAATCCTTGAAGACAAAGAAGAGATTGCCTTTATGATCGATCTAATTTACGCACTACAAGTGTAAAATATCGCTCAAACAACATCTCTTTCATATCCCAGAATCCATGTGCTTCTGGGATATTTGTTTATAGTTAATGATTAGCCATAACTGTCAGTTATATTTTTGTTATACTTCTTAACCTTTGTAGTGTTTCAAGTTATTCAAAGGTCGTTATGAAGTCTCTCTTTCGGATGTTTCGTTTCATCATCCTCTTGTTAATCCCTAGCAACGCTTACGCAATTAATAAAAATATCGGTAAAGGTTATTGTACGATTCGCCATCCTGTCGAGTTTTTAACAGGTAATCGCAATACAACATGCGAATCTCAGCACATCATTCAGCGTGAAAAAGGTGGCGGCAATTATTTGAATACTATTTGGATCAATACGCATTTACATGATTACTTAGATCGATCCTCTAGTCGCCCATGGAAAAAACAGCGCCCACTATTCAAACTATTTGGTAGTAAAAATTTAGAGCGCTCTTATATGCTCGGTGTTTGGGCAAATGGCTTTCACTTTGTAACATACGATCATCATGGCTTAGGTAAACTCAATCTATTTCGTTGGGATGGCTTTTCTCACTTAGTTTATGGCTGGACATCTTTAGTGAATTACCCACAAAAAGAACTAAATTACTTGCTGTACCAAATTTCACTTTTAGCATCAGGAAAAAAAACACAAATTCTAGACGCTATTTTTGGCATTTTTATCGATCTCATCGAAGTTGTTATTGGTATTTTTTATTCCATTTTGGGGGTGTTTATCGGCGCAATTTTTCATCCATTTGATACAATCAGAAACATCGTGCCCGGCACTCTTTTACTTGTGACAGGAACAGCTCAAGGACTTTTGCAATTACTTTCAGGCTCTCTATGCTTGATCACTTTTGGCAAAATTGGCGGCTGTCCAAAAAACTAATATGCTTAATCAATTCTTAGAATATGCTCAACAAAACTATTTAGATCTTGCGGGATTTATCATCGGCTTGATTTATCTATATCTAGAATTCACTGCTAAAAAATCTATGTGGATCGCGAGTTTAATCATGGCGATTTTGTACATCTACATATTCTTCCAAAGTGAGCTGTATGCCATGAGCATTGTTTATGTATATTTTTTCGCTATCTCTATCACAGGTTGGATGTGCTGGAATCAACAATCGTCTATCACAATTATCCGAATGCCACAGCACCAAATCGGTCGTGTTTCACTTTTTATCTTTTTATCCAGCATTATTATTTATGCGCTTCTAAAGTTTTTCACTTCAACAGAAGATGAAATTGCATTAGGCGATACGATAGCAACTGCATTGAGCGTAGTTGCCATATGGATGGCATCTAAATTTTGGGCTGAGCAATGGTGTTTATTGATTCCTGCCAATTTAATCACAGCCACCTTGCTGTATAACCAAGGTGACTATGCTTCTAGCATTTTATTTTTCATCTACTTTATTGTTTCGATTTTTGGCTTACGCCATTGGATTACTTTAGCCAAATCTTCACAATAATTTATTTGGCAGGCATATACTCTTCAATAAACTCAACCAATTCATCATTGCGCCACACGATTGCTTCACGATGTGATGCATCTGGCACTAGAATTAACTCTACATTTTCAGAGCCTAGTTGTTTCAAGCCATCCACAACTCTTTGTGTCACAACATAAGGTACATTGGTATCCATTTCACCTTGAATCACTAAAACAGGTTTATCAATGCGTTTTGTGCCTGGTTGATTATCTACAAAAAACTTCTGCAATATTTTATTGTGTTCAAAAGTATCGAGCTCTAAACCTGGATAAAACATTAGCTTACGATCAGGTTTTTCCGTTAAAAAGCGAATCATATCTTGTTGGAACTCTGTACGCAGTGCAGGTAAACACATGCCATTCGTTCCTGTTGTACCTTCAACTTTTTTAGCGATCTTCTGAGCAGGCTCTTTAAATAGCGCTAAATAATCAAATTCAGGATGCTCTGCTCTAATGCCCATGCCAATAAATGCACCATAAGATAATAAAGTGGCATAAGAAAATATAGAGTTGCGCTCATCGTACTCTACGCCATATTCATTCTCTCTTTCTTCTAATTGGCTCAATGCCACAGGTGCAACTTCTTCAATGATCAAGTCCAAATGTGAAGCGGGTGCACCTGCTACTGCACCTTTAAATTTAGGATCTTCATTAGCATATTCAGCAGTGCCTAGCGCCGCTTGTCCACCTTGAGATTGGCCTGCAACCATCCAATCGCCCTGAAAATCTTTTGGGTATTCATTTTGCAAAGATTTCACCGCATAAATCACAGCCGTAGCTTCACTTTTTAGATTTAAATA
Organism: uncultured Wohlfahrtiimonas sp.; assembly: GCA_947630895.1. Classification (GTDB taxonomy): domain Bacteria; phylum Pseudomonadota; class Gammaproteobacteria; order Cardiobacteriales; family Wohlfahrtiimonadaceae; genus Wohlfahrtiimonas. The sequence goes on along the minus strand of CANRJJ010000017.1, from coordinate 29,528 downwards.
TGGATGAATGCCTGAAGTGCCCAATCCTTCATAATCTGGTGCAACAATCACATAACCTGCATCTAGGATACTTTTAGCAAATACTCTAAAGCCATTATTTAAAACATCTAAACTTGGCGCACAACTAGTGCTCACACCTACTGTTCCATGTGTCCACGCAACGACTTTCCAACCATCCTCAGGTTTAGATTTTTTAGGGTAGAAAACCAATGCTGTCGCATCCACTTCTTTCCCAACCACATTAGGCATTTTATATGTCATCACTTCTATCGACTTCGCAGAAGGCAAATTATCCATAACATATTCAGATAATTGAATCGGTTGTTTATTAGAAATATCCAAATTAATATTTGATTGAGAAGCTGCAATGTTACTAACCATAAGTCCTATCCCAAAAAACACCGAAAGGAAGATTTTTTTTATTTTCATAATTTTTGTGCTCACTGTGCGTGGCGAATAACTGTTTCAAACGAACATTATTGATAATGCTCGTTTAAAATAGCATAAATAATCCATTTAAATAATATTTGATTAATATTTATTTAAGCTTCACAACTCGTGCATACCACTAAATTCGCCACCATTTCTTTAGCCACACTTTGGCTACGTTGGTAATAAATTGTTTTCACACCTGATCGCCATGCTTCAATGAGTAATTGATTCACTTCTTTCACAGGTAAAGCCGATGGAATATTGATGTTTAAGCTCTGCCCTTGATCAATATATTTTTGACGAATGGCAGCTTGCTGAATAATTTCTAGCTGGCTAATCTCTTTAAATGTTTTAAAGATTGCTCGCTCTTCTTCCGTTAATTCTGTTAAGTGCTGAACACTCCCACCTGCCAACATGATCGTGCGCCACGTTTCTTCATTATCTAAATTTTTCTCAGCCAACAACTCTTTCAAATAGCGGTTTTTACGCATGAAATTACCTTTCGATAATCCTGCTTTGTAGTAATTACTGCTAAATGGCTCTATGCCTGGCGAGCTCTGCCCTAAAATCGCTGAAGATGATGTTGTTGGGGCTATCGCCATTGTTGTGGTATTTCGTCTTCCATAGCCCTTCAAAAGCTCAGGCTCGCCATATAGCAATGCTAATTCTTTAGTGGCTTCATCTGCTTTCTCTGAAATATTTTTAAAGATTGAACCTGTTAGAAGCTTGGCTTGCATTCCTTCAAATGGGATCCTATTGTGCTGTAGATAAGAATGCCAACCCAATACGCCTAAACCTAATGCTCGATGGCGTTTGGCAAAGCGATGCGCTGCACCTAAATAATAATCGCCTTCCGTTTTTTCTATAAACTCTTGTAAAACTGCATCCAAGAAATAGATTGCCAATTGCACGGCTTTAGTGTCTTTCCATTCATCATACAACTCCAAATTCATGGATGATAAACAACAGATAAATGACTCATCTTGGCTCGATGGCAACATTATTTCAGTGCATAAATTACTGCCATAAATCCGCATGTTTTGATCTTTATAAACTTGCGGTTTATGTCGATTCACATTGTCTGAGAAAAATAGATACGGCATGCCTTTCTCTTGTCGGCTTTCTAAAACCTTTGCCCATAATGTTCGTTTTTCTCGATCACCATCGATCATCTCTTGCATCCAATAATCTGGCACGCAAACACCAAAATAGAGATTTTGAATCGGGTTACCAATGTTACGAATTTGCAAAAATTCTTCACAATCAGGATGATCAATATCCAAGTACGCAGCGAAAGCACCACGGCGAACACCGCCTTGAGAAATGGTTTCCATCGCAGTATCAAAGAGCTTCATAAAACTCACAGCACCGCTGCTTTTACCATTATCCGTAACTGCGCTACCACGTTCTCGCAAATGCCCAAAATAGCCTGATGTGCCGCCACCGATCTTGGTCTGCATGATCACTTCACCGAGTTTATGCGTAATGCCTTCGATTTTGTCAGGCAAGCTCACATTAAAACAGGAGATCGGCAAACCTCTTTCTGTGCCCATATTTGCCCAAATGGGTGAGCTTAAACTCATCCATCCGCGCTCTATAATTTCTTCAAATTGCGATTGTAATTCAGGTCTTTTTAAGCGATCGGCGGCCGCTTGTGTAATTCTATGAATCGCTCCTTTTACTGTTTCGCCTTTTAATAAATAGCCACGATTTAATATCTGCTCGCTCTCTGAGTTGAGCCACCATAATTTTTCTTGGTGAATAACATTGGCATCTGTTTCAAATGGCAATAAATAATTGTTCATCATTTTTCTAATCTTCCATCTAATTAAAAAAGATCATCCGCTGTGATGCTTTTATCGTGTTTCGTATAATCTGTCGGTCTTTTCGCGAAAAAGTCATCCAAACTATTGGCGAATACTTCCTCTTCAAACCAAGCCATGGGCTGATAATCTTTGTGGCTAATGTGATAAATTTTTTCAAAGCCGATTTTTACTAAACTTTCATCCACTCGAAATTTCATAAAGTTCAATAGATCATGCTTGCTCACTGTTTCTATTTCGCCGTCTTGAAAAATCCAATCTAAAATTTCACTCTCGATCGTTAATGAATGCTCCACAACTTCGCGCACATGCTGAGCCATTTCTGCATCAAAGAAATCTGGAAACTCTTTACGAATAATATTGATGATATAAATGCCTGCATTGGCATGAATTTGTTCATCTACTGATGTCCAAGCGATGATATTGCTCACATTTTTCATCCAACCTTTAAAACGTGTGAAGGATAAAATAATGGCAAATTGGCTGAATAATGAGACATTTTCAATGAGTAATGAAAATAGGATCAATGAGATGACGTACTTTTTTCTATCTGTGCTGTTGTTCGCGAATTCTAAAGCTTCTGTTAAATATTCAACACGCGCTTTCATCACAGGGACTTTGATGAGCTTTTCAAATTCATCGTTATAATCCAATACATCGAGTAAACGAGAATAAGCTTCTGAATGGCGAAATTCACACTCCGCAAATGTGCTGCCCAAACCATTAAATTCAGGCTTTGGAAAATGGTGATATAAATTACCCCAAAAAGATTTCACTGCAACTTCTACTTGTGCAATAGCCAATAGGCTATTTTTTATGGCAGCTTGTTCTTTGGTGCTTAAATGGGCATGAAAATCTTGTGTATCTGCCGTGAAATCGACTTCACTGTGCACCCAAAACGCATTATTAATGGCATCGGTAAATTGATAAATACCCGAATATTCAAAGGGCTTGTAAGTCACTCGCTTATCAAAAATAGACATAATGGCTCAATCTAAAAATTAATCGAGCCTTATGATAATTCATTTCAAATGATAATTGTAATCATTTAATATTAATTCTCGATAACTTAAGTAAGTTGTGTTAATTCAAATTTTTTGACTATAAAATCTTGAAAGAAAAATAATGCTTCTAAAATATTCCAATAACAAAATCACTGTGCAAGCAATGACAGCTGAAATAAACCCCATGATATAAGCCGAGCCTACAAAATATAAACTAATACCGCCTATAAATTTTGCAGTGATGATCATGCTTAATCCGATGGATATTGCCAGCCAAATACCTAAATTGATTTTGGTACTCTTAAATTTTAGAAATTGCCTAATGAACGCTGAACACAATCCAATAATTACCGCAGGAATTGTACCAAGCACCATCGAAAATACTAATGGCACTGAAAACACTTTAAGCATTTCAGCATCAAAAATCGCGAGCAATAGCATTAATGAACACAATGCGGATGGAATAATTAATGGGCTTAATGTAAAAACCGCACACTGCCCTAGAATATTTAATTTTGTATTGTTATTTGTATTTGGTTGCATCTTTCAAACTCACTCAATTTAATGTTGAGCGAGTATAGAAAGTTGATGTGTGATTATTGTGTAAATATTATGTATTTATATGAAAACGTTATAACTTATCGAATATTGAGCCTGAAGATGGTGTGAATATTTTATGATATAACCTAGTGGCATAATCATCTGTTGTTCCTGCAATATAATCACAGACGACTCTTAACTTATTATCTTCTATTTCATATCTTTCATGATATTTTTTCGGCAAAAGGCGGGAAGGATTATCATTGATGGTTTCAAATAATCTTACAATCATTTGCTGTCCTTTATACTCTAACGTTTGAACTTCTGGAGTTTTAATAACATTAGTTACAATAAATTTTTGTAATACATCTAGCTCTTCTTTTGCTAAAGGATTCAAAGTTGCCTGATAATCTAATAAATTATGCTCAAATATACCTAAAGATTGAGCTTCAACATTAGTAATAAAATAATGTACCAATGCACTAATAGCTTTTTTTCTTGTTTTATTCTCTCCCGAAAAAAGCCAAGATGTATAGTCTCTCATTTTACTTGCTAAAGGAAATTCCTTTAATTCATCAGATAACTTATCTACAACCTCTTCCTTCCATTGTCTTTCACTAACTAATCCTAGAGCCACTGCATCCTCTAGGTCATGCACGCCATAAGCAATATCGTCAGCGATTTCCATAATGCTCGAATCAAATGATTTATATTTTGCTTTTTTATGCTTATCGCCTACTTCCTCGCCCATTGACATAAAAATTTTTTTATCCTTATCCGAGAAAGGTTGCAATATCCAATCTACAAATTTTTGATCACTATCAAAAATACACTTAGGGGGTTTATATGAATCTAAGTTAGTACTATTATTTCCTTTTTTATATGCTTTTTCATTAACAACACTACTATAAAAACATGGATATTTAATAATCCCTAACAATGTGCGTCTAGTTAAATTCAAACCATTATTATCAGTATATTCACCTAAAGTCGTACAGATTCTTAAAGTTTGAGCATTACCCTCAAAGCCACCATGATTTTTCATAACATAATTTAAAGCAACTTCTCCACCATGTCCAAAGGGTGGATGTCCGATATCATGAGCTAATCCAATAGATTCAATTAAATTTTGGTGAGGTAATAACTGTATAAAACTCTCATTAATCTTGGCCTGATTTTTTACAGACTCGGTTATTCCATTAGCAATTTGTGCCACTTCTAAGGAATGGGTAAGTCTTGTTCTATAAAAATCGCTTTCTCCTAAACCTAAAACCTGAGTCTTTCCTTGTAATCTTCTGAAAAAAGCAGAATGAATTATTCTTGCCCTATCCCTTCCATAATCATCTCTTTTAAACTCAGCATTATTAGTTTTTTCATAAAATCTTTTCTCCCATATACTTGTTTCTAACATATCTTTCTCCTTTTTTATTTATTATATATGCAATAATTTATTAATCTTTTCAACATCCACCAAATGCCCACCCGATGCAGTTGTTTGAAGCATAGTTAAAACATCCTGCGCCATTTTTTGTAAATTTTGAAGCTCTTCGGTGCAATTACGATCTTTTAACGCTTGAATATTTTCATCAGTAACTTGCTCTAAAAACTCAATCACATCATCAGGCTCGTTATTTAACTCTACTATTAGCTTTTCTATGTTCATTATTATTCCTATAAAAAAAGGGCTTAATAGCCCTTTTTAAAATGTAGATTTTGAATTAGATATCGAAAATTTCGTCTTCTGAGTCATCCAATACGCTGTTTAAGCGATAGTTGGTGTTATCTGATTCTTGGTTAGCATTTTGAGTTTTGTTCAAATCCAACCAGTTATCCATCCAAACTAATGGCTTAGTTTTAATGTGTGGATACGGATTATCAATGCCCAAGAAACGATATAAATCTTGTGCGTTATACAAAACCCACTCATTCAATAAAGTTTCATTCAAGCCAACAATCGAACGATTTTCGCTGAACAAATAGCGGTTCCAAGAGAACTCTTGCTCAACAACTTCTGAGATAATTTTCGCAGCATCATCACGAATTGTGTCAAACACACCAGCCCACTCTTCATCTGCCAACATGATTTCTAAAATTGCTTCATCCATCATTACGTGTACTTGCTCATCTTGAGCAATTTTTTGTACTAACTTCGCAATACCTTGGAAGATATTTTGCTCAGCCAATGCAAACGTACAAGCAAATGAGCTCATGAACTCAACTTTTTCTAAGCAGTACAATGCAACAAAGCTTCTTAAAATTACTTGTTTTAATTCCAAGTCATCTTTGTTGATTTTGCCTAATTTATACAAAGCACCAAATTCTGATAACTTATCAAAAGCTTCGATCACAGTGGTTGAACGATTCAAAACTTCATCGTTTTTCATTACTGCTTCAAATACTTCTTTAGGATCAGACAAGCACTGACGAATGATCTCTGAATATGTCAAAGCATGAAGATTTTCAACTTCTGATTGCTTAGACAACATTACCCATAATTCACTGTTTGTCACAAATGGTGCAAACAATGGTGCGATCGCACGAGAAGCAACAGAGTCTAATTCCCATTGGAATGCCAATGTTTTAACCATGATGTCATAGTTGTTTTTAGAACAGTTGATCAAATCCATACGAGATTGTTCAAGATTCACTTCATCCTCTGTCCAATCCATTGATTTTTGTAATTTATACAAATCAAATAGTTTTGGATAAGGCACGTTTACGCTGTCATACAAGCCCAAAGGCTCACCCAACACCAAAGGATAGCGACCTGTTTGCCAAGCATTATTATCTTGGTTAAAAATTGAAGTTGTTTGATTTTTTTCCATCATCATTCCCTATAGAGTACAAGCACCACCAGCGCAACCCTTGTCTTCCACTGTTTCGACAAATGATTCGTGGATAATACCTGATGCGCTATTCAAGTAATAACGAGTTTTACAGCCCATTTTCATCATATAGATGTAATCTTTGAGCAATTTACTCGTTGAAATATTTGCTTCGTCTTTTAGATTCAAATACAAGTCAGCTGAGATCGCTTGGCCTGTAAATTTCTGAATAATCGCGTACATATCAATCAAATCTTTAGAATCTAAATTCCATGCAATGTCATAAAACGGTCCTAATTTTTCTAAATCAGGCGCCAACAATAAGTTTTTATTGTTGCTAGATGTTTTCATCACACGCAAGTTACGAATCGGATAAACACCATTCGTTGTATTGGTTAACTGGCTTGATGATTCAACTGGCATCATCGCTTCTAAAACGCTATGGCGGATACCGCCTTGCTCTTTAATTTCACGACGCAATGTTTCCCAATCAAACAATAAACCTTGGCTATGAACTTCATCCACAGTTTTGCAATAAGTATCAATCGGTAACCAACCTTCAGGATACTTAGTTTTATGAATCCAAGATGCATTGCCTTTCTCTTTCGCTAAACGAAGAGATGCGCGGTGCAACCAGTAACTGTGGCGCTCAGCGATCTGATGAATGTAGTTTTTACCTTCATGAGATGCATAGCTTAATTTTTTCTTCGCCATTTCGTGCGCAAGATTCGTGATACCAACACCGATAGAACGACGCGCTTGAGCCGTTGTTTTCAATGATGGGAATGGATATTCCATCAACTCAATCACGTTATCAATCATCAATGCTGTGTAGTATGCAACATCTTCGTATTCTTCAGGTTCAACACGACCCACAACGATAGAAGCCAAGCTACATAAACCGATTTCACCTTCAGGATTTTCAGAATATAGATCTTGAATATCCGTGAATGGTTTTGTTGGCAATGCGATTTCTAAACATAAGTTACTTGAGTAAATTGTGTCTTTGAATGGTGTATGACGGTTCATTTCATCAATGTACGTCATGTAAATACGGCCAGTTTCAGCTGATTCTGTCAATGCTTTAACTGCGATATCACGCGCTTTAACGATCTGTTTTTTACAATCTTTTGCAAAATAGCCATCATACAAACGCTTGAATAAATCATAATCATTTGCATAGAAAGCATCGTATAAATCAGGTGCTGTTTGATAGCTGATCAACATCCAATCTTCATTTTTCGCAACTTTTTCTACGAATAAACGGTTAGATAGCATTGCATAGTCGATGTCACGAATACGCTTTTGAACAACGGTTGTTGGGTTTTTCAATGCCAATAAATCATAAATTTCTGGATCTAAAACGTTGAAGTAAACAGTTGCACTACCGCCACGGCTTGATTGCATGTTGGCATGTACAGCACTTTGAATCATACGGTAATAAGGCAATTTACCTTGATGCACAACGCGACCTTGTTTAACAGGATCCCCTTTTGAACGCGTTAACAAATGCGCGCCAATACCTGCACTTGCACATGTCATCATGTATGCAATATGATCGCCCGTTGCTAAGCTATCTACGTTATCGCCTGTTGTGTAAACACAGCAAGATGCATAACCTTTATGTGGCGTACGCATGTTGATCAACATCGGCGTTGGCGTGTTGATTTTCAATTCATTCAAATAACGATAAAGATTTTTGATGTCTTCCATGCGTCGTGCTTTAGGTTGCTGCTGCATATTCTGCATCGCCATACCCATAAACATAAACTGTGGAGACTCTAAGCAATGACCTGTGACACGATTCTGAATGAGGTATTTATCCTTCATTTGACGAAGCGTTGTGTAGTTATAGTTGATGTCAATGCTGTGATCAATCATGCGGTCTAATTCGATGAGTTCTTCATCGGTATAGTCCATTTTTTCCCAATGACCCAATTGAATCATGTGGCTATAGAAAACAGTCAAGGAAGGAATTTTACGGAATCCACCAAAAGCTTCTTTATATATTGAACCAATTAAGAAACGACCTGCCATTCTTAAATGATTATGATCTTCACGCTCAACACACGCATCGATCATCGCTTTATGAAGCTCTAAAGTTGTACACCCGTCATAACACTTACGATACGCTTCAAGTACAATGGTGCTCCAGTCAACTTCGTAATGGGCGGCAAATTCGGCCCATTTATTCAATTTATCCGCATCAAAATCTTCGCGTTCACCACTGCTTTTTACAATGTATCGAATCATTTCCCTACCCTATCAATTCATGAATAAAAAAAGCGGGGAAACAAAAAGCACAAGTAAACCTGCGTTTTAGAAGCATCCCCGCCTCTAAGAATTTTTTTCAAATGGTCTGTTAACGTATTGGTCATCAATTTACTATCTCTTTCTAGCTATTTTAGCCAATGGATCAAAGCAATAAATCTATCTACTTACAGTTGCGAGTCAGGAATTGATTTTCACAATATCAGCCAGACTTTTTGAAGGACATATCATATCATTTTTAATTTTTTTTTCTGCTTCATTTATTAACTTGATAAAAATACTTTTATCGTAACTAATTGATAAAAATATAATTATATAGATATCAATGATGATATCTCTTGACTATGCTTCTTTTTTTAATTTTTAAATCTTATGCATAACGTATTCTAAAAACAAGATCATCAGCCCATATCTAATGCCTTTGCCGATGAATAAACAGATGATACTTGGCACAACTTTTAACTTAAACCAGCCTGCCGCTAAAGGCAAAACATCACCCACAAATGGCACACCAGAAAACAACAAACTGAATGATCCATATTTTTTAACCAATGCTTCGGCCCGTGGCGAAAGTTTTTTATGATTGGGAATTTTATTGCCCAATAAAAATATCGCCGAACTTCCAGATGCATTAAAAACTACTGCAACCAACCATCCCCATAAAGCTAAATCTGTATGCTTATGAATAAAAACTGTTAAGACAACTTCTAAGCTTCCAGGCAATACATTAGAAATAAAACTAATGAATCCCAAGAAAACTAGCGAATCTACAATTTCATTATTCATTTAACTTTAGAATCCTTTGGTTGCGAGATCGAAAATAAGCTTAACATGAAATGTAAATTTTTTAGATGCCAAAAATAAAAAAAGCTCCTTTCGGAGCTTTAAATTCACTTGGATTTAAAACAATACTTTTTGAGAAACCTCAGTTTCTGCAATCACTTTGCCATGTTTAATCACTTTTAAAGGCAATGGCACATCTAAAATAATCGATGAGATTTTATCTGTATTCAGTAAAACCAAATCTGCATTTTTTCCAACTTCCAATCCGTAATCTTTTAAACCTAAAGCTTTGGCAGGATTAGTTGTGAGCATTGGTAAAACTGTGATTTGATCATCCGCGCCACCCAAATGAGCCGCAGGAACAGCCAACATAGAAATGTGTAATAAGTTACCTGTACCATAAGGTGTAAAGGCATTGCGAATATTATTGGTTGCCAAGCAAACATTCACACCCGCATCACGCAGTGCTCGCACAGGCGTCAAAGTACGACGAACATTATATTCATCTTTACGCGCACCTAAATGGAGGTCAGTTGCAGGCAAACACATCACGCTAATGTCCGCTTCTTTAATTAGATGAATCACTTCATCGCGTCTTTTTGGCTCTAAAGCGCCCAAGCTTGTTAAATGACCAACGCTCACACGCCCTTGCCATCCCATTGCAATGGTTTTTTCAGCAACATAATCAATAGAAATATTGTGTGCGTCGTCCGAGAAATCTTGATGAAGATCGATGTCTTTATTGTATTTTTTCGCTAGATCAAATACAAAATCCACATGCTCTTTGGCATCACGATCATTGTATGGAATACCCCCCACAACATCAGCGCCTTTTTCCATCGCTTCAACCATCATCGCTTCAGTGCCTGGATATTTAAAAATCCCTTCTTGTGGAAATGCCACCACTTGAATATCAATAATACCTTTAAATTCTTCTCGAAGCTGCAAAATTGCATCAAACCCTGTAAAACCCTGTCCTGGGTCAAACTCAGCATGTGCGCGCACATAAGTCGTACCATTTTGCACCAATGCACGAATGACTTTGCGCGAACGCTCCATAATATCGTCATAAGTAAATGTAGGTTTTAGCTCAGCCGTTACTGCAATCGCTTCTTGCAAAGTGCCTGATCGATTCGCTTTACGATCCATCACGAACGCTTTCTCTAGATGAAGATGGCTTTCCACAAAGCTTGGGATCAATACGTGCCCTTCACCTTGAATTTCATTCGTTGCAGTCAATGCTGTATTTTCTTCAATCGCCACAATTTTGCCATCTTTAATTGCAACATCTAACAACGGTTTAGCATCATCAATGCGAACATTACGGATGATCATATCAACAGATTTACTCATTATTTTTCTCCTCAATTCAATTGGCAATTATACAAATGCAGAAATAACTAATAACAATGCAACAGCACCCAAAACAAATGGTAAGTTGCCACGTGAAACTTGAATGATTGGGATTCTAAAACCTGCTGATAAAGCTTGCATTGTGATATTCACTAAGCTTAATTGGCTACCAAAACCGACACCAATTGCCACCATACCAATTTGTACAGGTGTGAATCCTAAAACCACAGTGATCGGCAATACTAAAGTTAAAATTGAACCAACGAATGCACCAGCAGGTACACCAATCAAAAACCCGACCAACACCGCAGCTGGTACAACCAAGCTCGCAGGCGCTAATCGCACCACCGAAGCAATTGTTTGGAATGCACCTGTTGCTTCGATCACATAGATAAATGTTAAAAATAGTCCCACTGTAAATAAGCATTTTAAAATGTAGTTTGAACCGCTCACCATTGCTTCTACAGACTCATTCAATGAAAGATCACTACAGAAATAAATCAAAGCAATCGTTACGATTGTGTACATTAGTGGTCCAAAAATTGCTGTTTCAACGATACCGCTTGCGATCAACAATTTATTAATGCTTGGCCCTGCGATTACTGCAAATAATAAGAAAATTGCAGGCAATGTTAATTTCCATAATTCACTTTTGGTTTTAGAAGCCAAGCTTACATCCTCTTCTGCCACAAAAATTTTCTTAGTTTTCAATGTGCCGACAAAAGCAATCACGATAGAAATACCAACAAACAATAACCAGTAAGGTTGCATTGTTGCTACATATTCACCGATTGGCGTACCTGATAGATCTGACACAACGCTTGATTCCAAAGAGGCTGGCGATGTTGTAAAAGAAGCGGCTGTCGCGATCGACATACCTGCGATTAAATAGCGGTTTGCACCCAACGCTGCAAATGCCAATGGCGCAATCACCATCGCACTACCACCACCAATACCAGACATATAAGTTGCCGCAGCTTGAAGAATCACAATAAATGCCGCCATAAACTCTAATCGCCCACCGATGCTGCGGCGCACTAGTGTTAATGCAGCGCTATATCCACCTGCTTTAAATACTGCGGTTGCAACTGCTGAGTTGATAATTGGAACAGTGTTTGACAACATTTTCGGCACTGTTTCCATCATAATCTTATTAGCACCTGCAATACCTATGCCACCAATGATCATTGCCATTACACCACCAATCAAAGCAGCAACCAACATATCCACTTGCATGAATAATAAAACTAAAATTAACACTAAGGGTAAAACGCTCACGAGCTGATAAAAGAGCGTATCTGGACTACCTTTCGCGACAATCGCTAAGATGTAAAGTGCAAGCACTGCTGCAAATATTCCTAAAGTCTTTCGGTCCATAATGTCACCTATATTTTCACTATTAAATAAATTTTTATTCACAAACTTTAATTTTTATAATTTGCGCCAAGCATAACGATTCTATTTCATAAGATAAAAGTCTTATTTATAATCATCTCTATAATAAAAACTTATAGGTGATAAAAATGCATTTACGTTATGTTCATTATTTTTTGGCTGTTGCAGAGTCCTTAAGCTTTACTCGAGCTGCTGAAAATTTGCATATCTCACAGCCTGCATTATCACAACACATTAAAGCTTTGGAAGAAAATTTAGGCACTCAATTATTTGATCGAAGTGGTCGAAAGATTCGCCTAACAGATGCTGGCGATGTTTATCTTCAATATATTAGAAAAGCCTTTCAGGCAATGAATGAAGGAAAGCGCGCGGTTCATGATCTGGCTGATCTCAGTCGTGGTTCTATAAAAGTTGCAGTGACGCCCACTTTTATTACTTATTTTATTGGCCCACTCACTAATCTTTTATATGAAAAATGTCCTCATATTCATCTACAAATTCAAAGCGCAACACAAGATAAAATCGAACATATGCTCATTCATGATGAAATAGACATCGGCATTGGCTTTGATGAAAGCCATTCGCCGAATATATCTGCAGAACCACTATTGAGCGAAAGGCTTGCGCTTGTTGTTTCTAAAAATCATTCTCTAGCCACTAGGCAAACCATCGCTTTAGAAGAGCTACAGAATCATCCGATGGTTTTATTGAATCAAAAATTTGCAACACGAGTACAAATTGATGATCACTTTAGGCGCATCGGCATCCATCTTCAAGCCCATACCGAAGTAGATTCAATCAGTGCCATCATAGAAATTATTCGACAAACGCCATTAATGACAATTATCCCTGAAAATATTCCAAGACATAACGACAACTTGATAGCCATTCCTTTACCCAATAAACAATTTGAAAGAACAGCCATCATTATGCGCCGTAAAGATGCATGGCAATCGGTTGCAGTTGTAGAGTTTATTCATTTAGCAAAAACTCTCGCCAAGCAATTAGAAAAACACTAGAGCAACGTTGAAGACAATCTTGCCAATTTTTCCACAAAGCGTTTAATCGGGCTTCTCGATTCCCATTCTTTTTGATCTAAGCGCACTGAATGAGATAAATCCACTGCAAATTCATCTCTCATTTTCTGCCCGAGCGCTTCATCATAGATCATGCCATTAACTTCAAAGTTTAGATTGAAGCTTCGGTTATCCATATTCGCTGTACCGATAATGCTTAGCTTGCCATCAAAAACCGATGTTTTTGCGTGGATAAAGCCTTTCTTATAGCGATAAATTTCAACGCCTGCATCCATTAATGCTGAATAATATGAGCTTGATGCTAATTGTGTGATCAAAGAATTTGTAACATAAGGCACCAATAATTTAACTTTAACACCACTTAATGCCGCATTTTTGATGGCTTCCATCACACCTTCTGACGGCACAAAATATGGCGTTGTAATTAAAATTTCTTCCTTAGACAACATGATTGCACGCAAGATTGTGTACATGATCATAGGGTATTTAGAATCTGGCCCACTTGCAGCAATTTGCGCAACTTTTCCATTGTCTACTGGCTCATGCGTTGAGAATAGCGAGCTTTCCAATGTGATTTTTTCTTTCGCACAGAACTGCCAATCGCATAAGAAAATGTACTGTAATGAGTAAACAATTGGGCCTTCAACACGCAAATGCATATCACGATGATAAACTTTTGATGTCGGTAAATTGATATAGTCATCGCCGATATTAATACCACCAACAAAGCCTATTTTACCATCCACAACGATGATTTTTCTATGATTACGGTAATTTAAACGGTTAGCAAATGCAATTAAGATAATCTTACGGAATGGATAAACTTCAACGCCCGCAGCCCTTAACTCATCCGCATATTGACCACGAATCGCCTTACTGCCGAAATCATCATAAATTAAGCGTACTTTTACACCTTCTTTCGCTTTTTCGATCAAAATATCTTTAATTTGATTACCGATATGATCATCACGAATAATGTAATATTCCAAGTGAATGGTTTGTTTTGCATTTTTTAAGGCTTCGATGATTACAGGAAAAGCATTTTCACCATCAATCAATACATCGATATTATTGCCAACACTGATTTGATCAGAAAATTCACTTCCAGCTAGAGTCGCTAATGTTTTAAATTGATTCACTGCTTCGTTATTGGTATTCAACGCCTCAGATGCGACTTTTTCAATATAAGTATCCGCCGCTTTTTCTAACTCTTCATTCATCTTGAGTTTTTTAGAATACATCTGGTTATTTCGATAATTCACACCAAATGAAAGATATAAAATAACACCCAATAAAGGCACAAACCATATCAATGTCAAATAGCCTAATGTTTTTGTGGCACTCTCTTCATTGTTGATAACAGTCACTGTTACAATCAACACCGCAAGAAAATAGATGATCGCAAAAACCCCCATAAGGGTTCCCCAGGTTGTGATAATATTGACGATTAATCCGTCCATGCATCTTCCTTTACTATTAGTGAGCGGTTATATAACTTATGAAAAAATATTCGACCGGCCTAGTTTTCGGTAAATTCTTCCCTTTGCACCCTGGCCATTTGCTTATGATGGAAAAAGCTTTAGCAACTGTCAATGAGCTTTATGTATTTGTTTGCAGCGATACAGAACGCGACCAAAAATTATTTGCCAAAAGCCAAATGATTCGTATGCCAACTAGAGCTGAACGTATGGCTTGGTTTGAACCTTATCTTGAACAGTATCCTAATCTTCACACCGTTGATTTCAACGAAGATGGTATTCCAACTTATCCAAATGGTTGGCTAGAATGGTCTAATCGCGTTAAATCTAACATTAACGATCTTAATATTTTGCCTGATGTCGTATTCAGCAGCGAACCACAAGATGCGCCTTTATACCAAGAATACTTTAATCTTCCTGTTGAATTATTTGACCCTAATCGTGATCAAATCAACATCTCAGCCACAAAATTACGTGAATCACCGAAAGAGTATAAAGCATATCTGTTAGATAGCGTATTCCCCTATTTTTTTGAGTAAAGTAATGTTATCGTTCTAAACTCATCAGAAAATCACTCGACTACAAAGGTTTCTTATGGATAATTTAATCCGAAAAATTTTAACTGCTCGCGTCTATGATGTTGCAGAACGCACATCTTTAGACTTTATGCCTCGTTTATCAAAAAATTTGAATACTAATATTTGGATTAAGCGAGAAGATACTCAGCCTGTTTTTTCTTTCAAAATTCGTGGCGCTTATAACTGTATTTATCAATTATCCCCAGAAGCTCGCCGTAAAGGTGTGATATGTGTTTCTGCGGGCAACCATGCTCAAGGCGTTGCTTTAAGTGGCCAAGCTTTAGGCATTGATACCACAATTGTGATGCCAATCACAGCACCTGCATTAAAAGTACAAGCTTGCCAAGCGCGCGGTGCAAATGTTGTGCTCTACGGAGATACATTTGATGATGCTAGTGATTATGCTCTGCAATTAGCGAGCGACAATGGCAAAACATTGATTCATCCTTTTGATGATTGGAACGTGATCGCAGGGCAAGGCACGATCGGCAAAGAGATGATTGAACAACAACCTGATTTAGATGCTGTATTTGTGCCTGTTGGCGGTGGCGGTTTAATCGCAGGGGTTGCCGCTTATATCAAATTCATCGCACCAAACTGTAAAGTAATTGGTGTTGAACCAGTTGAATCAGCTTCTATGCAAGCAGCTTTAGAGAAAAATGAACGCGTTAAATTATCTCATGTGGGTTCATTTGCAGACGGAACAGCGGTTAAACAAATTGGTGAAAATACGTTTGAAGCCGCTAAAAAACTGGTAGATGACATTGTCTGCGTCACGACTGACGAAATTTGTGCCGCAATGAAAGATATTTTTGAAGATACTCGTGCGATTACTGAGCCTTCAGGCGCTTTAGGTGTGGCGGGGATTAAAAAATATTTAGAAATGCATCCTAATAGTAAATTTACCAATATTGGTAATATTTTAAGTGGTGCAAACATCAACTTTGATCGCTTGCAATATGTGGCTGAACGCACAGAACTTGGAGAAGGCAAAGAAGCTCTGTTTGCGGTCACTATTCAAGAAGAACCTGGAAGCTTCTTAAACTTTGTGAACGTGATCGGCAAACGCCACATTACAGAGTTTAACTATCGCTATTCTAGTGATCGCCAAGCGATTGTTTATGTCGGTATTCAGCTTCAAGGTAAATCAGAAAAACAAGAAGTTGTCAGTGCTTTAGAAGCACACAATCTTGCTGTGGTTGATTTAAGTGATAACGAATTAGCAAAATTGCATATTCGCCATATGGTGGGCGGTAAAAAACCTCGTGGTGTTAAACATGAACGTTTACTTCGTATCATTTTCCCACAACAGCCAAATGCTCTATTCAAATTCTTAAATACTTTAAACATTCAGCTGAACATTACGCTTTTCCATTATCGTAATCATGGTTCAGACTATGGACGCGCATTAGTTGGCATGAATGTTCCACCTGAAAGTGAAGTATTTTTCCAAGAATTTTTATCTAAACTTGGTTATGAATACATTGATGAAACGGACAATCCTGCTTACCAGTTATTTCTATAATAATCTTGATCATCATCTGCTAATTCACACAATCTAGCATTTGATAATGTTTCTTATTTAACTTAAGCTATGACACTTATAAATGCATAGCTTAAGTCATAATGAAAAAACTCAACATCTTCGAAAAAATCATTGATCCCTTCAATCATGCGCCTGATGTCGCTCCCCCAAAAACACTCTCAGGTTTTTACTGGTTCTACCTAAAACAAGTCAAAGGTCCATTAATCGCACTATTTGTTGTCGGGTTTTTCACTGCAATTTTAGAAATTGCTTTGTTTAAATACATCGGTGAGATCGTTGATATTGTGCAATCTGTGCAATCGCCTTCTGAGCTTTTCGCACAACATAAATCAACATTCATTTGGATGTTAATCGTGATTGTGTTAATTCGCCCTATTGTCTCATTGATTCACAATATTTTAATGAACCAAGTGCTCACAACGAACTTCACTTCTCTCATTCGTTGGCAGCAGCACAACTATTTAGTTAAACAAAGTTTGAATTTCTTCCACAGTAATTTTGCAGGTGGCATTGCGAGCCGTGTGATGTCAACAGGTCAAGCGGTACGAAGCTCAGTTTTAATGTTGACTGATTCTCTTTGGCGCGTGATTATTTATGCGATCACAACAGTTGTTCTATTTGTAGAGCTCAATTTTTGGCTAGCAGTGCCCATGATTGCTTGGATCATTAGTTATATTTTTCTTTTAAAATATTTCCTACCAAAAACTCGAGATAGATCCCATAAATCAGCCAAATCACGCTCACGTTTAATGGGGCATATTGTTGATAGCTACAGCAATATTTTAACGTTAAAACTATTTGCTCATTCTGATAAACAGACTAAAAAAACTTATGAGCTAATGCGAGAGCAAACCAATATGGCGCTAAATTCAACACGTTTAGTGACATCTTTAGATTTTTCATTAATGATGCTCAATAGCTTATTGATTGCTGCAACCGTGCTTTTATCTTTAGTGCTGTGGCAAAATGCCTTGATCACGGCAGGTGCAATCGCATTTACATTAAGCTTAGTGATTCGTATCAATACGATGTCCACTTGGGTAATGCGCGTTGTGAATGGTATTTTTGAAGACATTGGCAGTGTACAAGATGGCTTAAAAATCATGACGGCAGACCGAGACATTATGGATGCGCATAATGCTAATCATATTATCGTTCATACAGGAAAAATAGAGTTTTCACACATTAACTTTGCTTACCATCCTGATAAACCGATTTATCAAGATCTGAGCTTAACTATAGAATCTGGCGAAAAAGTCGCATTGGTTGGCCCATCTGGTGGCGGCAAAACTACGTTAATTAATCTCATACTGCGTTTATATGATATTCAATCAGGCAGTATCTCCATTGATGGACAAAATATTAAAGAGATTACCCAAGAGAGCTTGCGCAGAAATATCGGCGTTGTGGCACAAGACACAGCTTTATTACACTGCTCTATTCGTGAAAATATTTTGTATGGTAACCCAGAAGCCACTGACGAAATGATCGCAGAAGTATTAAAACAAACTAAAGCGCATGACTTTGTTTATGAATTGGTTGATCAATATGGCAATAAAGGCTTGGATGCAATTGTGGGTGAAAATGGTGTAAAACTGTCAGGTGGACAGCGCCAACGAATTGCAATTGCACGTGTGTTATTAAAAAATGCACCCATTTTAATTTTAGATGAAGCCACTTCTGCCCTTGATTCTGAATCTGAAGCTGTCATTCAAGAACATTTAGAAACCTTAATGGATGGTAAAACTGTGATCGCGATTGCTCACCGCTTATCCACCATTTCTAAAATGGATCGCTTAGTTGTAATCAATCATGGAAAAATTATTGAGACAGGATCGCATACCGCATTGGTTGCACAAAATGGCCTATATGCCTCGCTTTGGAAACTCCAGCAAAATTAAAAAATACTTGACATATATGTTTAATAAAATGAGAATAAGGTATGCCGATTTGAACCAAACAGCTTGCGGGCATATACAGCTAAAGCGTCCATCCATGTGAATGCATAGGATCTCCATTTAGAGCCATCTAAAAACTAGAGGCAAGCGAAATCAAAGGCAACATTAACTTGATAAGCGAGGAGAGCTCATGTCACAACAAAACCTACCTATTCTAGACTTTGCAAAGTTTCGCCAAGGTGGCGAAGCTAAGGCTGAATTTATTGCTGAATTGGCTGATGTTACACATAACATCGGCTTTTTCTATCTCAAAAATCACGGCATTGAACAATCATTATTAGACCGTGCATTAGAGTTATCTAAGCAATTTTTTAGCCTACCATTAGAAGAAAAATTAGAAATTCAAATGGTGAACACTCGTCATTTTCGTGGCTATACAAAATTAAAAGATGAGATCACAAGAGAGAAACCAGATTCTCGTGAGCAATTGGATTACATGCCTGAATACCAAGCAATTCCATTAGAGGAAATTCCAGTGGATCAGCCTTGGTTAAGAATTCAAGGCCCAAACCAATGGCCGAAAGCAATTCCTGAATTAAAAACAACATTGTTGGAATTACAAGGTCAGCAGATTGCTTTGGCGAAATTGCTATTAACAGCATTTGCAGAATCGTTGGGACAATCACCTGATGCTTTTGCTCATACTTATGCAAACAATCCTTCTGTGTTATGTAAAGCCATTCACTATCCTGGTACGGAATCTGCTGAACAAGGCGTTGGCGTTCATAAAGATGGTGGCTATTTAACACTATTGATGCAAGATGAAACGCCTGGCTTAGAAGTATTAAAAGATGATGAATGGGTTGTTGCTGAACCTATCAAAGGTACTTTTGTTGTGAACATTGGTGAATTACTAGAAGTTGCCTCTCAAGGTTATTTAAAAGCAACATTACACCGTGTAACAACGCCACCAAAAGGCGTTGATCGTTTTGCTTTGGCATTCTTCTTAACTTCACAACTAAATGCAACAGTACCATTACTCACTTTGCCTGAACATTTAAAAACCAAAAATTTTGAAGTAACAAAAGATCCAAAAAATCCATTGTTCACAGAAATTGGCAAAAATTTCTTAAAAGGCCGTCGCCGCTCTCATCCTGATGTTGCTGCGAAATATTACTCAGATTTACCACCATTAGTTTAATTAGGACATTTGTTACATGAAAAAGCTTTTATTAATTTTATCTAGCATCTTTTTTATCACAGCTTGCTCTGATAATGCCAAACAAACAACATCAAGCGCTGCTGTTGCAGAGCAAAAAACTGTTCGTTTTATTTCATCCCCTGGTGATTTCGCTGATATGATTCGCAATCATATTGGTCCTGAATTAGAAAAACGTGGTTATAAATTTGAGCTAAAAGAGAGCACAAATGGCCGTTTATCTAATCAAACAGTGGCGGATGGCTCAGCTGATTTAAATATGTTTCAACATAAACCATATTTAGATGAATACAATGCGCAAGCGAAAACAAATCTTCAGCCATTAGTGCAAGTGCCCACTGCGCCATTGGCAATCTATTCTGCGAATGCAAAGTCTTTGGATGATGTAAAACCTGGTAGCAAAATTGCCATTCCATCAAATGTTACAAACTTTGCTCGCGGCTTACGCATCATCGAAGCTCTGGGTTGGATTCAATTAGACCCAAATGCTGATCCAATTATTGTGAGCATGAAAGATATTATCGCAAATCCTGCACAAGTAGAGATTTTAGCGATTGATGCTGGCCAAGTGGTTCGAGCAAGAGATGACGTTGATTACGCGGTCATCAACGGTAACTACGCACAAGATGCAAAAATTCCTGACAGCGACATGCTAAGCACTGAGCCAGGCAAATTATTTGTGAATTGGATCGTTGTAGCGGATGAAAATAAAAACAGTGATTGGGCAAATGCAGTGATTGAAATTGTGAATGATGATGCTTTTAAAGAATTTACTACTAACAACTTCCCTGCTTTCTACAATCTTCCTCCAGCTTGGGATAATTAATCTCTATCCTTAAAAATATCATCTAGTATCATGCTAGATGATATTTCCAAGGAAGATAATGATGCCGTTTATTCACGTTAATAATATTAATCTTTTTTACACGCAACAAGGTCAAGGCGAACCTTTACTATTCCTACATGGTAATGGCGAAGATCACACAATATTTACGCCTTTAATCAACAAACTTTCCAAGCACTTTACCTGCTATGCCATTGATAGTCGAAATCATGGAAAAAGTGATATCACCGCTGAATTTCATTATCAAACTATGATGGAAGATCTCCATCAGTTCATCATTGCCCTACAATTAACAAAGCCTAATATTATTGGCTTTAGTGATGGTTCTATCATCACTATGTTATTGGCAACCCAATATCCTTCTTTGCCAAATAAAATTGCATTATTGGGCCCAAATTTAACGCCCAATGATCTTACAGATGTGTGCATTCGTTATCTACAGCGTTTATATAAAAATGATCCAAATCCTTTATATAAACTGATGTTAGATGAGCCAAATATCGCAGAAAATGAGCTACAAAAAATTCAAGCTAACACATTGATAATCGGTGGCGAAAATGATCTTTATAAAGCAGGGACTTTTGAAAAAATCCAAAAAAATATCCACCACTCAGAATTAAAAATCATTCCAAATCATGATCATAGTAGCTACATTTCTCAGAATGATTTGCTATATGATGACTTACTCAAATTTTTTGAATAAATATTTCGCTCGGCATCTTCCCGTTTGAAATAAATAGACTATAATTGCACTCGAGAATTGATTTATGTCTAAAAATAGGCATACTATAAGATCACCTCGAAACCTAATTTACTATGGAGTTATACAATGAAAGGCTTATTAAAAGTAACTGGTTTAATCGCTTTAGGTTTAGTAGCAACTGGCTGCGCAACAAATGCACAAAAAACTGCTGATGAAGCTTTAACAACTGCAAATGAAGCAAAAAGCATTGCTTTAAACACACAAGCACAATTCGATCGTTATTTTTCTAAAACTCGTTACAAATAATCGAAGTTTAGATTAAACAAACAAAATGCTAAAAAGCCTCTAGAAATAGAGGCTTTTTTATTATTCACTTTTTGCTGATCTTTCCAGCAAGTTGCTTAACGCAATTTTAGGGTGCAATCCTTCCATCAATATCTTATAAACTTCTGCCACAATTGGTAATTCGATGTTGTGTTTTTCACCCAATGTTTTCATGTTGATCACATTGTTAGCGCCCTCCACAACTTGAAATACTTTTGCAAAAGCTTCTTCTTTCGTTGCACCTTCACCAATCAACTTACCAAAACGATAGTTTCTCGATTCTGTACTCGTTGCTGTTAAGGTTAAATCACCAACGCCTGCCAATCCTAAGAATGTTTCCACTGATGCACCTAAAGCCACGCCTAAACGCGTCATTTCAGCCAATCCTCGTGTGATTAATGCCGCTCTTGCATTGTATCCAAACCCCAAACCTTCAGACATTCCCGCAGCTATCGCGATCACATTTTTATAAGTGCCAGCTAACTGCACGCCAATAGGATCAGAATTCACATAAGCCCGCATATGGTGATGATGAAACAAAGGCAAGAATTGCTTCGCATCACGCTCATTATTAGATGCAATCGTTATGGCTGTTGGTAAGTGCCTTGCCACTTCTGAAGCGAAGCTTGGGCCCGATAAAACCGCTTGCGTTGGGTAATCAAACAACTCATCAATAATATCTGAAAAAAATGCGTTGCTATCGTGCTCTAAGCCTTTCGTTGCATTGATAAAAGAGAGCTTTTTATCCGTAAAACCTTTAATTTCTTGAAGAATATTCAATAATGCAAAAGATGGCACAACAAACACTAATTGATCACATGTTTCAACCAATTCCACCAAAGAATCAGTCACTAAAATATTATTTGGATATTCTATATTGGGTAAATACTTAGGATTGTAGCGAGTTTCTTGGATCACTTTTACATCATTACTATTGTGCCCCCACAAAACCACATCGTGCACGCGAGCAATATGAATTGCCAACGCACTTCCCCAAGAGCCACTGCCTAATACGCCGATCATTTATTTCCTCCAAAAGATAAAGCCCGCGAATGCGGGCCTTAATTTTTATACTCTGAGTAAAGTCAGATTAGAAATCGTGACGGATACCAACTGATACTGCGTCGTTGTTACCTTTAACGCCATCAAACTTAGCATTTTGTTTCGCATATTCAACCCATACTTTCGTACGTGTAGATAATTTTTGCTCGAAACCAACAGCCCAAGTAGTGATTTTATCTTTACGAGTATCAACATCTTTGTATTTAACTTCTGCTTGACCTACTGTCGCACGTACTGTGCTGAAGTAATCAGGACCAAATGAGAAGTGACCACCTAAGTCCCAACCAGTTGAAGTTACTTTAGTGTTAGCACCTGATAATGCAGCGATTGTGTCTTTAGCACCACGATCACCAGCTGCGAAGTCTGCATTCACACCAAATTGTTCATTAGCAAAACCAACGTTCAAACCGTAAACGTTTGCAGTTTTGTAACCTTTATTCAAGTTTGCACCTAAGTAAGCCGCTTTAGCATAGAAACCAGACTCGTGCTCATAGTTTAAACCTACAGTGTAGATATCAAAACCTTTGCTTGAGTTGTTAGTTGTATAGTAGTTTGCAGGATTAACAGTAGTGCTAGAAGCTGGAGCTTCTGCTACGCCAGCTACAACAAAGTTGAAGCCAGAGAATGATGGAGAAACGTAAGCAACTGAGTTACCTACGCGAGTTGGCATAGAGAAGAAATCACCTTCTGTCTCAGAACCAGCTGCAGTCATAACTGTACCAGTTGCGATACGCAATGCTGAATGACCTGCCATGTTACCGTTGAAGTTATCCGCTTCAGTACCGATGAACAATGATTCTGTGAATGGGTTGTTTTGACGACCTAAAGCAAATGTACCCCACTCGCCGTTCAAACCGATCCATGCTAAACGGTTGTTGAAACCACCACCAGTTGAACCACCTTCCATACCGTTGAATGCCCACTCAACTTGGTAAAGTACTTTAGTACCGTTACCTAAGTCTTCTGAACCTTTCAAACCTAAACGTGAACCGAAATCTTGCATATCCAAACCACGTTTGTTTTGCGCGCCTTCAGAGTTGAAATGGTTTTTAGAAACTTCTGCACCTAAACGGATTGAACCGTAAAGTACTGTTTCAGCTGATGCTGCTGTGAACGCCATTGCGCCCGCTAATGCTACTACAACTAAGCTCTTTTTCATTTTGTAAGCTCCAAATTGATTAAAAATAAATTAGATAATGAGTTAAGTCTCATACTTATCCATGTGGCTAATTTAATACTATTTGTGATTTTAATGCAACTTTTTTTTTCATTTTTAATACAAATTGTTGTAAAAATATTTACCAAACAATCTAAATTTATTTTTTATCATTTAAAATCAAGCATTTATATTGTTGTATTTTTGATACTCACTATTTATTTAATTAATTTTTTTACGATTAAATTCACAATTTTTTCTGCTTGATCTTGTTTTGATGAACGAGATAATTCTGTTTTTTCATTATTTGTATCAATAATGACAATATTATTCTCATCTTTGCCAAAAACTTTGTCGCCCGAAACATCATTGGCGCAAATTAGATCTAATTTCTTATCTTTAAGCTTACGCGTTGCATACTCGATCACATTTTGTGTTTCAGCTGCAAAGCCAACAACAAATGGCTTATTTGGCAAAGCTGCAACCGTAGCTAAAACATCTGGATTTTTCACAAATGATAAAGTCAGCACATCTTCTTTATCACTTTTCTTCATTTTCTCATTGGCAATATCCGCAACACGATAGTCTGCCACCGCAGCCGCCCCCACAAAAATATCAGCATCTGTAATGTTCGCTAAAACAGCATTCAACATATCTTGCGCGCTCATCACCGAAATTATTTGTATATTTTGCACAGGCTTTGCTTCACAAGGCCCAAGCACTAAAGTGACATCCGCACCTTTTTTAGCAAACTCATCCGCCAAAGCACATGCCATTTTTCCACTTGAATGGTTACTCAAATAACGCACAGGATCAATCGCTTCTCGTGTTGGCCCACCTGTGATCACCACTTTTTTATTTTTGAATGGCAATTCTTTTGGCGCAAAATCTTCATGCTTAATATGTGCATAAATTGCTTCAGGCTCAGCCATTCGACCTTGCCCAACTTCACCACAAGCTTGTTCTCCGCTATCAGGATCAATTAAATGATACATATCACTTGCCAATAATTTTTGAATGTTGGCTTGCGTCATTGGATTGTCCCACATATAACGATTCATACTTGGCGCAAGATAGATTTTCTTTGGTGATGCCAAACACATTGCGCTCACTAGATCATCTGCAATTCCATTAGCGAGTTTTGCCATCATATTTGCACTGCATGGCGCAATCACGATTTCATCTGCCCAGCGTGATAATTCAATGTGCCCCATACCCATTTCATGGGCAGGATCTAAAATATCAGACACCACAGGATTGCCTGATAAAGCTTGCATGGTTAAAGGCGTAATGAATTCTTTGGCACTTTGTGTCATCACCACACGAACATCACAATCTGCTTTTTTGAATAATCGCACCAATAACGCTGATTTATATGCTGCGATGCTTCCTGTGACTGCGACTACAATTTTTTTCATGCCATTAACCTACAATAAAATAATATCGAATTGCTCAATATTATAGAGCGCTTCCGCTTGTAATTTTATGTTCAACTTCGCAAATGCTTGCAGTTCAGCCAGATGATGAGCTTCTTCATCTAGCAATTGCTCAATCACATCTGAAGACGCCAAAATCAATATGCTATTAATGTTTGGATACTGCCTTGCTTCACGCACAACTTCCCTAAAAATTTCATAGCAAATGGTCTCTTTAGTTTTGATATAGCCTTTGCCATGGCAAGTCGGGCATTTTTCACACAAGATATGCTCTAAGCTTTCACGTGTGCGCTTACGTGTCATTTCCACCAAGCCCAAGCTTGTCACCGCGCTAATTGTTGTGCGTGCATTATCCTTTGATAAATGAAGCTGTAATTCATCTAAAACGCTTTGTTGATGTTCTGGATTAATCATATCGATAAAATCAATGATGATCATGCCACCTAAATTACGTAAACGAACTTGATGTGCAATTGTTTGCGCAGCTTCCAAGTTTGTTTTAAAAATAGTTTCTTCTAGATTTCGATGGCCAACATAAGCGCCTGTATTCACGTCTATTGTCGTCATCGCCTCTGTTTGCTCGATGATGATGTAACCACCAGATTTCAAAGCAACATGGTTAGACAATGCCTTTTCAATCTCATCTTCCACCTGGTATAGATCAAAGATCGGGCGCGAGCCTTTATATAACTGTAAGTTTTCTACCGTTTCAGGTAAAAAATCTTGTGTAAAACGCAACATTCTTTCAAATGGCTCTGTTGCATCTACTTTAATTTGTTGAATTCCACGGCCAACATAGTCACGTAAAATTCTTAATTCTAATGGGAAATTCCCGTAAATTAAATCACCCGCTTTGGATTGCTTAATTTTATCTGAAACATTTCCCCAAAGGCGCGATAAAAACTGCATATCAGCGCGCAAAACCCAAGGATCAACACCTTCAGCTGCTGTGCGAGCAATATAAGCGCCACCCAATTCTGCTTGATAATTAGTGAGATGCTCTTTTAATCTCGCACGCTCTTCTTCCTGCTCTATGCGAATGGATACACCAATCACATCGCTATCCGCCAAATAAACCAAATAGCAAGATGGAATAGAGACTTGCGTGGTTAATCTTGCACCTTTTGTCCCTAAAGGATCTTTGATAACCTGAACAATAATCTCCTGACCTTGGTACAGAATCGAATTAATGTCCGCTTTTGGCTGTGCTATCACACTTTTATTATTATTTTCACCATCGATATCATCGGCTAAAACCTCTTTTTCGATTTCTAAAGAATTTTTAACCGTATGAATATCATTTACATGCAAAAAAGCAGCTCGTTCTAAGCCAATATCAACGAATGCTGCTTCCATGCCAGGCAATACCCGAACAACTTTTCCTTTATAGATATTGCCTACTAAAAGATTGCGATCAGTCCTCTCAATTAATATTTCTTGCAAGACTCCATCACGTATAACCGCTGCACGCGTTTCATACGGAGATTTATTAATTAAGATTTCATCACTCATAATTTTCCTTTTAGTTTGCTCTTCTTTCCAACATTGCGACCGCAGGCAACTCTTTACCTTCCAAAAACTCTAAGAATGCGCCACCAGCAGTTGAAATGTAAGAGATGTCAGATGTTAAACCAAATTGCTCTATTGCCGCAACTGTATCACCACCGCCCGCGATAGAAAATGAATCGCTTTGTTTAATCGCTTCACCCAATGCTTTTGTACCTTCTGCAAAACTTGGGAATTCAAATACGCCAACAGGGCCATTCCACACAACTGTTTTAGCACTTTTAATTAGCTCTGAATAAAGCTTAGCGGTTTCAGGACCGATATCCATAATCATATCGTCTGCTGCTACATCTTCGACTTTCTTAATTGTCGCTTCAGTAGTCGCACTAAATTCTTTACCCACCACAACATCTACTGGCAATGGAATTTGTTTACCTGTTGCTTTAGCTTTAGCTAATAATTCTTTGGCTTCATTCACCAAATCAGTTTCTACCAAGCTTTTACCAATTTGAAAACCTTGCGCCAATAACAATGTATTAGTAATACCACCACCTGTGATTAATACATCGACTTTATCCAAAAGCTGATTCAAAACTGTCAATTTTGTTGAAACCTTAGAACCACCAACAATCGCCACAATCGGACTAACAGGTGCAACCAATCCTTTTTTCAAAGAATCCAATTCTTCTGACAACACTAAACCTGCACAAGCAACTTTTGCATAATCGCCCACACCAACTGTTGAAGCAGCAGCTCTATGCGCTGTTGCAAATGCATCCATCACAAATACATCACACAGTGCTGCCATCTTTTTAGCTAAATCAGGATTGTTTTTATTTTCACCCACTAAAAAGCGAGTATTTTCTAATAATTTAACTTTACCTGGCTCAACTGTTACGCCATCAATCCAATCACGCACTAAAGGAACATCTTGCCCTAAAGCATTCGACAACCATTGTGCAATAGGCTCTAAACTAGATTCTGCGTCAAAAACACCTTCTTCAGGACGACCTAAATGCGACATTACTAAAACGCCTGCGCCTTGCTTTAAAGCTTGTTCAATCGTTTTCATAGATGCAACCAAACGCGCATCAGATGTAATTTTTCCATCATGAATTGGCACATTGAGATCTTCACGGATTAAAACTGTTTTACCTTGTAAATCCAACGCTTCCATTTTGTTGTAATTCATAATTCCCCCTAGTTAATTTTATCCAAATATTTTTCAGCATCCAAAGCTGCCATGCAACCTGTACCTGCTGAGGTAATTGCTTGACGATACACTGAATCCATCACATCACCACAGGCAAATACACCATCAATACTGGTTGCTGTTGCATTACCTTCGATGCCTGAACGAACTTTGATATAACCATTAACCATTTCAAGCTGTCCTGCAAACATATCCGTATTTGGATGATGCCCAATTGCAACAAACACGCCTTGCAATGCGATTTTTTTTACATCATTGCTTGCTGTTGATTTGATCTCTACGCCAGCAACCAAATTATTCTCGCCCAATACTTCATTTAATTCGCTATTTAAATGGAGTTCAACCTTACCTTCTTCAACTTTCTTATGCAATTTTTCAATCATTATTTTTTCAGCACGGAAAGTATCACGACGATGAATTAAATGAACTTTAGAAGCAATGCCACTTAAATACAAAGCTTCTTCAACAGCAGTATTACCACCACCGATAACAGCGACTTCTTGATCTTTATAGAAAAATCCATCACAAGTTGCACAGGCTGAAACACCTTTGCCTTTATATGCTTCTTCAGATGGTAAACCTAGATATTTAGCGGTAGCGCCTGTTGCAATGATTAATGCTTGGCATTCATAAGTTTCACTGCCACCTTCTAAAATGAAGGTTTTACCTGATAAATCTACTTTTTCAATATGATCCCAAATCATCTCTGTGCCAAAACGCTCAGCATGATTGGCTAATTTTTCCATCAATGCTGGACCTGTTAAACCTTCTTCACCACTTGGCCAGTTATCAATTTCAGTTGTAGTCATTAACTGACCACCTTGTTGAATACCAGTGATAATGACAGGCTTTAAATTGGCTCGGGCAGCATATAATGCAGCTGTATAACCTGCTGGGCCTGAACCTAGAATAATCAACGGATATACTTTCTTGTCTGACATAATATTATTAACACCCAAAAAATAGTCATTATACAAAATATTTGGTTTTTATAAGCTACAAAAAAAGCCCACTTAGATAAGTGGGCTCAGGTTGCTGACAAACTCCTGCAAATTTTGTAGGAGTTTTTTATAATCAGCAAATGCTAAAAGATCACAAAATA
>CANRJJ010000016.1 GCA_947630895.1 uncultured Wohlfahrtiimonas sp. | reverse complement strand
ACATTGATCGGCTTTAAACGCGCAGGCGCAGATGTGATTGTGAGCTACTACACAAAACAGATCGCAGAATGGATGCGAGATGGTGAGTTGGATAGTTTAAGCAGATAGTTTTATTCAGTTATTAAAAGTTGAATATTTTAATTTTTACAACTAGGAAAGACATATGAAAATATCTTGTATAACAGAGGAACTTGAACAGATGGAAAATTCACTCATAGGTGAAAATGGTTTTCCAAATGGATATATATTAGCAAACTTGGTTATCTCTGATGAAGGTCTATCCTTAGCAGAAATTTTTATTGCTGATGAAATTAAAAGAATAGGAAATTTATATCGGACTCTAAATATGATGGGATTCTTAAAAAAAGAATACTTAAATATATCTGAAAAAATACCTAATCATATTTTAGATATTGTATGTCCTTTATTTCGTGTGACACTAGAGGGATTTTTTAAGGCTCAATATATAGCAACCCAAGATATTTATACAGTTGACTACGATGATATCACTATTAATTACCAACGAATGGAGGATAATTTTAATAAGTTATATGATGATTTTCAATGTGAGTATTTAAAATTTAGTAACAATTGGGATGAGGTTGTAAATGAAACAGGGACTAATATTGTAATTGAAAAGCTCTTAGCACCTAGTAGTCAAGCTAAAAAAATTAATATTCCAGACATGATTAAGCATTCAGAGAAGGCAGCTCAAACAAATGTATTGAAATCTTCATATCTTATATATAGGTTCTGTTGTGCATACACTCACGTAGGTTGGAATAGAGCCTTTTTAAAAAAAGCAGGATTTACATCAACACCATACATATCTATTTTAGATGTCTTGGAAGATATATCGAACAAATATTTTGCAATTTTACTTTGCTTAACTAGTAAGAAAAATAGACAAATTTTACAAGAATATGCTTCGAATGTAATGAAACAATATCAGAAAGATCTTATTCAGAATCCATAATTTTTATTTCACAATATATAAAAAGATTTTCATAAGAGATCTTTTTATATATTTGTTATATTTTTGATACCATTCATTAATGTTGTCCAGGAGTCAATCGCCTCAGGTAATCGAGCTTGAGGTTCATCATCATTAGCGATCCAAAAAGCAGCTTCAGTTAATGCGCCATTTATTAAAATCGCTAAAGCATATGGATTGGTTGTTTGAATATAGTTTTTTTCCATGCCTTTAAGCAGTAATTGCTCCACAGACTCTAAACATTGCATCTGTATTTGAGAAAGCTCGCTACCTAAAACGGCTTTTGCATCAATCAATAATATCTGCTGAATTTCTTGATTCATCACCATATTTAAATACGCTTTACCGCGATTATATAAGCCTTGCCAAGGGTTTTCAGCATTGTCTGAAATGCATAATAATTCCACATCAATTTCAGCATCAATCTGTTTTACAACCTCTGCAAATAAGCCTTTTTTGCTGCCAAAATGATGATAAAGCGCGCCACGAGTTAAGCCAACAGATGCGGTAAATTCATCCATAGATGTATTGGCATAGCCTTGTTCTGCGAAAGCAATTCTAGCTGCAGATAATAATTTTAACTGCGTTTCTTCCATCATTTGTGTGCGTTTATTGATTGCTTTAGGCATGCTGAATCCATTGATAAAAAGTTGAAATATTGTAATTGACATACATGGCGTATGCAAATACAATTCGCCACACAACATACGCAGTGTATGTGAAATTAATTTGAGGAATCACTCATGGCTTCTTATGCCACTATATTAAAAACACCAGGCGCAAAAGGCTTCGTATTAGCAGGCTTATTGGCAAGATTACCTGTATCAATGACAGCCATTGGCATCATCACGATGCTTTCAGAATTAAATGCAAGCTATACGTTAGCAGGTGGCGTTGCCGCAGTATTTACGCTAAGTTGTGCCATCATTGCACCGAGAGTTTCACGTTTCGTGGATCGTTACGGGCAGAGCAAGGTCTTGCCTTATACAGCATTAATCGCGGTATTGAGCATTTTAAGTCTTTTAGCCGTTGCTTATTGGCAATTACCATCGTGGTTATTATTTGTTTTTGCTGTATTGGGCGGCTTTACACCCAATATGTCTGCTATGGTTCGTGCACGTTGGACGGAAATTTACCGCGGTAAACCAGAGCTACAAATCGCTTATGCATTAGAAAGTGTTTTAGACGAAGTGTGTTTTATCATAGGGCCACCATTATCTGTCGGCTTATGTGTGGGATTATTTCCTGAAGCTGGCCCTTTATTGGCAATGCTATTTTTGTCCATCGGTGTTGCAACATTTGTTGTGCAGAAGAATACAGAGCCTGCGATTAAAATAGTGGAAGTTTATCGTTCATCGGTATTTCGCTTAACGATGGTCAAAGCACTGACATTACTATTGATATTTTTGGGCATCATTGTCGGCACGATTGATGTCGCAAGCGTAGCATTTGCCAAAGCTCAAAATATGCCAGCATCCGCGAGTATCGTTTTATCTTTCTATGCAGTGAGTTCATGTATTGCAGGTTTATTATTTGGCATGATGCAATTTAAATGGTCATTGGCTAAATTATTATTGGTATCAGCGGCAGCGACAATGTTATCGAGTATTCCCTTATTGATGGTGTGGAATATCGCATCATTATCAATCATCGTATTCATATCAGGGCTTTTCTTTTCTCCAGTCATGATTACGGCAATGACTTTGATTGAAGAAAATATCCCTGAAGAACAATTAACAGAAGGATTAACTTGGCTATTATCAGGGTTAGGCATTGGCGTCGCCTTGGGTGCTGCAATAGCAGGTTATGTGATTGATGAATACAGCATTCGTGCAGGGTTTTCGACAGCTTTCTTATCGAGTGTATTCATATTATTGACGGCCTTTTTTATCTTTAATTTTCAAAAAAGATCAGCAGGTATTTTGCAGGTCAATATTTAACCGAATACAAAATTAAAATGGCATAAAATATAGTTAACATAATCTCTTGCTCAGAGATTACAATACCTCTTATTCATTTATGCAAGGTTATAATAAAAAATGGGAAATTTTGCACTTTTACAGATATTCACTGTCGTCTTTTTGCTGTCCATTGCGACAACATTATTCAATAAACGAGTACTTGGGCTGCCTGCAGCGATTGGTGTACCAATAGTTTCTGCGGTTTTCGTCTTTCTGTTGCAATGGTTTGTCAGTTTATTTGGGCACAATGAATACATAGAAATTAATATCGGAGAAATTGAGTCAGCAGTTCGTAGCATTGATTTCTACGATTTTTTAATCAATGGTGTGATCTGTTTCATTTTAACCTCGTCTGCACTCAAATTTAAAAGCTCGGATTTAAAAACATATTGGAAGCCCATCGCAATTTTAGCGAGTATTGCATTAGTGTTGTGCGCAGGCTTTTTCGGTTTAGCATTGTATGGTTACCAAATGATAACGGGCGCATCAGTCAGCTTGTTAGTTCTATTGTTGTTAGGAGCTGCGCTTGGTGCGACAGATCCTATCGGGATTAAAGGGGTATTAAGCTCTGTTAAAGCCCCACGACATTTAATGATTAAACTAGAAGGTGAATCACTGTTTAACGATGCTGTCTGTATCGCGTTATTTATGAGCATTTTGGCGATTGTTAAAGGTGGTGAATTTACTTTAGAAGGTTTCTTCGCAGATTTAGCCTATGAAATCATTGTGGCTGTGATTATTGGTTTCTCTTTTGGCTGGTTTGTTTTGAAATTGCTTAATGGCAAGCATGAAATGGAATCTTTGATTTTATCTACGGCATTTTTAGCAACAGGTTCATATTTGGTGGCGTTATATGCGCATGCATCAGGTCCTATCGCTTGTGTTGTGGGTGGATTGGTTGTAGGGAATCGTTGGCAAGAGATTTTAGCTGAAAAAGAGATCAAAGAGATTAATCACTTTTGGCACACTGTGGAAGGCATTATTAACTCATTCTTGTTTACGTTGATCGGGATGGAGTTGTTCATCATAGATTTTGATACGAGCTTATTATTAGGCGGTATCGTTGCATTTATTATTCTGCATTTATCACGTTTTGCAGGGAACTTTTTAGCATTTGTTCCATTTAGATCAGTGAGAAGAAAAAGCTATCACGGTAGCTTGATGATTTTATCTTGGGGTGGTGTGCGTGGTGGTATTTCATTGGCATTGATTCTTGCGGTGGCAAATATACCTCAATTATCTGAATACAGCGGTATTTTAATTGGTTATACATTTACTTGTGTGTTGTTATCTGGCTTAGTGTGTGGATTAGGTTTGCCTGGTGTGATGAATGCTTATTATTATAATCCTGATGAGCCAAAAACAGGTTTTGCAGGATGGTATCAGCGCCAATGCCATAAAGTGAATCGTTCAGGTTTATTATATTTGGTGACTGAAGATGATAAGGGTGAAGAGATCATTACAGTTTATAATCCTGAGTGTTTAGTGGATGAATCCATCATTGAGGCACAAGAAGATGATCCTCAATTTGCAGAAGAAATTCAGGCAGATTTAGAAACGAAAGTTAAGCAGTTGGAAAATTCAGAGAATTTCTAAAACATAGAAATATGCAAAAGCCTTATCAATGATTGATAAGGCTTTTTTACTTTATACGATGGTATAGCCACCATCAATCGCGATGCATGAACCATTCATGAATTTAGCTTCATCTGATGCAAGGAAAATTGCTAAGTCGGCTACTTCTGAAGCATCTCCAAATCTATCCAATGGGATTTTATTAGTCGGTCTAGTTTCTAACATTTTGGCAGTCATTGGTGTTCTAATTGTACCTGGGCAAATGGCATTAATTTTGATACCTTCTTTACCATATATCGCTGCTAAATGTTTTGTATAACCAATAACGGCATGTTTAGAAGCAGTATAAGAAGCTCCCCCCATTTGGGCGACTAATCCTGCAACTGATGCAATATTTACTATTGCGCCTGATTGTTGCTTAATCATAATTGGCAGTACTAAATTGGTCAGCATGAAAATAGATTTAATATTGATATTAAAAATTTTATCCCACAGCTCTTCACTGGTTTCTAAGCTAGGAGTGTAATAATCAAAAATACCAGCATTATTGATTAATACATCTATTCTATTGAATTTTTCAATTGTGAAACCTACAAGCTTTTGCAGATCTACCGTTAATGTTACATCGACTTTGATCGGATGAGCAATGCCGCCATCAGCAACTATTTTTTTAGTTATTTCAGATGCTTTTTCAAAATCTATATCTGCGACGATAATTTTTGCGCCATGCTTAGCAAAAGCTAAAGCTTCAGATGCACCCATTCCTGAACCAGCTCCTGTGATGATACATACTTTATCTTGTAATCGTGTGGTCATAATCCTCTCCTTTAGTTATTAATATTGACGCCTTAATTACACTATCGTTTTGATTTAGAAAAAGGTATAACTAAACTTCAGAATTATTCGATAGTTGAAATTTAAAAACGATGATCGGAAAAATAAATAATAAAAGGAGAGAGAAATGCGTGGAGAGATTATTAAACATGAGCTATCAGGTGAAGAGATCCAATATGATGATTATATTGCTGGGTTGGCTAAAGGCTTACAGGTTTTAGAGTCATTTGGCGTTAATAAGCAAAAACTAAATGTCGCTCAAGTATCAGAAAAAACGAATATTACAATTACAGCCACTCGTCGATATTTAAAGACATTAAAATTTCTAGGTTATCTTGAGTCAGATAAATATTATTATTGGCTATCCCATAAAGTCTTAAAATTTTCTGGAGCTTTTTTAAATACAGCTCATTTACCAAGAGTTTCACAGTCGATTTTAAATTTTTTAGCCACTAATACCTCTTTTGTATATTCGATTTCAGTTTTAGATAATTATGAATCGATTGCGATTGCCAGAAGCAGCCAAAATGAAGATGGCTTTAGGGTTAAGCCTTTTGGGATTCATTTAGGCAGTCGTGTGCCAGCACATACATCATCAGCGGGAAAAATATTGCTTGCCAATAAATCTCATGCAGAACAAATGACTTGGCTAAGCCAGTATCCATTAAAACGCTTTACAGCTTTTACTTGTACAGTTGAAGATGAGTTTATAGAAAAATTACAAGCAGTTAGAGAAAATGGATATTGCATTTCATCGGAGGAGTATGAAATGGGTGTGACTGCCATTAGTGTTCCAATTATAGATTATACGGGTGAAATAGTTGCAGGGTTAAGCGCTGTTGCCCCCTCAAACAAAGTAACGGAGCAGTATTTAATCGAAAATATATTGCCTTTACTGCGAGATGCGACGAAAGAAATTAAAGCGATGATTTAATAAAGCTAGAACTATTCCGATAATCGTTTTTAATAATTGATTATCGGATAAATTGTGAAAAGCTCACTAGCCTCCTTCAAGAATAGACAGTATTAATAATATTAAGATTCAAAAGTCTAAATAAAAGATAAGGAGAAGGAGGAAAGTATGAGTAACCTAGATGTATATAATAAAAATTATGATTTGATCGTCGTCGGCTCTGGTGCCGGTGGTTTATCAACGGCGATTACAGCAAAAAAACGAGGGCTGAATGTATTAGTTTTAGAAAAAGAATCAGTTTTTGGTGGAACAACAGCATTTTCAGGTGGAGTCTTATGGATTCCAGGTAATCATTTTGCGGTAAAAAATGGTATTAAAGATACTCGAGAATCTATGCTTGAATATTTCAAGCATGAAGCTAAAGAACATTATGATGCATCCGCTGTGGATGCATTTTTAGATAATGGTCCACAAATGCTAGAGTTTTTTGAAAACGAAACCAGTGTGAAATTTATTCCAACTTTATATCCAGATTATCATCCTGATGCGCCTGGAGGTGCTGATGTCGGTCGTTCAGTATTGGCTGCACCTTACGATATTCGGGCTCTTAATGATGAGAAAAAACGTTTACGCCCACCATTAAAAACAATCACATTTATTGGCATGATGTTTAATTCCTCTAATGCAGATTTAAAACATTTTTTTAATGCAACCAAATCACTAAAGTCATTTAGTTATGTTGCTAAAAGGCTGGTTGTGCATCTCAAAGAGCTATTAATTTATGGGCGCGGCACTAATGTAACAAGTGGCAATGCTTTGGCTGCAATGTTAGCCAAATCAGCATTTGATCTAAATATTCCAATCTTGACAGATTCACCTGTTCAAGAGTTATTACAAGATGAAAATGGCAAAATTATCGGAGTGAAAACATCCCATGATGGAAAGATGTATAACATTCAAAGTAAATATGGTGTTGTATTGGCATGTGGTGGATTTTCACATGATATTGAGAGAATTCAATCAGTCTACCCTCATTTGAAAAGAGGAGGAGAGCATATTTCCCCTGTGCCAAAATCCAATACAGGCGATGGTTGCAAGCTAGCTGAACAAGTCGGTGGTTATGTTGATACTCAATATGAAGATACATCAGCTTGGATGCCTGTTTCTAAAGTCCCGCAAAAAGAGGGTTATGGCGTATTTCCTCATTTATTGGATCGCTACAAGCCAGGCATTATTGGGGTTTTAAAAAATGGTAAGCGTTTTACTAATGAATCTAATTCCTATCATGATGTTGGGGCTGATCTTATTCGAGCTTGTGAAGGTGAAAAAGAGACAGCAATGTGGCTGATTTGCGATCAAGTTGCTTTAAATAAATATGGTTTAGGTTATGTAAAACCTGCGCCTATGCCTAATGCTAAATTGATTAAAGAAGGTTATTTAATTAAAGGCAATAGCTTGGAAGATCTAGCAAAGCAAGCAGGAATAGATGCATCTCAATTGATCAAGACAGTTGAAACCTACAATAAAGATGCAGTGAATGGTGAAGATCCTGAGTTCAAAAGAGGTTCAACATTATTTAATCAATATTTAGCAGACCCATTGCATAAGCCAAATCCATGCGTTGCACCGTTACTAAAAGCACCATTTTATGCTGTTAAAGTTTATATGGGGGATTTGGGTACATTTTCAGGCATTAAAACCTCTGTAGAGGGTAATGTATTGACAAAAGAGCATCAGCCAATTGAAGGATTATATGCTGTTGGAAATGATCGTTTAAGCATTATGGGAGGGAATTATCCAGGTGCAGGCATTACTTTGGGACCAATTATGACTTTTGGATACATCACAGGTAATCATATTGCTGATTTAGCTCAGAAAGAGGTATAGATATGACACATAAAATTATTGATCATCGAATATATACAATTAAACCACGTTGTATGCCTGATTTTTTGGAGGTTTTTGAATCCTTAGCCATGCCAATTTTAAGAAAACATTTAGGAGAGCCAATAGGTTTTTATGTTGCAACTATCGGGACTTTAAATCAAGTAGTGCATCTTTGGGGTTACAGAGATTTAGACGATTATGAAAAAAGAAGTTTTGCACGGGATACTGATCCTGAATTTCAACATTATCTCAAAGCTTCTGAAGGCATGATTTTGAAACAAGAGAGTCAAATAGTTAAACCTATCATCTTTAAATAAATGCATCATTATAAAAACATAGTCGGATCATATAAAAATAATACAAAAGGTGGATTTAATTCCATGGAGGATATTATGAAAGAGACATTAATTAAAAAAGATTTAAAAGAAGTGTTTAATGAAAATAAGATGGGGCTATATCAAGGGCTAATTCTATTTTTTTGTTTTATCATCATTGCATTAGATGGAATCGATGTTGTTGTGATGGGACTAGTTGCACCTCAGATATTATCTGAATGGGGCGTTACACCTGATCAGTTAGCGCCTGTACTGAGCGCTGCATTATTTGGTTTGGCGATTGGTGCTTTAGTTTCAGGGCCTCTAGCGGACAAGTTTGGGCGTAAACCAATACTATTGAGCAGTGTGTTTTGTTTTGGTTTATTTACTTTATTGACCGCATTTGCAACAGATATTACTGGATTAATAATTTTACGATTTTTAACAGGATTAGGTGCAGGAGCAGCAGCACCAAATGCTGCAACTTTAGCATCAGAATATGCACCTGATCGTAGAAAGCAATTTTCTGTAACGATTGTTTATGCAGGGTTTTCATTGGGTGCAGCTGCGGCAGGATTTTTAGCAGCATGGATGATTCCTGCTTTTGGTTGGAGAAGTATGTTGGTATTGGGCGGTGTTTTACCATTAATTTTAGTGCCATTTTTATATTGGAAAATGCCAGAATCTTTGCCATATCTTTTTAAGAAAAATAACTCTCAGACTAAAGTTAATGCATTGATGCAAAAGCTATTTCCAACTCAAAATTACAATAATGTTACCTTCTTTTATGAATCGAATACGGTAAAAAAATCAGGGCTTAAAGTAATTTTATCTAAACAATATTTATTTGGGACACTTATGCTATGGATGAGTTATTTCATGGCAATGTTTTTAATTTATTTGTGTAGTGGTTGGCTGCCAACCATAGTAAAGCTTAAAGAGTTTTCTATCTCTGAAGCATCAACTGTAGCATCATTTTTCCAAATAGGTGGGCCGCTAGGTTGTTTAACATTAGGTTGGTGTATGGATAAGTTTAAACCAAGATTAGTACTATTCATTGTTATGGTTTTAGGTGCGGCTGCAACTTTTGCATTAGGTAACTATGGCAGTAGCATTATTTTGATGTGTATTTTTGCAATGGTTTTAGGTTTTGCCTTTAATGGAGGTTCAGTTGGCTTAAGCGCATTAGCATCGAAATATTATCCTACAGAAGCAAGAGCCACTGGGATTAGCTGGATGAATGGAATTGGTCGTTTTGGTGCGATTTTAAGTGCATTTGCAGGTGCTTGGATGATCAGTTCAGGTATGTCTTTCAATATCATGTTTAGTTTGCTGATGATTCCTGTATTAATTGCGGCGCTCGCTATTTTGTTTCAAGGCATATTAATGAGTGATAAAAAGGAACGTGAACCATTATTAGTGCCTGATGAAGAATATGAAGCACAGTATTAATTCAATTGTATAAAAAAGCGGATCTATAAATGATCCGCTTTTTACTTCGTATTAATTGTGAGCTTAAAATCTTAGAGAATAAATCTACTCAAATCTTCATTATCAGACAATTCGCCCAATGATTCTTTCACTAGATTTTCATCAATTGTGATATTTTCACCACTCTTATCTGATGCGCTGAAAGAGATCTCTTCCAATAAACGCTCAAGAATTGTGTGTAAACGACGAGCACCAATATTTTCAGTTTTCTCATTTACGTTGTAAGCGATTTTAGCGATTTCAGTGATTGCGCCATCTGTAAATTCTAAACCAACATTTTCAGTTTGTAGCAATGCTTTGTATTGCTTGATCAAAGCTGATGATGGTTCTTTCAAGATGCGCTCGAAATCATGAGCTGTTAATGCGTTCAATTCAACGCGAATTGGTAAACGACCTTGTAACTCAGGAATCAAGTCAGAAGGGCGAGCCAAATGGAAAGCGCCTGAAGCGATGAATAAGATATGATCTGTTTTCACAGGACCATATTTTGTAGAAATCGTGCTGCCTTCGATGATTGGTAATAAATCACGTTGTACACCTTCACGAGAAACATCTGCACCTGAAGTTTCGCCACGACGACAAACTTTATCAATTTCATCAATGAATACGATACCAGTGTTTTCAGCAGCTTCGATTGCTGTTTTCTTCACTTCTTCTTCATTCACTAAACGACGAGCTTCTTCATTTTGTACCGCCGCCAATGCATCTTTGATTTTCATCTTTTGCTTATGCTTTGGTTCATTGCCTGTTTGGCTGAATAGAGATTGCAATTGTTCTGCCATTTCTTCCATACCAGGAGGGGTCATGATGTTCATAGAAGCTGCATGTTTTTGAGACAATTCGATCTCAATTTCTTTATCATCCAATTCACCACGAATTAATTTTTCGCGGAATTTTTGGCGAGTCACAGAATTATCAGTGCTAGGTGCGCTTGGCTCATTTTCAAAACCAACTGATTTAGGGCGAGGGATCAAGATATCTAAAATACGATTGATCGCAGCTTCTTCAGCTTTTGGATGAGAAAGTTTGATCGCTTCTTCACGTACTTTTTTGATAGAAGCCTCAACTAAATCACGAATGATAGAGTCAACTTCGCGGCCAACATAACCTACTTCTGTGAATTTTGTTGCTTCTACTTTAATGAAAGGCGCATTGGCTAAATTTGCTAAACGACGTGCAATTTCAGTTTTACCAACGCCTGTTGGCCCAATCATTAAGATGTTTTTTGGTGTGATTTCTTTGCGTAAATCACCTGTAACTTGTTGGCGTCTCCAACGATTACGAAGTGCAATCGCAACAGCGCGTTTTGCATCATTTTGTCCAACAATGTATCGATCCAATTCTTGGACAATTTCTCTAGGTGTCATTTCACTCATGATAAATTCCTAAAATGTTAATTTTTCAATCGTTTGATTGTGGTTAGTGTAAATACAGATGTCTGCTGCGATATTTAGACTTTTACGAACGATGGATTCTGCATCGAGTTCAGTGTTATCTAAAAGTGCAAGCGCAGCACTTTGTGCAAATGCACCACCAGAGCCGATTGTTGCCATATCGTGTTCAGGCTCGATCACATCGCCATTACCTGAAATCACTAAAATAGCCGTTGCATCAGCTACGATTAATAATGCTTCTAGACGGCGCAACATACGATCAGTACGCCAATCTTTTGCCAATTCAACTGCTGCACGCGTTAATTGACCACCATGTTGTTCTAACTTTGCTTCAAAACGTTCGAATAATGTGAATGCATCCGCTGTGCCGCCTGCAAAGCCTGCGATCACTTTACCGTTATATAAACGGCGAACTTTACGAGCATTGCCTTTCATGACTGTATTGCCAAGAGATACTTGTCCGTCGCCGCCAATGACAACTTCATTGCCACGTTTAACAGCGCAGATCGTGGTTCCACGATATTGTTCCATTTGAACTCCTTGTTCATTGTTACGGTTGCGTCCAATGAAAATGAGGTCATATTTTATAATTTCAAGGCATTTGCCATTAGATTGATAAAATTATGGGCAATTATTTATGTTTATTATTCAAATTCTGTACGAGAGAAGTAATGTAAACAGTAAAAATAGGGAAGATGGTAATGCCTGCAATGGCTAATATGGCAGTAGATATTTTGCCTGCTGTCGTCACAGGAATAATATTAGAGCCTAACGTTGTGGCTGTCATAGA
Source organism: uncultured Wohlfahrtiimonas sp. (assembly GCA_947630895.1). Classification (GTDB taxonomy): domain Bacteria; phylum Pseudomonadota; class Gammaproteobacteria; order Cardiobacteriales; family Wohlfahrtiimonadaceae; genus Wohlfahrtiimonas. The sequence continues at coordinate 22,795 of CANRJJ010000016.1, read as the reverse complement.
AGCCCACCATAAAACATCACTATAAGTTTTTACATCAGGGTTAACTTGATTTTCAAAGACAAAAAAGATCAATGTTTGCAAATAAGTAATCGAGAAAAATAGTGCCAAGTAAGAGATAAATAACCCTGTAATTTTGTTGCTAATTAATAGTTTAGCCAATAAAAATAAGCCGATTGTTCCTCGCAAAATTGGTAGGAATTTTAAAAGATAAAAAGTTTCTTGAGAAATGGATAGATTAAAGTATTCAAATAGATTGATGTATGGAATGGAGACAAATAGAAGAAGCCCATATCGCTTTAAATAAAAAATTTTATCTTTGGCGGTGGCAAAGAGCACAAAAAAATCTAATAGAAAATATATGCATATCCAAAATTGTAATTGGTTATCGTAGATAAACTGATTGTTTCTAATATTTGGGATGTCATACAGCGTGATATCCAATACCAAAATTAACGATGCGATAATTGTGGAGCTATAGATAATTTTTAGGAGTGAGTTTTTGATGTTGGGATTAGCTTCAAAATTCATAGATCAAAGTTGGCTATGCTGAATAGAGGTTTGAGTATAGCACTTTGGTGTCATAATCATTAACCCAAAAATCTTGATCAAAATTGATTCGATAAAAAATTAAAAAGGCATAAGGTAAAAAAATTCAGTATGGTAATAGAGCAGTACAAAGATAAATAGGATTCGAACTTTCCCAATAATGAGGAGATTTATATGTTAGATGAATATAAAGATGTTGTTTCTAAATTGAAAAACAGTAATGCACGTTTTGCTAAGCTTTTCGCAAAACACAACGAACTAGACCTACGAATTACCGATGCGACGAAAAGAAGAGAACATATGGACTCTATCGTCCTCGAGACTTTAAAAAAGCAAAAGCTGAAAATTAAAGACGAAATTTATGCAATGTGTATGGCACATAAAAAAGTACACGGATAAACATTAAGAAAGGAGCCGAAGCTCCTTTTTTAATGGGGTAGATTATTGATCTATCTTAGTTAAAATTCTATTAAACCAAGCGACATTAATCACATCTAATAATCTATTTTGGCTAGTACGAGCAGTTAAGTTATCTAAGTCGATCTCTTTAACATTCTGATCTTGGCCTGCACATGTAAACACCGCACGAGTACGTTGTTTAGTCACAGGATCGATCTGCCATTGTAAACATTGACCACAAACACCTTTCATCATACATTGCATTGGGCTACCCACAGTTCCCATCACTTCTACATCAGGACTGAATACAGAAGTTAAGCGGCCACCATTGGATAACTCTTTTTGTAAGCCTTTCAATAAGCTCGTTGAGCCGAGTGCCAACATACGATCAATGCTTGATAAATCCACAACATCATCATTGTCTAGATTTTGTAATAACTCGATCATATCCGTTGCAACAACGGATGAATCTTGTGGGCGACGAGCTTCAACTTTATCGCCTTTTTGTACACACCAAATGATTTGATCTGTGCTTGCTTCTAACTCATCCATTTTATCCATTTCAGATGCTTGGCCAAGCGTTGCGATATAAGTGATTTTGTTACCCGCTTCACGCAATACAGGCGCTAAATCTAGCATGATTGCTGTACCCCAACGACCTGCCATAATCAAGATATTCTTATTGGTTGGAATATCAGTTGGCGCACCTGTTGGGCCTGCCAAGACTAAACGATCACCTGGTTTTAAACGAGAGATTAAGCGCGGTGCAACACCCCATTGGAACACCATCAAACGAATCGCGCCATCTTTAGAGCCCGTGCCTGATGCAGTAAATAAAGGGATTTGTAAGCGTGTCTCTTCAATGATTTGACCATCCACTTCATATGTTTGTAAGCGGAAAAATTGTCCCGGTTGGAAGTTTTTTGCAACAAATGGTGCTTTCACCCAAACTTCAGCAACTGCAGGGTTATCCAATTTCACTGATTCAATCGTTACCGTTAAACCTTCTGTCATCGTTGCGCTTAAATCATCATTCGATAAATGATTCGCAGGCAATGCTTTCATCGCTTCAATCACTTGATCAGCAGTGCGTTTTGCACTAGTGATGGCTTTTACAACGTTACCGTTAAAAGTTGGGTGCGTGTCACCAATATAAGAAACACGATGATCTTTGTGTTCAAATGATGTGAATGGTGCAAAGTCATCTTTCACATTTTTTTCACGATCATACTCAATTTTATTACCGAGCAAATCATAGCCTTGGAAATGATGCTTGTCTTCCACTTCTAAAGTGCCGTGCTCAGTTGCATAAATTGTGTTTGGAGATGTTCCTGCTGCCACTAAAACAGTGCGCGCTGGAATGGTGACGACTTCATCATTTTTCTTGAAAGTGATGCTTTCAATGTGCCCATATTTGTCTAAGCTTACGCCTTGCGGATTTAATGATTCACCATAGAAGATACCTTCTTCAAATGCTTTAGTGATTTCATCATGGTTCAAAGTATAAGCAGGGGATTCTTGCATTGTGCGGCGGTAAGCCAACAACACTCCGCCCCATTTATGCAATAACGGCGTAAAGTTTGGCGCTTCGCCTGCTAATTTTGCACGCTCACGTTCAGCTTTTACTTCACGACCATGAGTGATGAACTCATCTAAAATATCATTGTCTTCAGGTGTAAAAATCGCACTGCGCACAGCTTCTTCGCCCAAAGTTTCCACTCGATGCAATACTTTTTCCACTTGCGTGATGTAGTAAGCTTGCATTTCTGTGGCAGAATCCACAGCAGTTAATCCACCACCAATTACAACCGCAGGCATACGAACTTGTAATGTAGAAAGGGAAGTTGCCTTTGCTGCACCTGTTAATTGCATTGCCATTAAGAAGTCTGAAGCTTGACGCATACCGCGAGCCAATGAATTTTCGATGTTCAACACTCTTGGTAAACCTGCACCTACAGCCAATGAAACGTGATCGAAGCCTAATTCGAAAGCATCTTCAATCATCAATGTGCCGCCTAAGCGAACGCCACCAAAGATTTGTACGTTATTACGACGTGCCAATACTAAATAGATTAAGCGTAAGAAGTTTTTGTCCCAACGTACAGTAATGCCGTACTCAGCAACACCACCAAAGCCGTATAAAATACGAGAAGCTAAGTCTTCTTCTAATGATGACCAATGCTCAACAGGGCCATTCAATAATGCTTCTGGTAATGGTTCAATTTTTAAACCATCTACCGCAACCACATGGCAACCTGCTTGTGATAAATAATGAGTCATCGTAAAGCCAGCAGGGCCTAAGCCTGAAACTAATACTTTGCGGTTATTGCCATCTGTTGGTAAGTAAGCTGATTGTTTTAATGGGTTCCAGCGAGTGAAAATATCATAAATTTCGATGCCCCAAGGTAATTCCAAAACGCTTGTTAATACGTTAGTTTCGATTTGTGGAATGTCTACAGGCTCAGTTTTTTGGTAGATACACGCTTTCATACAGTCATTACAAATACGATGACCAGTTGCAGGAACCATTGGATTTTCGATCATGATCATTGCCAACGCACCAATAACATGGCCTGATTTACGCAATGTGATCATTTCGGAGATTTTTTCATCCAAAGGGCAGCCCGTTTGTGTATTACCAAATGTATCTTTCTTTAAACCGAGCTCAGGCTGTGCTTTTTTAACTGGGAAACCTTTGCTACAGAAGTCACCTTCATGATCATGGCAGTATTTACAGTAATCCACTTCGCCTGCAATATCGTGATCACTCATGCGATTATCGGTTAAATGGAAACCATCACGGCGGCGCTCTGTGCCATTGCCTTGGCGCACAGGAATACCTTTAAAGATTACTTCATCATTATTGACAAGGTTTTGCGGATCAACACGCTCAGGGAATTTAAATGATACCCAACCTTTTGTGATTGCTTTACCTTCATCAGTGCTGAGCGCTAAAGTTGCCCATTCGATGATCTCTTTTTCTTCATCAGAGCCCACTTCTTGTGCCACTGCATATTTAGCTAAATCAAATTCAAATGATTCAGCCGTTGCTTTGCTTTTTGCCATTAAGCGATCAGTGAGATCATTAAAACTGTCTGTAATTTCTTGTTTATAACGCTTTGCACCTCGTTGAATATAGCGATCTTTAAACTGTAATACAGTGGCTTCATCAGCTGCTTGTGCAAAGTAAAAATCTGTCGATTTTTGAATTTGTAGAGTATTCGCCATGAAGTTATTCAAGGCGACGGCAATATGGATTTGTAAGTCAGAAATTTCAACTTCACTTAAAGTCAGCTCATTTTTACGCCAAGCTTCGAGTGTTTTTTTTAATTCGGGAGATAAACTATTTAAAAATAGTGCATCTAGAGACTCTAAACCTTCCTTGGTTTTAAGGGCATCAAATGAGAGAGCAAAAGGTTTCCAGAGTTCGTCAAAGTTGGTCATTTCAGTCATCCTAACTAAATTTTTCATGCGTTTTCAAATATTCAATAGGGCGATATTGTAGCGAATATTTTAATTCAATGTTGAGATGTAAATCATTATCTTGTTTGAGATATTGATTAATTTATAAAATACTTTTAGATTGCCTAAAAAAATAACAAGTTAAAATAATATCAATCAAAATTGCATTATTTTAACTTGTATATATTTATGCTTCGATTTTGTTAAATATTAACTAATAAGCCTTTAATACTAATGTTGCATTCACACCGCCAAACCCAAAACCATTGCAAAGGGCATATTTGATCTGCATTGGTTTAGATTCTTTAGTGATAATGTTGAGATGTACAGCTTCAGGGTCAACATTATTACAGTTGAGAGATAATGGCGCGATCTGATTTTTCAATGCGAGCGTTGTGAAAATAGCCGCCAATCCACCTGCTGCACCGAGCAAATGCCCAGTTGAAGATTTGGTGGAAGAGATTGCCACTTGGCTGTCATCCCCAAAGAGTTTTTTAATGGCTGTTAATTCACCCACATCTCCAATTGGTGTTGATGTTGCATGTGCATTAATGTAATCAATTTCTTGTGGTGTGATGCCTGCCATACGAATCGCATTTTCCATAGAACGGCGTGCGCCATTACCATCTTCAGGCGCAGCTGTAATATGGTGAGCATCTGCAGTTGTGCCATAGCCAACTAATTCAGCGATCGGTGTTGCACCGCGAGCCAATGCATGTTCAAGTGTTTCGATGACTAAAATACCCGCACCTTCCGCAATCACAAAGCCTGAGCGATCTGTGTCAAACGGGCGCGATGCTGCTGTTGGGTTATCATTAAACTGAGTAGTGAGCGCTTTGGCGGCATTAAAGCCTGCAATTGCCACAGAATCGATACAAGACTCCGCACCGCCACAGATCACAACATCTGCTTCATCATTTTTAAGGATGCGCATAGCATCGCCAATTGCTTGAATGCCAGCTGCACAAGCTGTAACAGGCGTACCTAAAGGACCTTTAAAACCGTATTTAATCGACACTTGGCCAGCTGCTAGATTTGCTAAAAATGAAGGCACTGTAAAAGGTGATAACTTTTTTGTTGGATTTTCGTGCAGTATCACTGCGCTGTCTTGAATGGTTTTTAAGCCACCAATGCCTGAAGCAATGATCGTGGCTGTGCGCACTTGCTCATCTTCAGTTTTTGGGAACCAATTGGCAGTTTGTAACGCTTGTTCTGTTGCTGCAAGCGCTAACTGGATGAATCTTTCCATGCGTTTTTGATCACGAGGAGAAACAGTTGCATCAGCATCAAAGCCTGCAATTGGATCTTCTTCGATAGAATCAACTGTGCCTGCAATTTTTGCAGGGAAATTTTCAGCCAATAACGAAGGCAAACGTTTAATACCAGAAACACCAGATAGAAGTCTTTGCCATGCGACATCAATTTTGCATCCTAACGGGGATGCGATGCCCATGCCAGTGATAACAATACGTTTATTAATATTCGGCATTTATAATTTTCTCCATGCACTGTATAAATTTGATAATAAATTTTGTGAGTCATTAAATTTTTGACCCATTTCGTGACCAATGCGTCGATAAAGCAAAGAGCCTTTAATCATAGAAATTAGCTCTGCAACACATTGGTCAATATTCAAGGATTGATCTAGCTCGCCTGCATTGACTGCTTTTTGAATGAATTGATAATAAAGTGAATATTCAAATTTAACTAAATCATAAACACGTTGTTGTAATGGATTTGGGAGAGATTCGTAGTTGTTCAATAGCGCAGCTAGTGCACAAATACGATTGTGTTTAAGTTGAGCTAAATTGGCTTGAATAAATTCGCTCATTTGCTCTAGCGCTGAAGTATCTGTTTCGGCTGAAATAGCATCAAAATGCGTTTGCCAATAATGCTCGATAGAGTCACAGATATTCATGGCCAAAATTTCTTTGGAAGCAAAGTGATAATGCAAGCTCGCCTTTGCGATGCCAATTTCTTTCGCAAGATCAGCATAGCTAAAACCATTGTAGCCATACAAACTTAAGTTTTTGATCGCTAGCTGCAATATATCTTCTCTTCTGGACATGAAATTATCTCCCAAATTTTCGGCTATTCTACCTTCTGGTAGGTAAAATCGTCAATAGAATATTAATCTGTTATTGGTTGGATTATTGATGAAATAGGTTTACATTGAGTGCACTCTTACACAGAGCATATTGGTCTAACATTAAAAAAATTATGGAGAATATGATGTCGAGCGAGTTTCGTATTGAAAAAGATACAATGGGTGATGTTCAAGTACCTGCTGATAAATTATGGGGCGCACAAACACAGCGTTCTTTAGAAAACTTTAAAATCTCTACAGAGAAAATGCCACCTGACTTAATCACGGCAATGGCGATTGTGAAGCGCTCAGCTGCGATCGTGAATAATGAAGCAGGGCTTTTGGATGATAAAAAAACTAAAGTGATCGTTGAAGCTTGTGATGAAATTATTAATGGCAAGCATCCCACAGAATTTCCCTTGGCGATTTGGCAAACAGGTTCGGGTACACAAACCAATATGAACTTGAATGAAGTTATTGCCAATCGTGCCAGCGAATTATTGGGTGGTGAGCGTGGTGAAGGGCGATTGATTCATCCGAATGATGATGTAAATAAATCACAAAGCTCAAATGACACATTCCCAACAGCGATGCACATTGCAGCAGTTGTCGCGATTCAAAAACATTTATTGCCTGAATTAGAATCATTAACCAAAGTACTCGATAAAAAAGCCAACGATTTTAAAATGATCGTGAAAATTGGCCGTACGCATTTACAAGATGCAACGCCATTAACCTTAGGGCAAGAGATTTCAGGTTGGGTGGAAATGCTGAAAAATGCGCATCGCCACATTAAAAATTCATTACCACATTTATCTGAATTAGCATTGGGCGGAACAGCAGTTGGCACAGGCTTAAATACGCCGCCAAATTACTCTAAAAATGTCGCGCGCGTAATTGCTGAGTTTACTGAGCAAGATTTCATTACTTCTCCGAATAAATTTGAAGCATTAGCCACAACTGATGCATTGGTTTATACCCACGGCACTTTGAAAGGCTTGGCTGCATCACTCATGAAAATAGCGAATGATGTTCGTTGGTTGGCTTCAGGGCCTCGTTGTGGCATTGGTGAAATTCGCATTCCTGAAAATGAGCCAGGCAGCTCAATTATGCCGGGTAAAGTGAATCCAACACAAAGCGAAGCATTAACCATGGCGTGTGCTCAAGTAATGGGAAATGACGTTGCGATTAACATCGGTGGCATGAATGGTAATTTCGAGTTAAACGTATTTCGCCCGATGATTATTGATAACTTCTTGCAAACTGTGCGTTTATTAGCAGATGGCATGAATAGCTTTAACATTCACTGTGTATCAGGCATTGAGCCAAATTTAGAGCGCATTAATGATTTATTAAATAACTCTTTAATGTTAGTAACGGCCTTGAATACTCATATTGGCTATGATAAAGCTGCAAAAATTGCTAAAAATGCGTATCAGAAAAATCTTACATTAAAAGCTTCAGCTTTGGAGCTCGGATATTTAACCGAAGCTGAGTTTGATGAATGGGTTGTGCCAACAAAAATGGTTGGTAATATCTAGAGAGTAAAGCATTTTATCTTTTGATTTTATAATATTAAGGGCTGATTAATGTCGAGTAAGAAAATAGTATTTTTGGATAAAGGTACATTGGATAAAGTGGATTTAGTTTTTGATTTTTCGTTTGAAATGACGAATGTTGACAACTGTGCCAAAGATGAAGATTCAGTGAGTAAAGCCATCCAAGGACATGAAATTGTGATCACTAATAAAGTGCCAATTAGCCGTAAAGCGATGGAGAGTAACCCTCAGCTCAAATTGATCGCGGTTTCTGCCACAGGCTTTAATATTATTGATATAGAAGCGGCGAGAGAATTGGGCATTACTGTTTGTAATGTTGCCAATTATAGTGGCACAGCAGTCGCTGAGCATGCTTTTATGATGATGATTTCATTAATGCACCGTTTACCAGTCTATGAAAAAGAAGTGCGAGCAGATGGATGGCAGAAATCGGAGTTCTTTACGATTTTTGCAGCACCAATTTTTGAGTTGAAAGGCAAAACACTGGGTATTTTTGGTAAAGGTGATATTGGCAAAAAACTTGCGGAATATGCAACGGCATTTGGCATGAATATTCTTTTTTCAGAGCACAAAAATGCTAAAGAAGTAAGAGAAGGCTACGTTGCATTTGAGGATGTTTTAAAGCAATCAGATGTATTTTCAATCCATGCGCCTTTAACAGAAGACACCAAAAATCTAATCGATGAGAAAGAGCTCGCGATGATGAAAGATGATGTGATCATCATTAATGTGAGTCGCGGTGGTTTAGTAAATGAATTGGCAATGGCGAATGCGCTTCGCAATCGTACAGTGGGTGGTGCAGGTTTTGATGTATTAACGACAGAGCCACCAAAACCTGATAATCCTTTATTGGCTTCAGATTTGGGTAACTTTATTTTAACGCCACACACCGCTTGGATGAGTGAAGAAGCGCTTGAGAATTTGGTTGGAATTTTGCAAAACAATATTAATCAATTTGTTAAAGGCACACCTGTTAATGTTGTGAGTTAATTATTTTAATTCGTTCTGAATCTATACAATTAAAATGTTTAAAAAGTAGCTTTTGCTAAATAGTCAAAAGCTACTTTTTTAGGTTAAAACTATGAAAGCAGTATATTTGTTTCTTTGAGTGAATTTTTTAATGTATGAATGCGAGTTTTGATTTCATCCCAATCGTTGTTTTGAATCAATTTATGATCAACCATCCAGCTAAGGCCACAGCAAAATACACGATCAACTTTTAAATAATCACAGACATTATTTTGATTGATTCCACCTGTAGGCATTAAATAAATATCTTTATAAGGCGCCAGCAAAGCTTGGATCATTTTGATGCCACCCGAAGCTTCAGCAGGAAAGAATTTTAAGTATTGTATATTTTCATTGAGCGCCATTTCGATGCTAGTAGGATTATTAATGCCAGGAATAATAGGGATTAAAGCATCTTGGCATGCTTTTAATGTGTTGATATTGAATCCTGGGCTGACAATGAAATCAGCATTTGCATCTTTAGCATTTTTCACTTGTTCATTGTTTAATACAGTGCCAGCGCCAACAATTAATTGAGGAAATTGTGCTTTGATTTCTTTCATAACAATGTGTGCATTAGGAGAACGAAAGGTGATTTCAGCAATGGGTAAATCAGCTTCTATAAGTGTTTGTGCTAATTTTAGTCCTTGTTCCATTTCATCTACAACGATGACAGGTATTATTTTAAATTTAGAGAGTTCATTAATTAATAAATTATTTTTCATAAGTAACCTTTAAAAAATTTTAGGCATGTATTGATGAGGAATAATTGCACCTTTATGCTGTATGACATGGCTTGCTAATTGATGGCCTAAAGCACATGCATCATCACATGTCAGGTCTAAAAGTATTCCTGCAATGACAGCGGCATTAAATGAATCGCCAGCGGCTGTTGTATCGATGACTTGTTCAACTTTATGCGCTGGAACTTTGATAGAGGTGCTATTTTGAAAAATTAAGGCATCATCAGCCCCTTGTTTCAAAATAACCGTTTTACACTTAAATTGTGAAAAATGTGCATTCCAATCACTGTCAGATAATAAATTCCAAATGTTTCTTTCATCTTCATCGGTTAACAAAGCTAAATCTGTTAAATCCAATATTGAGCGATAATTCTCTTGTGTGCTTAACTGATCCTCCCATAAATGAGGACGATAATTGGAGTCGAAGGCAATTTTTCCACCCAGCTTTTTATATTTTTTAAGCCAGCCTAATAGAGTATCTCTATCATTTTGATCGAGAATTGCGAGCGAAATGCCAGAGAGGTAAATCCAATCCATGGTTAATAGTTGCTCTAAAACATTGGGTGCGAATTGATGTTTTAACCATTGGCTTGCGGCGCTATTTTTGCGCCAATACACAAAGGAGCGCTCACCATATTCATTTAAAATAATCCAATAAAGTCCCGTGTTATTAATAGAGTCTTTTAATACACACTTTGTCAAAACGCCTTCTGCTTCCCACTGTGCTTTCATATGATTGCTTATCGGATCATTGCCCAGTGCAGTTACATAATAAACATCAATATTTTTTTGTATGCGAGAGATATAAATGGCTGTATTTAACGTATCTCCACCATAGTTTTGCGTTAAGTTATGGCTAAAAGGCAGGCCTGATATTTCAAACATGCACTCTCCGATAAGAGCAATTTTTTTCAAAATTTAATCTCCATTGGGAATGGTTAATTATTAAATGCAATGACAGGGTTATCAGAAAATAGGTATCGATCATCATCGATATCAAAATCGATAGATGATGCTTGAAATAGCATTTTTTTACTATTTTCTAAATGTTGCCACATCGCTAATTTAGCAGCAGCAGGATCTTTTCTGATTAAAGCTTTTAAAATTGCTTCATGATCATCATACCAAGAGCGTATATCCTTTTTTTCTATGTGATCATGTAGTTTTTTCCAATATCTACTCTGTGCTCGCATCGCCCACTGCATTTCAATGATGGGTGGAAATGAAGCGTTTTGAGTACACTCGGCGATTTTAATATGAAAAGCTTTATCCCATATTGAATCACGATGTCGATCTTCTAATTTTGCCTGTTCTTGAATTTGTATAAGATCATTGATATTCGATTTTGTAACCTGTGTTGCTGCAAATTCAATGATACTACACTCAATGAGTTGTCTTGCTTGTAGTAATTCAAATGGCCCTGCATCATTAATAGGATTTTGATCGTATTCGTGTTCATATATTTTGTGGGTATTAGAGATTACTCTAACGCCCGAACCTTTAACTGCTTCGATAAACCCTTCAACCTCTAACATAATCATAGCTTCACGAATGACAGTTCTACTATGTCCAGTTTCTTCACAGATGGCTCTTTCAGCGGGTAATTTCTCACCGATTGGATATTCTCCAGTGAGAATACGTTGTTTGAGTATTTCTGCAACAATTTGATATAGTCTTTGGGAATTCATTGTTAATCTCGAGTTAATAAAATTATTTTAAACCAAATAGATTTGGCAAGAAAAGAGAAAGTTGAGGAACGTAAGTCACTAGCAATAATGCAGCAAATAATACTAAATAGAAGGGTAACATAGGTTTTAGAATATTTTGTATCTTTGCCTCACCAACAGAGCATCCAACAAATAGTGCGCTGCCAACAGGTGGTGTACATAGGCCGAGACATAAGTTAAAGACCATGAGAATACCAAATTGCACAGGATCCATTCCAAAATCTTGCACAACGGGTAAGAAAATTGGAGTGAAAATTAATACTGCTGGCGTCATATCTAAAAATAACCCAACAATCAACAAGATGATATTAATAATTAATAAAATTACAATAGGATTATCAGAAATATTCATTAATCCATCACTGATTAAATATGGGATATCTGCATATGTTAAAATCCATGACATAGAAATTGATATGCCAATCAGTAATAAAACTATAGATGTTGTAATAACAGATTCTAGAATAATGAATGGTATTTCTTTAATTTTGACTTCTTTGTAAATAAATACCGCAAGAATGACTGTGTAAACAACCGCAATTGCAGAAGCTTCTGTTGGTGTGAAAAACCCAATGAGAATCCCGCCCATGATTATGACTATTAAAAATAAACTAGGAATTGCATCGAGTAGAGCATGTGTTGCCATTTTTAAAGTGATTTTGTCATTAACAGCATATTTCTTTTTCTTTGCGATAATAAATGCGACAAGTCCAACGCTACCTGCAATTAAAAATCCTGGTAAATAGCCTGCTACGAACAGTGTTGTAATAGAGAGTCCGCCAGCTGTAAGAGCATATACAATTAATACATTCGATGGTGGTATTAATAATCCAGAAATACATGATGTCACATTGACTGCAACGGAGTAATTAGGATCATAGTTGTTTTCTTTTTGAATGGGTGCCATCGTTTTACCAACAGCAGCACAAGATGCAACTGCAGAGCCAGATATGCAGCCAAACATTGCGTTAGATGCGATGTTTACATGCCATAATGAACCGGGAACTCTTCCTACCAAAACGCTGGCCAAGTTAATGAGGCGTATTGCGATCCCACCTTTATTCATAAAGGTGCCAGCCAGTATGAAAAAGGGAATGGCGAGCAAGGCAAAATTATCTAATCCAACAGCCATTTTTTGTGCGATGGTTGCCAAAGCTGAATCTAAGGGTAGCATTAAGATCGCTGCGATAATTGTTGCAAGGCCAATTGCAAAACAGATTGGTATTCCAAATGTGATTGCAACTAAGAAAGTGATCAGCATAGATAGTGCAACGATCATTTCTGGAGAAAGAAAATTATGCATTATTGTCACCTCGTTGGTAATTAGAAATGGCGAAGATGCAAAAAATTATGCCGTAAAACACGATAATTATGCCGCTAATAGGCAGTGCGAGATAAACATACGACATGGGAATTTCCATGGCAGAAGATAGCTGTTGTGTTTCATGAACTTTGCTTAATAAAATCCAGCCGCCTCTTAACATAACTAAGCTACAAAATACGATAACAGATACGTTAATAATTAAATCGCTGATCAGTTTTTTGATGCCTTTAAAATGCATGGTCATAAGATCGACACATAAATGACGATGAATACCAAATGTATATGCCGCGCCTAATAGACCCGTCCAAATCATGCTAAATCTAGCTAATTCATCGGTATAAGTGCTTGGTGCTTTTAGTATGAGGCGGCTAAAAACTTGCCAAACAACGCAGCAAACTAATAAAAACATGGCGACAATGCTAAATGATGCAATGAAGTAATCTATAAGTTTTTTAAATTTTTCTAATAAAAAAATAAAAGATTGCATGGTATGAGCTCCTTTAAACTTAGTCTATTACTTGAATAGACCGAGTTTTGTATTCTACTGATCTGAAGTTGTATTAATTCTTTCGAGCCATACTGCTTTAGCTGGATCAGCTTTAAATTCTTCATGCATTGGTTTTACAGCATCTCTAAATGATGTTTGGTCCATTTCAATAAATTTAGCCCCTTTAGAGATAGCCTCATTTCTTGAACGCTCTACTTCTTTGTACCAAAGGTCTTGTTGAACTTTTTCAGAATTTTTAGCTGCATTTAAAACAATTTCTTTGTTTTTATCGCTTAATTTATCCAATGCTGTATTGGAGATAATTAAATAATCAGGAACAGCAGTATGCATATTTTCTATGTAGTAAGGCGCAACTTCAAAATGTCGAGTTTGTACATAGGAAGGTTCATTATTCTCAGCGCCATCTAATACGCCTTGCTGTAATGCTGTATACACTTCTCCAAATGAGACAACAGTAGGGGAAGCACCAAATGATTCGATCATTTTATTTGTTGTTGGTGTGGATACAACGCGTATTTTCATACCTTTTAATTCATCAATGGTGTTAATTGGTTTTTTGCTATAAATACTGCGTGTTCCGGCAACATAAGAGGCTAGTTTTTGAAAGCCTTTTTCTTGTGATTTAGATAATAATTCATCACCAATTTCACCAAAAATTACATTGTCAAAATGTTGTTGATTTTTAAACAAATATGGGAGGTTGAATACAGCTAATTCAGGTACAAATACTTCCATTTCTGTTGCGCTTGCTTTTGTAAGATCAAGGGAGCCATTTTGTAGCATTTCTATTGTTTCTCTAGGGCCACCCATTTGGCCATTAGTATAGATACGTACACGCACTTCTCCATTAGATTTATCTTGAATCTCTTTTGCCATACTTTCTAATGATTGATGAACAACATGGGATGCATCTAAGTTGTGTGCTAACTTTAGTGTGACACGGTCTTGAGCTACCAAGTTAAATGCAAAAACACTAGATAATGAGATTACAGACAATATTAACTTATTGATTTTCATACCTACACCTCTTTTTATATGTTTATATTAAGTAAATATATTTTTATAAGCATTTATTGATAACTGTTTTACAAAAATACTACATAAAAGCTATCATACAAAAAAAGCAGATTCAATCTTAAATTGAAAAGATATTGTTTATAACAGTCTTTGTTTTTATAAGTATTTGTTTTTTATTGAATTAATTTTATTTTTATATTGTAATCATGAATGATTATTATAATAATTTGTATTATTTTTATTAAAATGTATTATCGATGTATTACTTAAGTTGTCATACAATTTTTATTATTGTCATACATTGAGAGGGGTTATGGAGTCACTTAATCGCATAAATTATCAAGTAAAAGAACGGCCAATCAAAGTATTGCAATTTGGCTCTGGTAATTTTTTACGAGCATTTATTGATTGGATGATACAAGTATTAAATGAAAAAACTGATTTTAATGCAGGTGTTATTTGTCTTACCAGAGGTACGAATTCTTCTGAATCGTTGAATCAACAAGATGGTCTATATCACACCATTTTGAATGGTATCAATGAGCAAGACGATATTGTTAGGGAAGTACAATTGATTGATTGTATCCAAAGAGAGATCGATTTAAGCCGGAATTATTACGACTATTTGGCGCTTGCAAAATTATCATCATTAGAATGGGTTTTTTCTAATACGACAGAGGCTGGATTAGTTTTTTATCCGGGCGATCGGTTTGATTTTGAATGTGTGCCAGAAAGCTTTCCCGCTAAATTGACTCAATTTCTATATGTTCGTTATGAATATTTTCAAGGGGATTTATCTGTAGGTTTGAAGGTTTTGCCATGTGAATTGATTGAGAATAATGGTGAAGTTCTAAAAAGCATTATTCTTCAATATGCTGATTTATGGGGATTGCCTGAAGATTTTAAAAATTGGGTTGAGGCTGCAAATCAATTTTATTCTACATTGGTGGATCGCATTGTTCCTGGGTTTCCTATGGGTCAAAAGCAGCTGATATGGGAAGAGATAGGGTGTGAAGATCAATTCTTAGTGATGGCAGAATATTTCTATCTGTTTGTCATTGAAGCTCCTGAATCATTAAAGCAACAATTTCATCTGGATAAAGTACCATTAAATATTTTAGTGACCGATGATCTTGACTTGTATCGACAACAAAAAGTTGCATTATTAAATGGTGGACATACAGGATTATTACCTGTTGCATTTTTAAGCGGTAAAACTACAGTAAAAGCGGCGCTAGAAGATCCTTTATTAGAAAAGTTTTTAATGAGCATGCTAAAAGAAGAGGTTGTATCGAGTTTGACGCTACCAAAAGAGCTAATAGATGCTTATACCAACAATGTTATTCAAAGATTTAAAAATCCATTCATCGAGCATCAATGGCTCTCAATTGGGCTAAATAGTATGGCTAAATTTAAAACACGCAATTTACCTGCATTGTTGGATTATGTTGCAAAAAATGAAACATCTCCTCATTTAATGAGCTTTTCTTTGGCATCTTTGATGATTTTATACAGAGGAAAATTAAATGAAACCTTCCATCAACTATCTGATGATCAAAAATGGTTAAGCCTATATGAAACTAAATGGCAGGCAATAGACAATGGAGAGCTGAGATTCATTGATTTAGTGAATAGTATTTTGGGTGATGCTGAGCATTGGGGCTGCAATTTATTAGAGATCCCTCAATTGAGTGAAAATGTTAATTATTATGGCGAAATGATTTTAGCAAATGGTATGACTGATGCTTTGCATAGTCTCATGGACTGGTATTTAGTAGAGTAATAAATATGAAAAACAATAATAAAATTATAAAGATAAATGCAAATGATAATGTTGTGATTGCGACTCAAGCTTTAGATATAGGTGATGTCATTATCGTAGATGATCGTGAGTTGGTGATCAAAGAACCTATTGTTGTTGGGCATAAAATTGCACTTATTGATATTTTTGAGAATGATAATGTTATTAAATATGGTGCAGCAATCGGTAGGGCGCAAGTAAATATCGCCATTGGTGAGCATGTGCATTCTCATAATTTAACAACAAATTTGGGTGATATTCATAAGTATGAATATTTCCCAGAAGTGAATTCATCGCCATCTATTGTTAAGGTGGAGGATAGAGACGTCTGCATATATAGGCGTGATAAAGGTCAAGTTGGTATTAGGAATGAACTTTGGATAGTTCCGACAGTTACTTGCGTTAATTCAATTGCGGACACAATTAAAAAACAGTTCTTGGCGAAACATGAAGATCTAAAAATTGATTCAGTAGAAGTATTAAGACATCCTTATGGCTGTTCACAATTGGGCGAAGATCATTTAAATACCAGAACAATTTTACAAGATATGGTCAATCATCCTAACGCTGGTGCAGTCTTAGTTTTAGGGTTGGGGTGTGAAAATAATCAAATTAAACAATTTAGAGACTCTTTAGGGGAATATGATTCGAATAGAGTGAAATTTTTAATTTGCCAACAAGAAGATGATGAGATTGAAAGCGGATTGCGAGTATTAGATGAATTGTATTCTGTCATTAAGAATGACCAAAGAACGCTAGGTAAATTTTCGGAAATCAAATTAGGCTTGAAATGTGGAGGTTCGGATGCATTTTCAGGTATTACCGCGAATCCTCTTTTAGGTTTGCTATCTGACTATATGGTAGACATTGGTGGCACAACAGTTTTAACAGAAGTACCAGAAATGTTTGGCGCGGAGCAACCTTTGATGAATCGCGCAGTTTCTCAAGAAGTCTTCCAAGATACTGTTTCAATGATTAATAATTTTAAGCAGTATTTTATAGATCATAAGCAACCCATTTATGAAAATCCTTCCCCTGGCAATAAAGATGGTGGTATTACAACTTTAGAAGAGAAATCTTTAGGGTGTACGCAAAAATCTGGAACAAGGAAGGTAGTAGATGTTTTGAAATATGGTGAACGTCTAACAAAGCCAGGTTTGAATTTATTGAGCGCGCCCGGCAATGATGCAGTCGCAACGACAGCATTGATAGCGGCAGGCTGCCATATCGTTTTATTTTCAACAGGTCGAGGCACACCCTATGGCGGTTTTGCACCTACTTTAAAACTTTCTACAAATAGTGAGTTAGCAGCTAAAAAAAGTCATTGGATTGATTTTAATGCAGGTGAATTAGTCGCTGGTGCAACATTTGAAAGCGCATTAACAGAATTAATCGAAATGTTGGTCGATGTGATTAATGGGAAACGATCTGTTAATGAGTTATTGGATTTTAAAGAATTAGCAATTTTTAAAACAGGCGTAACACTATAAAAGCGAGGAGTGAAAATGAACTTTTTAACAGAAGATTTTTTGTTGTCAAATGATGTTGCCAAAGAGCTGTACCATTCTGTAGCCAAGCATGAACCTATTTTTGATTATCATTGTCACTTATCACCGGAATTAATTGCCACAAATTACCAGTTTGAAAACTTATATGATATTTGGTTAAAAGGCGATCACTATAAATGGCGTGCGATGCGTGCGAATGGCGTGGATGAAGCATATTGCACAGGCAGTGCTAAAGATTATGATAAATATTTAGCATATGCAAAAACAGTACCTTATACGATAGGTAATCCTTTGTATCATTGGACGCATTTAGAGTTACGTCGACCATTTGGCATTACAGATCGAGTCTTGAATGAGAAAACAGCAGAGTCGATCTGGAATGAGTGTAATGAGATGTTACATGATAAAAACTTCTCCACTCAAGGCATTATAAAGCAGATGAATGTCAAGATGATAGGAACCACCGATGATCCTATTGATAGTTTGGAACACCATAAAGCTTTTGCATCAAAAACTCATAACTTCAAAATGTTGCCAAGTTTTAGACCGGATAAAGCATTAAATATTCATTTAGATAGTTTTAATGAATATATGCTGCGTTTAGGGGAAGTGAGTGACGTAGAGATCAAGAAGTATTCTGATTTAACAGGTGCATTAGAAAAGCGTATTGAATATTTTGCACAACATGGTTGTGTTGTTTCGGATCATGCGCTAGACAAAGTTGTTTTTGCTGAATCCTCAGAAATAGAATTGGACTATATTTTGTCGAAAAAAATTCAAAATAAAATGTTAACACCTTATGAAATAGCTCAATTTAAAACGGCAGTTTTATTATTTTTAGGTCAATGTTATGCAAAACGTCAATGGATTCAGCAATATCATATAGGTGCATTAAGAAATAATAATGACAGATTATTAAGTATATTAGGCCCTGATACAGGTTTTGATTCGATTAATGACACCGCTATTGCAGAACCTTTGTCTAAATTAATGAATAAGTTAGATAAGACCGACGCTTTGCCTAAGACTATTTTATATTGTTTAAATCCAAGTGATAATGAGATTGTTGCAACGATGATTGGGAATTTTCAAGGTGGTGGTATTCCTGGAAAAATTCAGTTTGGATCTGGTTGGTGGTTTAACGATCAAAAAGATGGCATGATTCGCCAATTAACACAGCTCTCACAAATGGGGCTTTTAAGTCGTTTTGTAGGTATGCTGACAGACTCTAGAAGCTTTTTATCTTTTACGCGTCATGAGTATTTTAGACGGATATTATGTCAAATGATTGGGCAATGGGTCGTCGATGGTGAAGCTCCAAATGATATGGAGTTATTAGGTAAAATGGTTAGTAATATTTGCTACCATAATGCGAACCATTATTTTCTAGATCAATAAATTTATTATCAAGATGGTTGGAATTTTGCAAAACAATATTAATCAATTTGTTAAAGGCACACCTGTTAATGTTGTGAGTTAATTATTTTAATTCGTTCTGAATCTATACAATTAAAAGATTTAAAAAACAGCTTTTGACTATTCATCAAAAGCTGTTTTTATTTTACTAGTCAAATGCCGTGAGTATAAAATTCTGTAGAGAACGATTGATTAATATATGTATTAACGGTTGATTTGTTTTATTAATACAGACAGCTTTATGAACAATTATCAAGGCTCTGTACTACAATTGACACCTCATAGAATTAGAAAAAGGAAGCGCAGTGAAACTAAATACTCATAATGATCAAACCAATATGGCTTGGTTGGGCGTTATTTGCCTTGCATTTGCAGCATTTGTATTTAACACAACAGAGTTTATTCCGATCGCATTATTGACAGATATTGGCAGTGATTTCGGTATGTCTGCTGCAAAAGCAGGCATTATGATTACAATTTATGCTTGGGTGGTGGCATTGGCATCGTTGCCATTATTGTTGATGGTTGGGAATGTAGAGCGTAAACGCCTGCTATTATTTATATTCATTATCTTTATCATTAGCCATATTATTTGCTTTTTTGCTGACTCATTTACGAATTTGATCATCGGCAGAATCGGCATCGCAATAGCACATGCTCTGTTTTGGTCAATCACCGCAGCATTGGCAGTGCGGATTGCGCCTGTTGGCAGAAGGTCGCAAGCCTTAGGAATCTTAGCATCAGGTACAGCATTAGCAACGGTATTAGGCATTCCGATTGGGCGATTGATAGGGCAGATGATCGGTTGGCGCTTCACATTCTTAAGCATCGGTATTTTAGCGCTGATCACATTAATTATTCTAATGCGTGTATTGCCAAAACTACCAAGCCAGAATGCAGGTTCACTCAAAAGTTTACCGATCATTTTCAAAAGACCAGCATTGGTGGGTATTTATTTATTAACGGCGATTACAGTGACAGCGCACTTTACGGCATACAGCTATATTGAACCATTCGTAGAGCAAGTGGCTAAAATATCTTCAGCGAATACCACATTTTTATTACTGCTCTTTGGGATTGCGGGCATTGCGGGTAGTGTAATCTTCAGTAAATACAATGCGTGCAATCCACTAACATTTTTGCCTGCGTCCATCATTTTGTTAACGATCTGCACAGTGGGATTATTGCCAGTGGCATCATCACACACATTATTATTCATACTTTCATTCTTCTGGGGAATCGCAAGCATGTTGGTGCTTTTAGCACTGCAAGTGAAAGTGTTAGACTTGGCATCCGATGCCACTGATGTTTCCATGTCCATTTTCTCAGGCATTTTTAATATTGGTATTGGTGGCGGTGCTTTGGTAGGTAATATTGTCATCACTCAGATCAATTTAGAGTCTATCGGATTTATGGGCGCAGCCATCAGCGTTGTCGCATTGCTATTGGCACTATTTTTATTCATCAAATATAAAGATCAATTCTTAGCTGCTTCTGCACCCAAAAATGTTGTGACACATTAGTTATCTAGCTGCTGAATAGAGCGAGAAGTTTGAACAATATCAGGTAATATTTGTAGCATTAATTGCAGCTGCTGCGTTACCTGATAATCGGTTTCGGTGTGGCCACAGTGATTAAAGTTATCTAAGATCTTTTGAAGATCATCAATGTATTGTGAGCATTGTTTATCATTAATCGTGTTGTGCTCTAAGGCATGCACCATAAAACGATTTGTTTGATCGAAAATATCTTGAATATTTTCGGTTAGTTTTGTTGTTCTGTGAGCACCTAACGTAGATATATAGCTTATGAATGTGTGATTCAGCGTTAAAAATTTAAAGGCAGTGTCGATGAGTTCATGATTAACTTTTGGCTCATTTGACATAATACTGATTAAGGAAGAAAGGTCAGCCGAGTTTTCATGAGCTTCACGGCGTGCAAAGCGATAATCAACATTATCGATGCGTTCCGATTGATATTGGCGATGGGTTTGATTGAGATATTGGGCATTGTCATGACTTGCCATTGCAACTAGGCTTGGCAATGTACGATATTTCCAATCTGGCCATAAAAAACTGACGGCTAAAAATGCAATCACGGCACCGATTGTTGTGGCAACGATTCTTATCCATGCTACGTCAACCGATGTTTCTCCCACTAAACTAAAGTTGAAAAATACGAGCATAGTGATAAAACAAGTGGCAAAAGCATAGCGCGAATTTTTGAATAAGAAATATAACCAGCCACATGTAATGATGGCAAAAATTTGCGTTGCTAAAGTATCAAATAGATAGGTGAAAAACACACCGAGAAAAATACCAATAACAGTTCCAAAAAAACGCAAAAATAGTCGTTTTTGAGTGGTTGAGTAGTTTGGCTGGCACACAAATAAACTGGTCATGATGATCCAATAGCCGTGTGGAATTTGAGTGTATTGCACAATACCATAACCTATAGCAAATAGAAGACTAATGCGTGCTGAATGACGGAAAAGTGCGGATTTCAGCGTGAGATTATTTATTATGCGTTCATAAGCATTTTTCCAGCTATAAACTTCATTTTCTACAATATTATTATTTTTATTATCAGTCGATATATAGCTGACTTGATTGATTTGGCGAAATTGTTTATCAATGCCTTCTAAATTTTTAACGATATTAAACAGTGAAATTTTTAAAGAAAGCGATATATCTGCATTCTGTATCGATTCGGACAAAATTTTAAAATAGCGATCAAATAAAGGATTATGATCATACGGTTGGCGATATTTAATGGCATAGGCTATTTTTTCACAAGCAGCCGCCTGTAATGACATTAAACGCGATAATCTGAATAAAACATCACTGTTTTTTAAATGATTGCTCAATACTTGATAGCTAGTGTGCGCTGAATTTGCGCGTTCATGAATATCTTGTGCTACAAAGTAGTAATTCAGCATGACTTGCACTTTGCGATGTCCTTGGTCACCACGTAAACGATTGAACAGAGAACGTTTGCTTTCATTCATAGATAAAATAACTCTTTGATTTACAGATGTTAATTCTTGGGTTTGTTGTTTAAAACCATCTGTTTCATCAGGGTCGAACATTTGTGCTTTTGCATTCAAAAAATCATGCAAAGCTAAAAAAGATTGGCTTAAATACTCTTGTGTCGTACGTATGGGTTGAACGATAGACTCTATTAAAGCCACTAAGCTATACCAAATAGCACCCAATAATAACAACGAAGATAAGACGAATTTTTGTTCGAATAAATCTATGCCAACCATTGTATAAGTTGATATAAGGAGTGTACCAAATGAAATGACTGCGAAGGTTTTGCCTAAAACGCCAAGCATTGTGAAGGTAAAACCAGCAGTGACTAAACCGATTAAAAATAACCAAGGATATGGAAATAGTATTTCTACAGAAAAAGTCGCAAGAACAAAGCAAAAGAGAATTATAGAAAGATTTTTTAAGCGCTGACGAGGGCTTGCATCAATATCTGCGGCTGCGGCTGCTATAACACCTAAAGTGAGTGGTATAATTGCAGGCACATTGCCAAAAAACAGTATCGGGATTAATGTGGCGCCAAGTAAAGCTACAATAACTCTAATACTAAATAAAAGATTACTATGATAAAAAATCTTTTTGGCAGGAATGAGCGAAATCTTCATAATTGTTTTAAGTTCTCACTTTAGAGGTTTTAATTT
>CANRJJ010000015.1 GCA_947630895.1 uncultured Wohlfahrtiimonas sp. | reverse complement strand
TTACAGAAGAACTTTAATCGTTATTTAACGATGCATGACACCATCATGCGAGATTTTTATCAGGATTTGAAATTGTTTTTATTTAAAAACATGCAGGCGCTTTATCAATTAAATATCGCAATTGAAAATAACCTCACTAAAGAGAGTAAACGCGACGAAATCTTGAAAGAGATCCAAACTTTATTGGCTAAAAGTAAGCAGTTTGAACAAATGTTTCGTCGAGAATTATTCATAGCGAGCAGCCAAAATGAGATCAATGCCTTCAGTACAAGTTCAGTGATGAATGACTTAAGTTACTGTCGACGTTTGATCAAAAGTTTATTTGGTATATTAATTTTTACGATAGAAAGCCAAAATTATCCTTTTTCTAACAGTGATCCTATGACAAATGAGCAAGAAGCATTATCGGAAGCTTTAAATGATGATATAAATGAAGATGAAAGTAGTAACTCTTCACGAACGAATTAGGTTATTGGGCAATGATTAAAGAATCACTAAAAATTCATGGTCATAGGCAATTTGAAATTAAACAAAAGGTCTCTTTTGATCATGCAACTGCAAAAGATATTAAATATCACGTAGAAACTTATTTTTTCTTGCCTGCAGCCTTACAAATTAATCCTCAATCATATTCAACTAAAGAATTTCAACAATCCATCAAGAATTATGTTCGATTGAGCCCAGCAACTCATAAACTAAAATCTCTATATAAAGAGAAAGGTTTGCTTGAAAAACTATCTATTCAATTAATTGAATATTTAGAGCCAGGGATAGAGATCAGTTTAGATGAGTATGAAAATGAGCTTAAGAAAGTTGCTTTAACGTATAAGCGCAGTTTACGTTTAGCGGTTAAAGCATTGTTGAAATCACCCAATCATAAAACTGAAGAGAATGTGATACAGTTTTTAGATGATATTCAGAACTCGATTACTAAATATCGAAGTTTAGCGACGACTTGTAAAAAAATTGAGCAGAAGATTCGGTCTAAAGCATTTGAGTATTGTGATGAATATATTTCTTGGGTCACAACTTTTTACTTGCGAAAATTAATGACTGAATCTGAAATGCATTGCAGAGCAACGATTAGTGAAATTTGGCGAGCAGAGATTGATTATCGTCAAAAAAAATATCCTGAAAGCATTGCAAAGTTGGGTGAAAGTAATGAGTCTGTTTTGCATAGATGGAGCTCATTAAAGCGTTATATCAGTCGTTATCTATTTTTAGACATTAGCCATAAAAAAGGAGCGCCAATTTTATTGCACTCAATTTATGGTGTTGCGGCTGCTTTTTCCATGATTTTTGCCACAATTATCGCCTTCACATGGCAAGGGAAGTATGGCGCTTTAAGTGTTAATTTATTTGTGGCAATGGTTGTGGGTTATATCTTTAAAGATCGCATTAAAGAAATTGGTAGAGATAAATTGTATCGAACATTTCAGCGTTGGATTCCTGATCGTAAGTTAATGATTTATCGTGAAGGGATGAAAAAGCCAATTGGTATTTGTAAAGAAACATTTCGGTTTTTATCTCATCGCGAGTTACCAAGTGATATTCAAAAGTTACGAGCAAGTTCACACACAGAGTTATTGATGAATAATGAGCGAGAAGAGGACATTCTTTTTTATAAAAAAGAGATGCATTTGATTAATCGTCCAAACTTATTTGAGAAAACTCGCTTTCCAATTGCAGACATAACACGTTTTAATATCACGGATTATTTACGTTATATTGATATTGCTTTTGAGGAATTACCATTTTTAGAAGAAGACGAAACACCTGTACTGGGTGAAAAAACGTATCATGTTTATATGATACGTCGAATAAAAATGAATCACGGTAATTTAGCAACAGAGCTAGTGAGACTAGTCATTAATGTTGATGGAATCAAACGGCTGGAACTGCTTAAGACATTGGATTTTGCAGATGCTGAGCCAGCGTTTCAATGATTGTTAGCTCATAGATAATAAAATAACTGCTAAAGTGACCATGAAAATCCCAAACCAGCCAATTGGTTTGAGTTTATGACCAAATATAATTCTGCCAAAAAGAGCTGTACCAACGACGCCGATTGCCCCCCATAAAGTGTATGCTACAGCTAAATCGATAGTTTTAATTGCTTCTCCTAATATTGCAAATGCTATCCAAATTAGAATGATTGAGCCAATTCCCCATTTGATGTTTTTAAAGCCTTGTGATTTGGCAATAAACATATTGGCAATAATATCGATGACTGCTGATAAAATGACATAAAAAATTACTGTGATCGTCATGATTAATTAACCTCTCCTAATGTTACGCAAATAATTCCAATGATTGCGGCAATAAGACCGAGAAATTCCATGAAAGAGACAGATTCATTAAAAATTAAAATTCCGATGATGGTTAACATCGTTAATCCTAATCCTTCCCAAATGGCATAAGCGACGCCAATAGAAATCTTTTTTGTCGATAGAGCGAGAAAGAAATAAGAAAGGGCTATAGCAATGGCCATTACAATATAGCCAATATAATTGCTGTTTCTAGTGGCAGAAGCCAAGAAAGATGTGCCGGTAACTTCGGTGATAATTGCTAAAAATAAAAAAAGCCATGCGACTAATAATGATTTATTTACTTTTTTAGTAAATAACATGTGTACTCCAAAAAAAACTGTTTTTTACAAGGCCTAAATAATATATCTAATGTTATTATGGGTAAAGATAGAATGTATACTTAAAAGAGATGGATTGAATGATTACTATTGATATGCTTAAGGCTTTTTACATATCGGCTAAATTTGGTTCTTTTTCCGAAGCGGCTAGGCGATTAGGGAAAGCTCAATCAGGCATCAGCACAATGATCTCTAATTTAGAGATTGACACTGGATTAAAGCTATTTGATAGAAGTAAGAAATATCCAGAGTTGACGACTGAAGGCCGAATTTTATTAAGGTATGCAAAAGATATTCTAGATGCCATGGAAAATATGGAAAGGACGGTCACCAATCTTGTGCAAACGAATGTTGAAAAAAGAGTCACACTTGTATTATCGGATACTTACCATATAAGTCCCAGTTATAATATTATTCGAGAATTTGAAGAAAAATTTCCTTTTGTTGAATTGGAATTATTAGATGCAGAGGGAAAGGATATTATTTCGTTGGTACAAAATGGCCGTGCCCAAATAGGGTTAGTGGCTTCGCAAGATTCTTACCCTATAGACATTACATACAATAGATTGCCCAATATTGTTGAAATGGGGATTTTTATTAGTAAACATCATCCAGTTTTAACCAATAATAAAAAAATAGATCGCGAGCTATTACTGAAAGAACGACAAATTTGTTTGAATACATACACGGAGGATAAACATAAGCCAGCAGGTAAAGTATGGCTAGCATCTGATTATATGCTAATACTTGAAATGGTCGAAGAGGGTTTTGGTTGGGCAGAATTACCTATTTCATTATTGAAAGATTATAACTCTAGCTTAATTAGGCGTTTAGATGTTCCTGATCTGACTAGAGTGATATCAACAGATATTATTCGGTCTAATCAACATTCTTTAGGTGCTGTGAGCTGCTGGTTTATTGAACGGCTATTGAGAATTTAAATGTGCGTAAAATAACAGCATGTAGCAAATTTAACTTCTTCTAGTAGTTATGAAGTTATCACATTAAACAAGCCTAAACAGATGTTTAGGCTTGTTTAAAGGTGTTGACCCATCCTAAATAGAGTTGACGCTTTCATTCATCCATTTTGGAGAAGTAAGATAACAACGCATATTAAGAGAACTCAAAAAGATTATATTTTGGTTATGGTATTTTCTTCGACATTCTCTACAGTTTCTCTAATCATTGGTTTGCCTTCAGGATCATAGTTATGTTCTAATTGGAAATTATGAATGAATTGGAGATGGTTTGTATATTGATCAACAATATCATTGCTTAAACTTTCTTTGCTATAACCCATAATGTCATAGCCTTGAGCACCGTTATCTAAGTGAACTTCAGCTCTGAAATATTTTTGATAATCAGGATCAATATCAGAAGCTTCAATCGAAGAGAAATTCGGTTTTAAATAATGACGTGCTTTGATGCGATACATAAAGTTATCATTCTTACCATGTTCTACTTCAAACAGAATATCATCATCATTTTGACGTGTAATGGTCGCTTGAATTCCTTGTTTGGTGAGTTCAGCAGACACTTCTTCAAAAGCAGGTTGCACAACTTCATCTATAAAACGAATCACGTGATCGCGTCTTGGATATAATACTAAGCTGCGTAAACGTTTTTGCCAGCCACCTGAAACTAAGCTTGATTGCACGTTGTTGATCGAGTTAAGGCGAATTTCTTTTTTACCATAATCAACTCGTAAAGCTTTAAACAATCCATATAATGAAATCAATAAGATAATACTGAAAGGGAAAGCTGAGGCAATTGTTGCTGTTTGTAGTGCTTCTAAACCATTGGCTGACATTAAGACGATTGCGATAATCCCGGTAATAGAACCCCAATAAATACGTTGCCACAATGGTGTTTGTTGTTTATTTGAGGCGAGCATATCCATTACGATCGCACCTGAATCAGCGCTTGTAATAAAGAATACAAAAACCATCACAATGCTTAACCCTGATAATAATTGTGTAAATGGGAATGATTCTAGAAATACGAATAGTGCCAATGATTTATCGGTATTAATTGCATCTACTAGCTCAATCACGCCATCTGTACGAATCATGTCTATTGCAGTATTACCGAAAATTGTCATCCATAATAGTGTGAAGCCTGCTGGTACTAATAATACACCTAATAGGAAAGCACGAATTGTGCGGCCACGAGAAATACGAGCAATGAACATACCTACAAATGGGGACCAAGATAACCACCAGCCCCAATATAAAATTGTCCAACCACCAATCCAATCTTTCGGGTCTTTAGGTTCATAAGCGTATAAGTTGAATGTTTTGTTTACTAAATCTGAGATGTAGCTACCAGTATTTTGGATATAAGCTTGGAATAAGTCGACAGTTTTGCCACCTAAAAAAAGCACCAATAACATCAGTACTAAAGCTAAATAAAGATTAGCTTCAGATAAAAACTTTATGCCTTTGTCTAAACCTAAGCTTACAGAAATTGTTGCACCAGCTGTTGCGATTATTACTATGATAATTTTTATACTGTTGACTGATAAGGCAGCATCAGGAGAAGCCGCATAAGTAGATAATTTATAATTACTTAAATAATCTAATCCTGCGAAAATTTGCTCAACACCAAAACCTAGTGATGTCGCAACACCAAATGCAGTGCCGATGACAGCAAATATATCTATGGCATCGCCTATTCTGCCATAGATACGGTCGCCGATTAATGGGTATAAAGCAGAACGCAATGCTAATGGTAATTTATGACGGAAGCAGAAATACGCTAAAATTAAACCGACAATTGCGTAAATTGCCCAGGCATGTAGTCCCCAATGGAAAAATGTTAAACGCATGGCTTCTGTTGCTGCTTGAATGGTTTCGGGATCACCTACAGGTGGTGCAATGTAATGCATTACCGGTTCAGCAACACCGAAGAACATAAGTCCAATCCCCATACCGGTAGAAAATAGCATGGCAAACCAGCTAAAGTTACTATAGGTTGGTCTTGAGTGATCTGGCCCTAAGCGTATATCACCAAATCTACTTAAAGTGATAAAAATTGCAGCGCCAAGAATGATTGCAACTGAAAGAATGTAGTACCATTTGAGATTATCAACAATCCATGTTTGAATTGCGCCAAAAAAATCTTTGGTATTTGGAACAAAAACGGTCACTAATAACAGTGCTAATATTAATACATTTGCGCCTACGAACACTGGAATGTTGAGGCTTGCAAAATATTTGCTAGGTGTCCTCATTGTTTTTGACATAAAAAACCCTTATTTTGTTGTAATTAACCCATGTTATATGGGGTTGTGAATATAATTAATAAATGATAAAACAAGCAAACTTGTTGAAAATCATTTATCATGCCAAACGGCTATAACTATCTAGGGACTTCTGAGACGTGGGTATTTTAGCATGCTTTTACTTTTCTTAACATCAGTAATAGCACTAATATCGAGGTTTTTAGCTAAATTTTGTGCTCATGAATTAATTTAAATATGAAAAAAATTATAAAACGAATCTTTCTTGGGCTTAATCTGCTAATTTTTGCTGTTGCTAATGCGCAATTAATATTTGGTGCATTAGAAAAAATGAAACAGCAATTTTCATTTAAACAGCAAAGCATTATCGCGCGATTAATCGCGACACAACAAAAGCAAATTGAAGCTGGTCAGTTGAAAGAATTTGAGTCTCGCTGTATTTCAAGTAATATTGTTGTTATGTTTGGTGATGATAATGCTGAACGATTTGCAGCTATTGCCGAAAAAGCTTATGCGCATCAAATTGAATCTCTTTCTATTGAAGAAATCAATTTTATGCAAACTATTAACGACAAATATCTCACTGCTTTAGCGATTATTGCAGAAGAGTGTAGTCAAGAAACTCCAAAAGAAGAAAATGAGTAATTTAATTCATCGCTTTCATGCGACAAAATTTTTAACAAGTGCTAATCAACTCAGTCAGTTGCCTGAGCCTAAAGGTCATGAAGTTGCGTTTGCAGGTCGTTCTAATGCTGGTAAATCAAGTGCTTTAAATGCATTGACATCACAATCAACATTAGCAAGAACGAGTAAAACTCCAGGGCGTACACAATTGATTAACTATTTTGAAATTGATCCTGATAATTTTCTGGTAGATTTACCAGGTTATGGTTATGCAAAAGTACCTGAGCGTATTCGTTTACACTGGCAAGGTATTATTCAAGGATATTTTGAAACTCGCCAAAATTTATCAGGGTTAATAATGATGATGGATGTTCGGCATCCATTAACAGCATTAGATGTTCAAATGCTTCGTTGGTGTGAATCACAAGAATTACGCACGCATATCTTATTAACGAAAGCAGATAAATTAAAACGTGGCCCTGCAAAAACTTCATTGTTTAAAGTTGAAGAAGCTTTAAAAGAGTTTGCGATGCCGGCGACGGTTCAACTTTTCTCGGCAACTGATCACACGATTGGTTTGCAAGACGCACTAAAAATATTGAACGAATGGTTGCCGCGTGAATAAAGATGTGTATGCACTGATTGCTGATATCGGTGCAACTCATAGCCGAATTGCTATGGTTTCTTCAAATAATATTATTAAATACCATTCTGTTGAGATTTTTCGTTCAGCTGATTTTAATACGCCTGAGGAAATTGTTCGTAAATACTGTGAACAATACCAAATTGTTGTGCCAGAATTATTACTGTTGGCCATAGCTGCACCAGTTGATTTAGATGAAATAAGCTTTGTAAATAATCATTGGGCATTTAAGCTCAGCGAACTGAAAAATAAGCTTTCACCTGCAAAAGTCCATTTTTATAATGATGTAGCGATGCTAGGCTATGCTTTACCTTATTTACCAAGTACATCTTTGGTGCAAATTGGTGGTGGTGAGTTGTCAGAATTATCTCCTAAATTAGCATTATCTTTAGGGTCTGGCGTTGGTACAAGTTTGACGATTTTTCATCATGATTGGCTTGTCGTTCCCTCAGAAGGCGGGCATTCAAACATGATGATTGAAGATGAGTTTTTGAGAGATTTTTGGAGCTTTTTAAAAGCACGCGGGAAAGATGAAATTATTGTTGAAGATTTTATAGCAGGTAAAAAAGGCATTCCGCAATTAACTAGTTTTATGAATGAATATCTTAAGGTTAATTCACCGGGCATGAATCCTGTTGAACTAGTTGATCATTTAATTAGCAAAAAAGATGCATTTGCAGTGCAACTCTTTACTAGATATTGTGATATTATTGGCACCGTAGCTAAAAACTACACTTTAATTACGGGAGCAAAGTCTGTTTATCTCGCTGGTGGTATAATTCCTAGGTTTTTAGAGTTTTTTGCACAATCAGATTTCCGTTCATCATTCGAAGAAAGTCCATCTGTAGGAAAATTACTCAAAAACATACCGACATTTGTGGTAACTGATCCTTATCCCGCTTTAACCGGATTAACTCGAAAAGTTGCTTATATGAAGGAGACAAAAGAGTGATTTCACATATTAAAAGCCATCGTGACAAACTAAGAAAATCAGAAAAATTAGTCGCAGACTGGATAATGGGTCACCCAAATGATGCAGCTTCCTTATCTATTGGTATGTTAGCAAAGACAGTTGGTGTTTCTGAGCCAACAGTAATTAGATTTTGCCGAGCATTGGGCTTTGATGGCTATCATGTATTTAAGCAAGAGCTTGCTGAAGCTTTAAATGCTGGCGTTCCTTTTATTCATAGTAATGTTTCTGAGTCCGATAATACTAGAGATATTGTTAATAAAGTTATTACTCAAGCATCAGCAGCTTTATTGCGCACCAAAGAATCTGTTTCAGTGAAAGCTATTGAACAAGCCGTGAAAATCTTATTAAAATCGTCTAAGGTTTTATGTATTGGTCATGGCGCATCAAACGTTGTAGCAACTGATATTCAGCAAAAACTATTACGCGTGGGTATTACAGTGTCTGTGTTTAGTGATCACCATGTTCATTCTTTAGCTGCTTCTTTAATGAACAAAAAAGATGTTTTGATTGCAGTTTCCCACACAGGAAGAAGCCAGGATATTTTAGACTCAGTTGCATTCGCTAGAGATTGTGGTGCGTCAGTTATTTCATTCACTAGTAAAGATTCTCCATTAGGGCAAGCTTCAGATGTTGTTTTGGAATCTGGTGCAACGGAGGATACTAAAGAATATATTCCAATGATTTCTCGTTTGGCGGACTTGGCTATTGTGGATGTGTTATTAGTGACATTAGCATTGAAAATAGGTTCATCATTTATTGAGGAAATGAGCCGTTCAAAAGCAATCATAGAATCTAAGCGAGTGCGCGACAGCAAACAATGAGTGAGCAAAAAAATATAGTGCTATCTATTTCTTATGATGGTACAAATTTTAAAGGATGGCAGGTGCAGAAAGTGCCGCCTGTCCGCTCTGTAGAAGGTGCCCTTGTTCCTGCAATTGAAAAAATTGCCAATCATTCAATTGATTTAATGTGTGCTGGTAGAACTGATGCTGGTGTGCATGCACGAAATCAAACAGTTAATTTCATCACAGAAGCTGATCGTTCTGAATATTCATGGATTAGAGGTATCAATACGCATTTACCTGAAGACTGTGCTGTTATAGCGGTTTATCAAGCGCCTTTGGATTTTCATGCGCGTTACAGTGCAAAAAGTCGTTATTATCAGTATGTTATTTGCAATCAGCCATATAAATCTGTCTTAAATCGATTGTATGCGACACATATTAATTATTCATTAGACGTTGAGGCGATGCAAATTGCAGCCAATTATTTGGTTGGTGAGCATGATTTTAATGCGTTTCGTTCTAGTGAATGTCAAGCACCAACTTCTGTGAGAGAAATATTCTCCATTAATGTTTATCAGCAAAATGAATATATTTATATTGATGTTCATGGCAATGCTTTTTTACATCATATGGTAAGAAATATTGTGGGTGTGCTTTTAAAGGTTGGTAGCGGAAAAGCTGATACATCATATGCCAAAATGGTATTGGAAAGCTTAGACCGTAAAAAAGCAGGTATTACAGCACCTGCTCAAGGTTTATTTTTAGATAAAGTTGATTACGACTTTAATCTATTTAGAGAGCTTAAATAAGGGCTAAATATAGTTCATCATATATAAAATAAACAAAGATATGATTGATAGAGTTACCCAACACACAGCACCCATTAGAATTGGTTTAATGCCATTTTGAATGAGAGTTTTTATGTTTGTATTTAGTCCAATGCCAACCATTGCGACAATAATTAAAAACTTACCTGTTTGCGCTAAAAAATTAGTGACGGAAACGGGTAAAAAATCTAATGAGTTAATGATTGCAGTGATTATAAAGCCAATAATAAAATATGGAACAGCATGGAGTAACTTGAACTGGTAATTATTATCAGTTGAACGATATTTAGCCATATATATGGATAATACAAATGTGATGGGGATAATCATTAATGTGCGAGTAAGCTTGACGATTGTTGCTAAAGCACCTGATTCATCGCTGTAAGAGTATGCTGCGGCTAGTACAGATGAAGTGTCATTGATTGCTGTGCCTGCCCAGATACCAAAAGCTTTATTACTCAGATTAAATAAGTGCCCAAAAGCAGGGAAAATAAATACAGCGATAATATTAAATAGAAAAATAGTCGCAATAGCATATGATATTTCCTGGTTTTTTGCTTGAATCACAGGCGCTGTTGCAGCGATAGCTGATCCACCGCAAATAGCTGTTCCAACCCCAATTAAAGTACCTGTAATGAAATCTATTTTTAATATTTTCGCCATCATCCAAGCTGTTATGAATGTCGTCAGTAATGTGAAGATCATTATCCAAAGAGAGCTCATACCGACAGAAATAATATCTCTAATATTCATTTCAAAGCCTAAGAGAATAATAGAGTATTGTAAGATTTTTTTGCCCGAGAAGTTCGAGCCTGAGCTGATGGATTTGGTTTGATTAGAGAGTATAGTGCCGATTAAAATGCCTAAAGAAATACCAAATACAGGGCCGCCAATAATGGGGAAAGTTTTGCCTAAATAAAATGAAAAAGTGGCAATTAGAAAGCAAAGCCCAATTCCTGCGATAAAAAAATTATTTTTCATTAGTATTTACTTCTTCTTCTGGCAAAATTTGATAAAAAGTTTCATCTTCTTGGATAAAGCCTAATTTATAACGAGCTAACTCTTCTTGAGAATTAACGTCATTTTTTAAACTTGTGATGGTTATCTCTAAGTTATTATTTCTTTCTTCTAGTTGTTGATTGTGTGATTTTAATTCAGCAATTTTTTTTTCTAAATCAGAGATTGCATGTACGCCTTTCTCTTCATCAACCCAAAGGTTGTAACTAATAAAAAAGATTAATCCAGCGATAAAAGCCAAGAAAACATGCAGCCATTTCATAAATTTTTTCCTATCGGGTACACTAAGTACAAATATTTTGCGATAATAACTATTTTATCTATTTCTCAAAGAATATAGTAGAACTTTATGAATCCATCGATTATTCACAAATTAGATCAGTTAATAGAACGACACCAAGAAGTAGGCGTTTTATTGTCTGAGCCTGACATTATTACTGACCAAAATAAATTTCGCGAGCTTTCTCAAGAATATGCTCAATTATCGCCTGTTGTAGAAGAGTTTACAGCATGGAAAACAAATGAATTCAATTTAACTGAAGCAAAAGATATGCTGGAAAGCGGTGATGCTGAGTTAAAAGAAATGGCTAGAGAAGAATTGCCATTGTTGCAAGAGCAGCAAGAGTTGTTAGAAAAAAATCTGCAAATCTTATTATTACCAAAAGACCCAAATGATGATAGCAATATCTTCTTAGAGGTAAGAGCTGGAACAGGTGGTGATGAAGCCGCGATTTTTGCTGGTGATTTATTCAATATGTATGCACGTTATGCAGAATCTCGCCGTTGGCAAGTTGAAATTATCTCCGAGCATAGAGGTGAGCATGGTGGCTTTAAAGAAATCATCGCACGCATCATTGGCAATGGTGCTTATTCTCGCTTGAAATTTGAATCTGGTGCACATCGCGTTCAACGAGTTCCTGAGACTGAATCACAAGGTCGTGTTCATACATCAGCTGCAACTGTTGCGATTTTACCAGAAGTGCCGGAAACAGAAGTTGTGAACATCAACCCTGCTGATTTAAAAGTAGATACTTTTAGAGCATCTGGTGCAGGTGGACAGCACGTTAACAAAACCGACTCAGCAATTCGTATAACGCATCTACCGACGGGCACTGTTGTTGAGTGTCAGGATGAGCGTTCTCAGCATAAAAACCGTGCGCGTGCAATGAGCTTATTGGCTTCACGTTTATTGGAAGCAGAACGTGAGAAAGAACAAAAGGCAATGAGTGATAGTCGTCGTAGCTTGGTAGGGTCTGGTGACCGTTCTGAGCGTATTCGTACATACAATTACCCACAAGGTCGTATTACAGATCATCGTATAAATTTAACCTTATATAAACTAGATGATGTTGTGAGTGGAGATGTGGATCAAATAATTGAGCCATTGATCCAAGAGCATCAAGCAGATATGTTAGCTTCTTTAAGTGAACAATAAGGCGGTACTTTGACTAAACAGCGAGCACGATTAAAAGTTTTAACAACGACAGATATCCATGCTCATGCTACTAATTATGATTATTATCGTGATGAAGTGCTCGCTAATATTGGTTTAATTGGATTATCAGATCTGATAAAAGAAATACGTTCAACTAATCCAAATACCTTGTTATTAGATAATGGTGATTTTTTACAAGGTAACCCCATCGGGAATTACCTACGCGATTATTCTATAGAAAATATGCATCCAATCGTTAGTATCATGAATGCATTAAAATATGATGCTGGAACGCTAGGCAACCATGAGTTTGATTTTGGTATGGATTTCTTAGAGAAAATGATAGGGGATATCAATTATCCTATTGTGAATGCCAATATTGTAGATGATCAAGGTGATCCTTGGATTAAACCATATGTAATCTTAGACAGAGAAATTACGACTGATAGTGCTGAAAAACATAATATCAAAATTGGTATTATTGGTGCTTTGCCGCCTCAAGTTACCATGTGGAACCATAAAATATTTGCCGATTATGCGGTTGAAGAAAAAAATCTTTGTGTGAATGATATTTTGGATTCTATCGAAGAAAACTTACCAAAAATGAGAGCGGAAGGTGCTGATATCATAATCGTTTTGGCACATTCAGGTTTTTCAAATCGGCCGTATGAAAAATGTGCTGAAAATATTATTCAATTTTTGGCAGATATTGATGGAGTAGATGCCATAGTTGCTGGGCATGCCCATAATATTTACCCTGATAACATTCATTACTTTGAAAAGCCAATTATTATGGCTGGTTCTTTTGCTCAATATCTAGGTGTTTTTGATTTTGATCTTGAGTGGAAAGAAGAGAAATGGCAAGTTGTAGATGTACAAACATCTATTATAGAAAGTAGTAATGGTAATCAATTTGATCATGATCTTTTTCAATTGATTCAACCAGCACATGAATTAACGATACAGCGAATGAATGATCCCATCGTAAAGAATCAAACACTATTTTCAAGTGCCTTGTCACTGGTTAAGGATGATGCTTGTATTCAATTGGTTGCTGATGCTCAAATTTGGTATGCCAAGCAATTATTAGAATCTCAATCTGAAAATTATCTTTCGTTGCCAATTTTGAGTGCTGTGCCTGCATTTAAAGTGGGTGGGCGAAAAAATGCACCCTATGATTTTACTTGGATAGATGATGATATTCTTACATTTAAGAATATCGCAGATTTGTATCCTTTTAATAATCAGCTCGCTGTGATAGAAATTACTGGAAAAGAACTAAAAGAATGGTTGGAGTGTGCCAATAGTATTTATTTTCAACTGAAAGAAGAAAGTAATGAGTGGCAGTATCTAGTGAATTGGGAAAGTCATCGCGGGTATAATCGAGATGTTATTAAAGGCGGATTGTCTTATTCAGTCGATGTGCGTTTTCCAAGGCGTTATAATGGAGATTGCTTATTGATTAATCCTAATAGTGAGCGAATTTATGATCTAACTTATCAAAATAAGCTAGTTCAAGATGATGATCGTTTTTTGATGGCAACCAATCAATATCGTGCGTATTCAGGAAAATTTCCAGGCAGTGGTGAGGAAAAGGTTGTGGCATTATCATCAAATGAAATCCCAGAAATTATCAAACAGTACCTACTTTTTCTATCGGCAGAACTTGAGGCGATTAGCGTACAACCTGAAAATAACTGGCGATTGGAATTTGGAAAGGCCCAGAATATAATCTATGAATCGTCGCCAATGTCTAAAAGCATTCAGTACATAAATAATAATTTATATGATGTGAAATTTACAAATCAATATGATGCTCAAAGATTTGCATTGTTTTTGATCAGATAACACATTTTTTTTAAAAACATACTACTCTTAATTAGAAAAATGACTACACATAAGATATGTATTGTGCTCAAAAATTGAGCAGTCAATTTTGTCTATTTATTAAATTCTTATTTTGTGGAAATGGCTTGAATTGTAAAAAAAATTCTAATGTAAATTGCAATAATTTACATTAATTCTATATATGCTGGTTAGGCTAGTATTTTACTAGGTTTTATAAGTAAATATGTTAATAAAAATAGTTGTGGCAAGTAAGTAAATAGTAAGCGACTCATTAAAAATGTATGGTAATGAAAGATTGCAGGTGTCTTTTTTATTATCTAAGCAGATAATCTCATTATAGATTTTATAAATAATACTTATAAGAGTTTTTTATTTTGACTTCTATCTTGTTGATTATACTATATGCCCCGTCAATGATTTATGTAATTAAAATGATGTATATCTAAATTGATTAAAAATAAATATGAATAAGGGTGCAAATGAATAAGCTAGGTTTACATTACGATCGTGATAATGAAATGATGATTGATCATATAGAAGAACCTGATGAGTTTTCAAATATTATCACCAGTTATGATAAGCATAGCAATATCGATGTATCCGATTCTTTGAGTATGTATTTCAGCGAGCTTGCAGATAATCCATTATTGAGTGCAGATGAAGAAAAAGAGCTGGCTTATATGGTGCAGCAAGGTGACGAAGCTGCTCGTCAAAAAATGATAGAAAGTAATTTAAGATTGGTGGTTTCTGTCGCGAAGCGTTATAGCACACGTGACGTATCTTTAGCTGATTTGATCGCTGAAGGTAATCTAGGGTTGATGCAGGCTGTAGAAAAATTTGATCCTGAAATGAACTATAGGTTCTCGACATATGCAGTATGGTGGATTCGTTATGCCATTGAACGAGATATTATGAATACTGGCAGAGCAGTGAGATTGCCCATTCATTTGCATAAAGCGATTAATAAAATTTTGAAAACAAAGAGAGAGTTGGCTGTAAGATTTAATAGGGAGCCGACCAATGCTGAAATTGCAGAAGAAAGCGATAAAACTGTTAAAGAAGTTGAAGAGCTTTTATTGGATAATGAAATTATTTTATCATTGGATATGGAAACAAATGAAGAGCATGGTTCTTTATTAGATACGCTTTCTAGTGAAAATAAGACAGATAATGCTTTAGGGCTGCTCGAAGAGGTGTCTTTGATGTTGTCATTGAAAGATGGTTTGGATGGCTTAGATAGGGAAGCGCGAAATGTAATTATTGAGCGTTTTGGTTTAGAGGATGATATTCCTAAAACGTATGCTGAAGTTGGTGACTTACTTGGTATGAGCAATGAAAGGGTACGTAGAATTCAAATGAAAGCCTTAAAAGAGATACGAGAGTACTTAATTCAAGTAAATGAAGATAAATAAAAAAACTCCCTTGAGTCATCAAGGGAGTTTTTGATTATAAATTGAAGTTATTTAACTAGTAATACTGGCATTGTTGCTTTTTGTACTACTTCATTGCTGACACCACCTAATACAAATTTTTGAACAGCATTTAATCCACGACTACCAATGATGATAATGTCAGCATCAGTTGAATTTGCATGTTGGATAATTGTTGGTGAGGCTTCGCCAGTTAAAATTGTAGTTTTGTGATTGATGTTTTCTTTACTTAAGATCTCTTCCACAGGGTGTAATTTGTTTTTTCTAGCTGCATCTTGTTCTTCTTTAGATGGCTCTAGTAGAATTTCACGTGCAGTTTTTGGTGGAACATTAACAAATAAAATATCAACAATTGCATCATTTTCAATTTTTGCAATTTTTGCAGCTTCTACCGTTGCACGAAGCGAATTATCAGAGCCATCAACAGCAAGTAGAATTTTTTTATACATATAGTCACTCCTTTTATTAGATAAATATATTTCTTATTGCTTCTTACTTCTCTCATTTAAATATTAGCACTAAAAAGTGTAAGAGAATATAGGATTATCAGTATATTATTATTTAATTATTAAAATAATATATTTGAAATAAAATAGATTAAATAAACAGGCATATTTTAAATTATGCCTGTTTAGCAATTAAATATTACTACTTAGAGATATGTGCAACTAAATCCAGGACTTTTGCTGAGTAGCCGATTTCATTGTCATACCAGGCTACAACTTTTACGAATTTGTCAGTTAATGCGATACCAGCTTTAGCATCGAAAACTGATGTGCAAGTTTCACCTAAGAAGTCAGTTGAAACTACAGCATCTTCTGTATAGCCTAAAATACCTTTTAAACTACCTTCAGATTCCGCTTTCATTTTTTCACAAATTTCAGCATAAGTTGCAGGCTTTGCTAAATTCACCGTTAAATCTACCACTGAAACATCAGGAGTAGGAACGCGGAATGACATACCTGTTAATTTGCCATTCAATTCAGGAATTACTTTACCTACAGCTTTAGCTGCGCCTGTAGAAGAAGGGATGATATTTTGTGAGGCACCACGGCCACCGCGCCAATCTTTTGCAGATGGAGCATCAACTGTTTTTTGAGTTGCAGTAGTTGCATGAACTGTTGTCATCAAGCCTTCTGTGATGCCCCAGTTATCATTTAATACTTTAGCAATTGGTGCTAAGCAGTTTGTTGTACATGATGCGTTCGATACGATATCTTGGCCTGCGTATGTTTCATGGTTTACGCCCATTACAAACATAGGTGTATCATCTTTAGATGGACCTGTTAAGACAACTTTTTTAGCACCAGCTGTGATGTGTTTACGAGCAGTTTCATCCGTTAAGAAAATGCCAGTGCCTTCAACAACTACATCAGCATTTACTTCATTCCATTTAAGGTTAGCAGGATCTTTTTCAGCTGTTACACGGATAGATTTACCATTAACGATTAAATTACCATCTTTAACTTCTACTGTGCCTTTGAAGCGACCATGAGTTGAGTCATATTTCAACATATAAGCCATATAATCAACATCGATTAAGTCATTAATGCCGACAACTTCAATATCATTACGCTCTAACGCTAAACGCATAACAAAACGACCAATGCGGCCAAATCCATTAATTCCGATACGAATAGTCATTACCTTCTCCTTGATTTTTAACAGGTATGTTCCAATGAAGCTAGTGGCTATATTACTATAGCCACTTAATATTAATGCAATATATTTAGTTAATGTAGTGACATTAAGCAATAGTTTGCTTATAAATATAATCGAGTAATAATCCTACAGGGCGGCCGGTTGCACCTTTATTTGCCCCAGAATTCCAAGCTGTGCCTGCAATGTCTAAGTGCGCCCATGGATAACTTTCTGTAAAGCGTGACAAGAAGCATGCTGCTGTAATTGAGCCAGCATCACGGCCTGAGCTGATATTTGCAATATCAGCAAAAGGGCTGTCCAATTTGCTTTGGTATTCATCCCAAATGGGTAATTGCCACACACGATCAGAGGTTGCATTTCCACATTCAATAATTTGATCTGCTAGTTCTTGATTGTTTGAGAATAAGCCAGTTGGTAAATGCCCCAATGCTACGATTATAGCCCCTGTCAATGTTGCAACATTGATCACAGCTTTAGGTTTGAATTGTTCAGCATATGTTAATGCATCGCATAAAATCAAGCGGCCTTCAGCGTCAGTATTTAAAATTTCGATAGTTTTACCAGACATGCTTGTTACAACGTCGCCTGGTTTAATTGCAGAGCCTGATGGCATATTTTCAACAGCAGGAATTAATGCAACAACATTGATGGCTAATTTTAATTCAGCGATTGATTTTATTGTGCCCAATACTGTTGCAGCGCCGCACATGTCGTATTTCATTTCATCCATGCCTGCGCCTGGTTTTAGTGAAATGCCACCACTGTCAAATGTTACGCCTTTTCCAATCAATACAATTGGTGCTTCATCTCGATTATCTGCGCCATGGTATTCTAAAATAATAAAGTTTGGCGATTCAATACTGCCTTGAGCAACGGCAGCAATTGCCCCCATTTTTAAGCGTTTGATATCGCTTTCTGTTAAAATTTTGCAGTGCAAATCATCATATTTACTAGCTAAGTTATCTGCGACATCTGATAAGTCAGTTGGTGTTAAATGATTAGAAGGAGCATTGCCGAGATCTTTAGAAAGATCAATGCCTTTTTCCAATGCTAAGCCATAAGTAAATGCATTTTTTACTTCATCAGTAATGGCAGTAACGTTGATAGTGAAAATTTGTGTTGGTTGTTCTGCTTTTTTGCTTTTGTGTGCATCAAAAACATAAGTTGCATGACTGATGTTTTCAATGATGCTTGGGATGCTGTAAGTTTTTTTACCACAATTGCTCAAAATTGAGAAAGTTATATTTTCAACAGGCGTGTTTTTAGCCCATTGTGTTGCAACTTCAACAGATTTGCCTAAAGTATCAATTGATGCTTTTTCGCGTGAGCCAAAGCCCACGATTGCTAAATAGCGCACTTTTAAATTAGCAGGTTTAAAAATTGTGAAAATTGAACCAACTTTACCTGTAATTTCCCCTGAATCTAGCAATGCTTGTAATTGACCATCCATTGCTACATCCAATGCTTTTGCATCAGGAGATAATTCTTCTTCGTAACAGTTAACTACTAAAACATCAGTTTCGATCGATTGAATTTCATTGCTACTCAATTGATATGAAATGGGTTGAACTTTCATGAATGACTCTTCCTCTCTATATTATCAATGGGCTAAAACTTAATTTATATCACTAAACGTCCACGTAAAGAATTTGGTAATGCTTCAGTGATGATTACATCGCAGAATTGACCAATCAACTCTTGAGGGCCCACAAAGTTCACAACACGGTTATTTTCTGTGCGTCCCGCTAGTACATTTGGATCTTTTTTAGATGGTCGATCCACTAATATACGTTGTGTTGTGCCAACCATGCTTTCAGAGATAGCATGAACTTGTGATGTAATTTGTGCTTGTAGGCGTGCTAAACGTTCTTTTTTCTCTTCCATAGAAACATCATCAGGCAAAGATGCCGCAGGTGTACCTGGTCTTGGAGAATAGATAAAGCTGAAAGACATGTCGTAGTTTAACTCTTTAACTAAATCCATTGTTTTTTCGAAGTCTTCAGCAGTTTCGCCAGGGAAGCCAACGATAATGTCTGTTGATAAAGAAATATCTGGGCGAACTTTTTGTAGTTTGCGAATTTTGGATTTGTACTCAAGTGCTGTATGATTACGTTTCATCGCCATTAAGATTTTATCTGAGCCAGACTGAATCGGTAGGTGTAAATGAGATACTAATTCAGGAACTCGTGCATAAGTTTCAATTAAACGATCAGAGAAAGCAATCGGGTGAGATGTTGTGAAGCGGATGCGATCAATGCCATCAATTTTCGCAACATATTCAATCAGTAATGCTAAGTCACAAACTGAATCATCTGGCATTAAACCTTGGTAGTCATTAACGTTTTGACCTAATAAATTGATCTCTTTAACACCTTGATCAGCCAGCAATGAGATTTCACCAATTACATCCATCACAGGACGAGAGATTTCTTCGCCGCGTGTATAAGGAACGATACAGAAAGAGCAGTATTTATTACAGCCTTCCATGATAGAAACAAAAGCAGACGGGCCTTCAGCGCGAGGCTCTGGTAAGTGATCAAATTTTTCAATTTCAGGGAATGTCACATCTACTTGTGCGCCATTGCCTTTCCATACATCATTCAACATTTTTGGTAAGCGATGTAATGTTTGTGGGCCAAATACAATGTCAACGTAAGGTGCGCGTTTTCGAATTAATTCGCCTTCTTGGCTTGCAACACAACCACCAACACAGATAACAATATCAGGATTGGCTGCTTTTAGTTCGCGCCAACGACCCAGTTCAGAGAATACTTTTTCCTGAGCTTTTTCGCGGATAGAACATGTGTTTAAAATGATTACGTCAGCTTTTTTTACATCATCCGTTTTGTCTAATTTACAGAATGCTTTTAGACTATCTGCCATTTTATTTGAGTCATACTCATTCATTTGGCAGCCTTGAGTTTGGATGTAAAAAGTTTTTGGTGAAGATAATTCAGTGCTTGTCATAAAATTCTAAATAAAAATTCGTGAGTTAAATAACGTGGATTCTACACGCTTTTAAGAAAAAATTCTTGATCAAATAATTGAGCTTTCATCCATCCAAATGATGGTGGCTTGTCGACCAGAATCTTTGCCATCTCTCCTATAAGAATAAAAGTGTTCTGAATCACTAAACGTACAGTAATCGCCGCCATAAATGTTGCTCGCTAATACACCAAAGTTCATGAGTTTTTGACGCGCAATGCCATATAGGTCTGCAAAGAAGTGATTTGGGCGATGGCTATCAATGAAATAAACGCTGTAGCTAGGATCATCATTGACAAATGCTTCGCGTACTTCAGGACCAACTTCAAATGCTTTTTGTGAAATGGCAGGTGCTAACCATGCAATGGCTGTGTTATCAATCAAATGAGAGGCTGATAGTGTATTTTCAATAATGCCATTTAATAGACCACGCCAGCCAGCATGAATTGCTGCGACAAATGTACCTGCTTGATTAGTGAGTAAAACAGGTAAGCAATCTGCTGTTAAAACAGCACAAACTTGATTGCTATCTTCAGTGTAAGTTGCATCTGCTTCGCAAATGGCTTCCATTTCACTGATATTTTGCACCAAAGTGCTGTGAGTTTGTGAAACCCATCTTGGGGGTTCAGGCAGTTTTAATGCTTGGACAAGATGATCACGGTTTGCAATAGCATTGTCGCGATCATCGCCAATATTTAAACTGAGATTAAATGAGTCAAAAGGATGTGTGCTTTTTCCACCTAAGCGTGTTGTTGTGAATGCTTTGATGTGCTGAGGTACTTTCCAGTTGGGTTGTACCACAGATAAGCCATCAATTTTGACGATAGACATGATTAATCCTCGTTTTGTCTTTGATCTTGTTCGAAAACTTCAATGATTTTTGTAAAATCTTCAGGATATTCACATTCAAAAACCATTCTTTTTTCTGTTTTTGGATGCGTTAATTCTAATTTTTTAGCGTGCAATGCTTGGCGTTTAAATGCACGTAATTCATCTGCCAATTCAGGATCAATTTTAGATGGCAGTTTTAAGCGCCAACCGTATGTGCTATCACCAAATAATGGATGATGAATAAAGCCCATATGAACTCTAATTTGATGTGTACGACCTGTTTCAAGCTGGCATTCAATCAACGTATGACCACGATAATGATCTAAAATTCTGAAGTGTGTAATGGCAGGCTTGCCAATCGCTTGAGCACTCATTTTTTTGCGATCAGTTTTATGACGGCCAATTGGTACATCAATGGTTTGGCCTGATATCATGTTGCCGCTTGCGATTGCATGATAAATTCTGCCCATCGAGTGATCGCTGAGTTGCTCTACTAAATGATAATAAGCATCTAGGTTTTTAGAAACCACCATCAAGCCTGAGGTATCTTTATCTAAACGATGAACAATGCCTGCACGGGGTAGAAGATGTGCGTTTTCATTGTGATATAACAAGGCGTTTAAAAGAGTACCATCATGATTGCCAGCTGCAGGATGAACAACCAATCCTGCAGGTTTGTTGATGACTAAAATATCATCATCTTCATAAATAATATCTAGAGGAATATCCTCGGCTTGAGCATTATTGAGATAATCTTGTTCAAGGATTAAGGTGATAGAAATATTTTCCCCACCATAGACTTTGTCTCTCATCTTCGGTATTTTACCATCGAGAGTCGCTTGACCATTTTTGATGGCATCTTGGATTTTATTACGAGAAAAGCCAGGTAATAGATCGCTTAAAACAGCATCGAGGCGACCACCTGCGGCAGTTATGGGGATAATCAATGAAAAAGTTTCGGTAGCTTGCATAAATTTGAGTATAATAGCGGGTTAAAATTTCTGTTAAATCACTAAATCACATGGATTTGAGATATGAATAAAACTGTTGTGCATTGTAGCGTACTTTTGTCAGCAATGTTGTTGATTGTTGGTTGTTCGGCTACTAAAAAAGAAGATCGTTATCGAATGATGTCTGGCAGTGATCTATTACAAGAAGGTAGAAATAGTTTAGACGGCGGTAGCTATAAAGAATC
Source organism: uncultured Wohlfahrtiimonas sp. (assembly GCA_947630895.1). GTDB lineage: Bacteria > Pseudomonadota > Gammaproteobacteria > Cardiobacteriales > Wohlfahrtiimonadaceae > Wohlfahrtiimonas. The sequence goes on along the minus strand of CANRJJ010000015.1, from coordinate 13,077 downwards.
CATTGAAAGATTTGATGTTATTGAAGCGCGATTCCCACAAGGCACTTATGCAGAGCAAGCAAAATTAAATAAAATGTATGCTTATTATTTAAATCGTGATCATAAAGAAGCGATTGCAGAAGCCGATAACTTTATTAAATTGTATCCAAATCATCCTAATACAGCTTATGCTTGGTACATAAAAGGTCTTGTAAACTTTGACAAAGCACGTTCTATTATCGATAAATTCTTGCCACCTGATCACTCAAAAGTGGATCAAAAGCAGTTAACAGAATCCTTGGCTGCATTCTTAGTAATTTTGGATAAATATCCAACGAGTATTTATGCTGAAGATTCAGCTAAGCGCGTAGTTTATTTGAGAAATATTCTAGCGCAATCAGAAATTCATATTGCAAACTTCTATATGGAGCGCAAAGCTTATATCGGCGCTGCGAATAGAGCGCAATACGTAATTGATAACTATGATGGTGCGCCAGCTGTTCAAGAAGCTTTGGCTATTCAAGTGAAAGCTTACCGTGAGCTAGGGTTAGATGATATAGCAAATGATCGTTTGCGTATTTTACAAATGAACTATCCGAACTATGAAGGTTTAGCGAATTTATAATTTTCTATGATATTTTTGATATATAAAATCCTGTGGTGGGTAATCCTGCCATGGGTTTTATTTTTTAGATATTTAAAAGATAAAAAATCAGGTAAAGGTTTTCGTTATCTCTTCGAACGTTTGGGCTTTTCGGCTGTTACGAAACCTCATGATATTGTGATGCATGCAGTATCATTAGGTGAAGTGAGGGCAATGACTCCATTGGTGATTGAAGTGTTGAAACAGTTTCCTGATCATAAAGTTTTAATCACCACAACGACTTTGACGGGAAGAGCGCAATTAGAAAGTTATTTTGGTGATCGAGTTTCTATAACCTTCTTGCCACATGATATTGGTTTTTTTATACGAAGATTCTTGAAAAAAATTCAGCCTAAAGCATTTCTAATTATGGAGACTGAAATTTGGCCAAATTTATTTGATTCTTGTCAGCAACTTGATATCCCGACGTTTATCATCAGTGCTTGCTTATCTGAGCGATCGCAAAAAGGGTACTCTAAAATCCCGAAAACAATTCATCAATTGCTTTCCAATGTGCACATTATGGCGCAAACAAAAGAAGATCAAGAGAGATTTATCTCAGTAGGTGCGACACAAGTTTCCGTGATGGGGAATCTAAAATACATTACAGTTTTGCCTGATGATTTTGCTATGAAATCCAATGAATTGATTCGTGCGAAAAAAGATCAACTTCTTTGGTGCTTGGCAAGCAGCCATGCTGGAGAAGAAAAAATAGTCATTAATCAGTTTATTGAACTTAAAAAAGAATATCCGTATTTAAAACTAGCGATTGCACCAAGGCATCCTGAGCGATTCTCTGAGGTAGAGAATCTAATTATTGAACATAATTTAAAATACCAAAAACGCAGTGAAACTCAATTTACTGAATTTAGTTTTGATGATGCTGATGTATGGCTGTTTGATAGTATTGGTGAGTTACTATATTTATATGGCGCTTCGGATATTGTGACAGTTGCTGGTAGCTTTGTTTCGATCGGTGGACATAATATTTTAGAGCCAGCATTTTTGAAAAAAGCGATAACAGTTGGTCCTTACATTGATAATATTCAAGATATGATCGAACAATTTCAGCAAAACGATGCAATTATGGTATTAAATGCTGATGATCTATATGTATCTATCAAGAAATTAATTGATGGCGATATTGATCGGACGGTGATGGGAGAGAGGGCATATAAAGTTGTGATGCAAAATCAAAAAGCATTATCCATAGTTGTTGAGGAATTACATAACTGCATAAAGGAGGTATAGATTGAAAGAGTTGATGCAAGCGTTGAAACAGTTTTATATTCCGCCTTTGTGTAAATTGTATTATGAGCGCATTGCTTTAGAGAAAGCTGTATTCAATATTCCATTGTTTGTGCGCATCGCAGATCCTGAAAGCTGGTTGGTTCAAACACCTTATAAAAAGTATAAGTTATTGTCTAAAGAGGCTTTAGCATGGCAAACTCAGTGTTTACATGACTATCTTTTAATTGTGCGAGATGGCTCGGTGTTTGAAGGTAATAGTGTATTAACGCTGAATGATTCTATCCCATATATCGAGTGGCAAAGTGATAAAGAGACATTGTCATCAGCGGATTTACTGGGCAAGTATTCATTTTTTATTGATTTGGCAGAATTTGAAGATGAATTAGAGGCGGTCGAGAAGATTATTGAAGCGATTGATCTATCAATAGAAAATGATGTGCAGATAGTTTTAATCGGTTCTTTGGGAAATTATCAGCATTTTAATGCTTGTGCTCATTTGTTTTATATAGACCCTGAGAAAACTGCCCATTTATCATTTGCTGAACGATTTAAGTTTAAAAATAAAAATGGTTTGACGTTATTTAATTTTGGTAGCCGACCTTATTTCTTAGTCAATCCAAAAGGAAAGTTAGTGACATTTTTTACCAAGCAAGATCAGCAAGCGCTGGTCGATGAAATTACGAAATATATCCAATTAGATCAATAAATAAATTCATATATAAGCTATAAATTATAAAAATATTAGGAAAATACTCTCATGCAAAATTGGGAAAATAGACGATCGTTATTAATCAATAGTTTTACTTTCTTGCTCATTTTTTTAGGTGTTTATTTATTAACATCCATTGCGATGGGTTTTGTATTGTCGGCCGTTACAAATTCAAATGCTTGGATTTGGATCGCAGTTTGTAATGTATTCATGCTGATTATGGTGTGGAGCAAATTTGCTGAAATGCGCGAAGGTATCGGTTATGTGATGAAAAAACTCGGTGCGATTGAAGTGAATCAGTTCAATCAAAATCCAATAGTCGCTCGTTACATGAAGGTTGTGGTTGAAATGAGTATTGCAGCAGGTATTCAAACGCCCAAATTATACATATTGCCATCATATGACATCAATGCTTTTGCAATATCGACCAATCGTAAAGATACAGCAATCGCTGTGACAGAAGGTTCGATTACTCGTTTAACCCGCTCTGAATTGCAAGCTTTAGTAGGGCATGAAATTAGCCATATTTTGCATGGAGATCCTATTTTAAACTTTAAGCTCATCGGCTGGTTGTATGGATTACAAAGTGTTTATTTGTATGGCTATACAATGTTTCATGCGTTTACGCGCCATTTATTTGGGGACTTTGATTTGGTGAATCGTTTTTGTCTAGGTTATTCAATGCGAACGATAGGAACAGTTTCAAGAAAAGCTAACGATGGCGATTATCTGATAGATATAATTATCATTTTTGTAACTTTACCTGTCATCTTGTTGAGTCTGTTAATCATGTGTGTTGGGGCGATTGGTGCTATTTCTGCCAGAATTGTTAAAGCTATAATCTCAAGGCAGCGTGAATATTTGGCAGATTCGGAATCAGTAAGATTTGTGCGTGGGCATCAAATTGTTAAAGTTTTAGAGAAGATTGCTTTCTTGAAAGATGAAGATGACGAGAGTTCGACGGCTATGGATGCGGATCATCAGGAATTTGCTCATTTTTATTTGCAAAACTACCATGAAAAAACAAGTATTTTTGATACGCATCCACCTATTTTAAAGCGCATTCGTAAAATTCAACCTGCGTATCGTTGGCCGAATCAAGAGGGTATAGAGCAATTGGCCAAAAGATGGGTGGATAGAAATGAGATGGATGATCTTGTCTTGGTCACTGCTTTGGAAGGCTATTCCTTAAGTCGCTTGAATAATATTAGCCACAATATCTCCATTGAATTAGGACTAGATAAAAATAGCCAAATCATTTTTGCTAAATTGGCAAAATGCTATGCTGCTTTTCTGTCATTTAATGATGTGGTGACTAAAAAAGCACAGATGGATTATCTGCGCGCTAAATTATCCCATCATCTGTTTGAGTCAGTGGCTCGAGAATCACATCGACTAGAAAATATGACTGATTTGCAACGACTGCAGTCATTGAATAATGAACTGCCCAATTTTGATAATTTAGCCAAGTTTCAAATACAAGACATAGAAAATATCTGCCAAGATTTGATTGAAATGGATGATGAGGTTTCAATTGCCGAATATTGCATGATTTTAATCTTGAGAGTGCATATTGCTAAATCTGCACATAATCATTTAATACGATTTTCTGCGCACAAAGATTCCATTGAAACATTACAAAAACCATTGTCTGAATTACTCAGTGTCACAATGGCGATTGTTTTTAATCAAAATCCAGCATCGGCAAAGCTATGCTACACAGATATTGCAGAATTTTTGCAAATAACTATTCCGTATCAGGAGAATTTATCTTGGCATGAGGTATTTGATAATGCTTTGCCATTATTGAGTAGCTTGTCCGCACAAGATCAAACGAAACTAGAAGAAGTGTTTGCTGAGCTTAGCCAAATGCCAAGATTAGGATCGGATGGGCAGTGTTTATTATTTATTTTGCAAAGGGCATTTAGTTTTCTATATTAATAATGTAATTCATTACATTATCAATTTATATAATCAAATATATTAATATTGAAAAATTTAATAATGGTTATTTTTGAAAATTCTTAACATAGTGATCTATATCAAATTTAATATAAATATTAAATTGATTGATTAATTAAATTGCTTAGACAGTACGGAGAGTTGAGACTAGTATTGGAATCACTGCTTCTTAAGGCCTAATTAAGAAACAGCCATTACTACTATTATGAGTTTTGCTTTTTAGCTAGTGGATTGTTCCACTAGCTTTTTATTTTTGGTAATTTTATTCTTCAAATAAGAATAGCCATTGACCGTAGCCAAGCGCTTCCATCTCTGAAACAGGAATGAATTTAAGCGCAGCACCATTCACACAATGACGAATACCGCCCAATTCTACAGGTCCATCATTAAATACATGGCCGAGGTGAGAATCGCCTTCTGGGCTACGAATTTCTGTGCGAACTCTACTGAGGCTATAATCTTCTACATTAACCAAATCAACCAATGATCTGCTAAATGATGGCCAGCCACAACCCGCATCATATTTATCACGAGAAGAGTAGAGTGCTTCACCACTTACGATGTCAACATAGATACCATCTTCATACAGATCATTGTATTCACTTGTGAAAGGTCTTTCTGTGCCATTCTCTTGTGTCACATGATATTGAAGATCTGTTAGTGTTTCTTTGAGTTTGTCTTTATCAACTTTCATAATATATCCTTAGAAAAGTAAAGGTTTTGCCATTGCTAAATGGATAATGCCGAGAACAGATACCATCGCAAAAATATAACCAATGATGGCTTGTTTCGAACGAGGTTGAGCTTTGATTGCCATAAAGCCAAAGCCAATATATAAAACGAGTAAGATTAGTTTTATACCAAGCCAATTGGCATTCACAAATGGAATAAATTTAACGGTATATGCCATTAAAGCACCTGTTAATAATAACAATGTGTCATTGATGTGTGGAATAATTCGGAAAACTTTATGTAATGGTTTTTGTGGTGCGAATTGCTTCCAGAAGAAACGAAAGTTAAACAGTACTAAAGTGATGACCACAAACAATAAATGTGAATGTTTAAAAGCTGTGTAGTAAGCAAACATAAAAGCTCCTGATAAAGATATCCTATAAAGTGTAGTATCAATTAATGATTATTGTAGTTAGATTTTGATCGTTTTTGGCTCAATGCCATTTCTACGATAGAACTTAAAACGTTCGCGCCCTTTGGCTAAATATTCTGGATCATTGTATAAAATCTCGATCACACGGTTATATTCTTGAAAGTTCGGCAATGGATTATCAGCCAACTGAATCAATAGATCTTTTTTGGGTAATGTTGGCTCAAAGCTCGCTAAAATAATTGGGTCAATATCGTCAGCCTCTTCATTAGATGTGATATGAATGTGAGGAATAAAGCTCGTATTTGAATATGTCCATAAATAATCATCAATTTTTGCCAATAAATCGGTATGATTGCTGTAGATTAAAGTTTGATTTTCGGCTTCATAAGCTTTGATGGAAAGGCGGATAACAGTTTTGTATAAATCGTTGATGCTAGTGCTTTCTAAAACATAAAACGAGACATTTGACATAATTCATTCGCAAAATAAAAACATTGTATGAAGTTTTTCTGAAAAAATCAGGATTAAAGGTTAAAATCCACGGTTTATATTTATTCCTGTTGTAGATTAGGATATTAGAATTCATGAAATTTTCATTATTGTCTACTGATGGCAATGCACGCCGCGGTCGATTGACATTTGAAAGAGGTGTTGTTGAAACGCCTATCTTTATGCCTGTTGGGACAATTGCAACAGTTAAAGGACTCACGCCTAAAAATTTGTTAGAAGCGAATGCACAAATTATTTTAGGCAATACATTCCATTTGTGGTTGCGTCCTGGCTTGGATGTTATCAATGCGCATGGCGATTTACACGATTTTATGAAATGGGATAAGCCTATCTTGACAGATTCTGGCGGCTTCCAAGTATTCTCATTGGCAGAATTGCGTAAAATCACTGAAGAAGGTGTAACGTTTAGATCACCTTTTGATGGTCGCAAATGTTTCTTAGATCCTGAAACATCTATGGAAATTCAGCGTAAATTGGGCTCTGATATTGTGATGGCATTCGATGAATGTACACCATATCCTGCTGACTATGAGACTGCACGTAAATCCATGGAAATGTCTATGCGTTGGGCTAAGCGTTCTAAAAATGCGTTTGAAGGCAATCCAAATTCTTTATTTGGGATTGTTCAAGGTGGCATGCACGAAGATTTAAGAACTCGTTCATTGGAAGCATTGTTAGAAATTGATTTCCACGGTTATGCTGTTGGTGGTTTGGCTGTTGGTGAACCTATGGAAGAGCGTCATCGTATTCTTGAGCATTTAACACCACAAATGCGTGATGATAAGCCGCGTTATCTAATGGGTGTTGGCAAGCCTGAAGATTTAATTGAAGGTGTTGAGCGTGGTATTGATATGTTTGACTGTGTTATGCCAACGCGTAATGCACGAAATGGACATTTGTTCACACGTTATGGTGATGTAAGAATTCGTAACGAGAAATATAAATTCGATACAAATCCTGTCGATGAAAGCTGTACATGTTATACGTGTCAAAATTTCTCACGTAGTTATTTACGTCATTTAGATAAAACAAAAGAAATTTTAGGTGCACATTTAAATAGTATTCATAACATTCATTATTATTTGCAATTGATGCAAGAAATAAGAGACAGTATCGAAGCAGGGAAGTTCCAAGAATTTAAACGACAATTCTACTCAGATCGCCAAACTATCAGTAGAGGCTAAGCGCAATGCGAATCATCCGCCACTATATTTCAAAAGAGATATTATTCACTTTTGCCGCAACCATTATCGTTCTATTGGCGATCTTATTGGTGCAGCGTTTAGCCTTGATGCTAAACGAAGTCATGAGTGGTGGAATTTCGCCTAATGTCATTTTCTCAATGATAGGCATTCAAATTTTGCGATTTGTTGCCGAGTTAGTGCCGTTGAGTTTTTTATTGGCATCCATTGTTGCATTTGGTCGATTATACAAAGACTCTGAAATGACAGCGATGTTTGCTTTAGGTATGCCGTTATCTACGCTTTATCGGTTGTTGTTTCAAATCACAATTCCATTGGCGGCTATTCTTTTATTGTTGAATTTTTTTATGATTCCTCATTTTTCACTGAGGTTTCATGACATTCAACAGCAAGCGCGAGAAGAAGCGCAGTTAACCATCATTAAAGCGGGCACCTTTAAAGAGTTGTCTCGAGGTAAGAACACTGTTTATGTGAGAGAAATTTCAGATAATCAGCAAGAAATTAAAGATGTTTTTATCCGAACACAAGAAAAAAATGGTGATTACTCAGTCACTTTGGCTAAAACAGGTAGACAAGAAATAGAACCAAATTCGGGGATTAGATTTTTAATATTAAATGATGGTAACCGATATTCATTTGCAAAAAGTGGTGCGATTGATGTGCTCAATTTTCAGGAAGTCGTTTTGCGCTTAGACACCAATGCTGAACAAGTCGTTCCAAGAATGGCTGCTTTTTCGACTAAAGAACTCTTGAGTAATCTCGATAATGTACTTTATCAAAGAGAGTTTGAGCGCCGTTTATCAACAGCGATTAGTTTATTGATTGTTGTTTTGATGATTCCTGCATTATCACATTCCAATCCTAGACAAGGGCGCTTTGGCAATCTTTTGGTTGCTATATTTATTTACGTTATTTATTTTAATTTATTGAATATGGCGCAAACATGGATGAGAAAAGGTATTACGCCAGATTGGTTGGGTTTATGGTGGACTCATGTCGTGATGCTCATTGTTGCCTTAGTTATTGCTTATCGTTTTAGTAAGCGGATGTGATGAAATGATAAAATTAGATCGCTACACTTTGTGGGTTACGCTGCTTACTGTTATTGGCAGTTTGATTCTTTTATCTATTATTGAGACATTTTTTACCTTCTTAAATGAATTGGGTGAAAATGATGTCAACATCACTAATATACTTTTATATCTAACGTATGATTTGCCGATGCGCTTAAATAGAATGATCCCAATGGGGCTTTTATTAGGAATTCTTATCGGTATGGGGCAATTGGCTTCAACCAATGAGTTGACGGTTATGCGAGCGGCTGGTTTAAGTAAATTTCGCATCTTATGGGGAGCGATTATTACTGTGATATTGATGAGCATGTTGTCAATATTTTTAAGTGAAGGTATTATTCCTTACAGTTCAGTAAAAGCGGAAAATTATCAAAATAAAAGTGCAGGCTCAGATAATATTCAACCAGGGTTTTGGGCAATCTCAGGGTCTGAAGTATTGAATGTTTCTTCTATTCAAAATGGTGACTTGAAAAATATCACTTTATTCGATATTGAAGGGCAGACAATTAAACAAATTGTTAGAGCGCCTGATGCTACCTTAGATAGACGTGATTGGATGATGACAGATGTTGTAACCACTGATATTACAGCTTCTGAGGTGACTAGAAAGTTTGAAGAAAATTTAGTATTCCCAAATTTAATTGAGCAACGAATTTTAGATGCCTTAATTTCTAAACCTGAAAATTTATCCATCGTAAATTTATGGCGCTTTATTGGTTATATGGAAAATAATGGGTTAGATAGCTCTGAATATCGTTTGGCATTTTGGACAAAATTAGTAAGTCCTATTATGAATTTTGTGATGCTAATCATTGTTGCACCATTAATATTTTCTCAAAATCGTCAAGGCAACTTAGGTATGAGAATTTTCTTGGGGATTATGATCGGGCTGATTATCTACCTAACTTCTCGAATCTTAAGTCATACGATTTTAGTATTTGGATATCCACCGATTGCAGGTGCTGTGCTACCAATTATTATTGCTTTATTGATCGCTTTTATACTATTTAAATTTGTGGCATCTAAATAACTTGGAAATTAAGATAATAAAAAAAACCGCTTTTCAGCGGTTTTTTTGTTTTAGTTTAAATTATTTAGCATTACGTTTTGCTGCAGTGCGTAAACGTAGAGCATTCAATTTAATAAAGCCTGCAGCATCTTTTTGATCGTATGCGCCTGCATCATCTTCAAATGTTGCGATGTTTTCATCAAATAAAGACTCGTCTGATTTACGACCAACAACGATTACATTGCCTTTGTAAAGTTTTAAACGTACAACGCCTGAAACGTGCTCTTGAGATTTATCAATAGCAGCTTGTAGCATTTCACGCTCAGGGCTCCACCAGTAACCGTTATAAATCAAAGAAGCATAGCGAGGCATTAACTCATCTTTCAAGTGAGCAGCTTCACGATCTAAAGTGATAGATTCGATTGCACGGTGTGCTTTTAGAATTACAGTACCTGCTGGAGTTTCGTAGCAACCACGTGCTTTCATACCAACGTAACGGTTTTCAACGATATCTACGCGACCAATGCCATTAGCACCTGCGATTTTATTCAATTCAGCGACAACTGTTGCTGGTGATTTTGCAACGCCATCAATTGCAACTACGTCACCTTTTTCGAATGTTAATTCGATGTATGTTGCTTCATTTGGTGCTTCTTCAGGAGAAACAGTCCAGCGCCACATATCAGTTTCAGGCTCTGTCCATGGATCTTCTAAGTTTAAGCCTTCATATGAGATGTGCAATAAGTTTGCATCCATTGAATATGGTGATTTTTTACCGCCACGATCAATTTGGATGTTATGTTTTTCAGCATAATTCAATAACTTTTCACGAGACATTAGGTCCCATTCACGCCAAGGGGCAATTACTTTTACATCTGGTTTTAATGCGTATGCGCCTAATTCAAAACGAACTTGGTCATTACCTTTACCTGTTGCGCCGTGAGAAATAGCATCTGCATTTGTTTCATTTGCAATTTCAATTAATCTTTTAGCAATCAATGGACGAGCAATAGAAGTACCTAATAAGTATTCGCCTTCATAAATTGTATTAGCACGGAACATTGGGAAAATGAAATCACGTGCAAATTCTTCACGTAAGTCATCAATATAGATTTCTTTCACGCCTAATGCTTGTGCTTTAGCGCGAGCAGGTTCAACTTCTTCACCTTGTCCTAAGTCCGCTGTGAATGTTACCACTTCACATTGGTACTCATCTTGAAGCCATTTAAGGATTACTGATGTATCTAGTCCACCAGAATAGGCGAGGACAACTTTGTTTACTTTACTCATTAATTACATGCTCCTACTTGTGTGTTAATCATTGATGTCTTTTGTTTGACAAAGGAATTCCAGATCAGGAATGCTTTGTTTATTTGAAATGAAGAAAATCATGTGATCATTTTCTTCTAATGTGAAATTTCTATGTGAAACGATAACTTGTTGATGACGAATGATGCCTGCGAGTGTAATTCCTTCAGGCCAGTTAATTTTATCAATCGTTTTGCCGATGATTTTGGATGTTTCAGGTGTGCCATGAACAACAAGCTCAAATGCTTCCAAATCACCTGTACCCAGTGAATAAAGCTGAACAACATCACCTTTACGGATATAAGTTAACAGTACGCCCAAAGTCACTTGTTGTGGTGAGAATGCGATATCAATATTAGATTCATTTTCCACTAAATCAACAAAAGCACTTCGATTGATCAAGGTGATTACGCGTTTTGCACCCAATCGTTTCGCTAGCATGCTGGATAAAATATTGGTTTGCTCATCTTCAGTTACAGCACAGTAAACATCTATTTGATCAATATTTTCTTCGTACAATAATGACTCATCGGTGCAGTCACCATTGAGCACTAATGCATTTTTTAAGTGTGATGTTAATCGAGCGGCATTTGCTTTGTTCACTTCGATAATTTTTACGCGAAGATCATCTTCTAATGCGCTAGCTAAGCGATATCCAATGTTTCCACCGCCGGCAATCATAACTTTTTTGACTATTTTCGTAGAAGGACGAATCTCAGTCATTACTAGTTTTGCATGTTTTTGCGGGCAAAGATAATAAACCTCATCCCCTTCTAATATGACTGTTTCCCCACTAATTTCTAATGGTTCACCGTTTCTAAATACCGCAACAATACGAACATCAATGTTAGGAAGATGTTCAGGCAAACTTTTAATTGGCGATCCAACTAATCTACCGCCATCTTCAGCCTCAGCGGCCACCATCAAAACTCTACCACGATCAAAACGTAATACTTGCTGTGCACCAGGTAAGTTAATAATGTTTTTAAGGCGCTCTTTGACCAATATTTCAGGGCTGATGATTACATCAATATTGAAAGCCTTTTCAAGTTCATGGCCGAATATGTCAGCATATTCGATATAAGACTGTGAACGAATACGGGCAATTTTTAAGCGAATATTAAATAGAGTGTGTGCTAACTGGCACGCGATCATATTAACTTCATCACTAGAAGTCACTGCGATAATAATATCTGTTTCTTTTGCACCGGCTTCATCTAGAACGTGAGGAAGTGACGCATTACCTACAACAGTTCGGATATCATAACGATCTTGTAGATTCGCTAGAATAGAAGCATCAATGTCAACAATCGTGACCTCATGCTCAGCTTCTTGAGATAGAATGTTTGCAGCGTTAGAGCCAACTTGTCCTGCGCCTAAAATCAGTATTTTCATATAAAGACACAATTTTAAAAATAAATCGAATCATTGTATGGAGTTAAAATATAGTTTTCAACTTATAATTACCTTTTACTGCACTAAAGCTGATATAAATTTTTTTAATAACATGTAAAGGTTAAATTTACATAGTTTAGGGTAGTATAATGTCCAATCTTAAAGATTTAATTAAACGTATAAACAATATTGAAGGAGTTAAAAATGGGCGAATATTTATTGGCTTTTATTTTCGGTGGTATTGCTGGAATTGTTATTGGTTTAATCGTTGGGCGCATGGGTAATGCTAATGGTGAAGTCATTACAAAATTAAAAGAAGAATTAGAAGATGTTAAAAATAAATTAAAACAACAAACAGAACATTTTGCTGAAAGTGAAAATATGCTCCATAAAATTGGTACAGACTTGAAAGATTTATACCAACACATGAGTAAAAATGAGATTTCTACATTAAAAGAAAAATTCAAAGGTTTAGTAATTGATGCAGATACGAAATTAGATGAGTTAGCTCATAAGGCTGATGAAGCAGTTGATGATTTAAAAGAAAAAACAATTGAAGCTAAAGATAAAATCGTAGAGAAATCAGTTGAAATTAAGGATGCTACAGAAGATAAAATAGATGAGATTGATGCGAAGTTATCAGTTAAGCCAGAAGAGACTGCTGTAAAAGATGAGAAAATTATAGCGGCTAAAGAGATTGAAATTGCTGTTGATGCTAAACAAACAGAAGTTCCAGATGATGTTAAAGATAAAATCAATGAGACAATTGATGAATTGGCTAGAAAGTTAGAACCAAAAGATAATAAATAATTATATAGTAGTGATGTAACAAAAAGGCTAGAAAATATTCTAGCCTCAGATCGCTGATAAACCTCGGTATTTTCATCGAGGTTTTTCTTATGAGACACTTTTAAAAAAAATCAGCTCAATA
>CANRJJ010000014.1 GCA_947630895.1 uncultured Wohlfahrtiimonas sp. | reverse complement strand
GAATCTGAGTCGCTGTCTGAATCCGAATCACTGTCTGAGTCTGAATCGCTATCAGAATCCGAGTCGCTGTCTGAATCGGAATCGCTATCAGAATCTGAATCACTGTCTGAGTCTGAATCGCTATCAGAATCTGAGTCGCTATCTGAGTCTGAATCACTATCAGAATCGGAGTCACTGTCTGAGTCGGAATCACTATCAGAATCCGAGTCGCTATCTGAATCGGAATCACTGTCTGAGTCTGAATCGCTATCTGAATCCGAGTCGCTGTCTGAGTCGGAATCACTGTCTGAATCTGAGTCGCTGTCTGAATCCGAGTCGCTATCTGAGTCGGAATCACTATCAGAATCTGAGTCGGAATCGCTATCAGAATCCGAGTCGCTATCAGAATCCGAGTCGCTGTCTGAATCTGAATCGCTATCAGAATCTGAGTCGCTGTCTGAGTCGGAATCACTGTCTGAATCCGAGTCGCTATCTGAATCTGAGTCGCTGTCTGAGTCGGAGTCGCTATCTGAGTCGGAATCACTATCAGAATCTGAGTCGGAATCGCTATCAGAATCCGAGTCGCTGTCTGAATCGGAATCGCTATCAGAATCTGAATCACTGTCTGAGTCGGAGTCGCTATCAGAATCTGAATCGCTGTCTGAGTCTGAATCACTATCAGAATCCGAGTCGCTGTCTGAGTCTGAATCACTATCAGAATCTGAGTCGCTGTCTGAGTCTGAATCGGAATCACTATCAGAATCCGAGTCGCTGTCTGAATCGGAATCGCTATCTGAATCCGAGTCACTGTCTGAGTCGGAATCACTATCAGAATCTGAGTCACTGTCTGAATCGGAATCGCTATCTGAATCTGAGTCGCTGTCTGAATCCGAGTCGCTGTCTGAATCCGAGTCGCTATCTGAATCTGAATCACTATCTGAATCTGAGTCGCTGTCTGAATCCGAGTCGCTATCTGAATCGGAATCACTATCAGAATCCGAGTCGCTGTCAGAATCTGAGTCACTGTCTGAATCGGAATCACTATCAGAATCCGAGTCGCTGTCAGAATCTGAATCACTATCAGAATCCGAGTCGCTGTCTGAATCCGAGTCGGAATCACTATCAGAATCTGAGTCACTGTCTGAGTCGGAATCACTGTCAGAATCTGAATTGCTATCAGAATCTGAGTCGCTGTCTGAGTCTGAATCTTCTGGATCTTTACTAGAAGGGCCTGTTTCTACTTTATCACTTGTATTACCAGTTTCTTTATCTTCTATAAATACACTGCCTTCTTCGCCATTTTCAAGAGGATTGTCATCAAAGCTCCAATTACCACTTTCATCAACATCCGTTCTGCCGATTTCATTATCATTTTTATCATGAACTATAACTGTAGAGCCTGGCTTTCCTGTACCTGAAAGACTATTATCATTCTCAGTAATTACAGGTGGAGGCAATTGGTCTGGATCTATCGGAGTCATCGGTCCTGTATCCACAGGATTACTGCTATTACCCGCAGGATCTGTTGCAACTATCTCACCCGACTCACCTTCATCTAATGGGTTTGGATCAAAACTCCAATTACCATCCTCATCAACCACTGTTGATTCTGTTTCACCATCAGGTTTAGTCACCGTAATCGTCGAACCTGGCTCACCTGTACCAGACAATCCACCATCATTATTTTGTTCAATAACAGGATCTTCTGGCGGTGTTTTATCCGCAGGACCTGTATTTACAACACCACTATTATTACCAGCACCATCTGTTGAAACTAGCTCACCTGATTCTCCATCATCTAATGGATTCGGTTTAAAACTCCAATTACCATCCTTATCAACAACCGTCGTTTCTTTATCACCATTTGGTCTAGTCAATGTGATTGTTGATCCAGCTTCACCAGTCCCTGCTAATTCCGTACCATTATTAGCTGTTATCGTTGGATCAACTGGCGGTATAGTATCAATTTGAGGATTAGGAGTTGTTCCATTATCATCATCGCTACCACTAGAGGAAGCCGCTGCTGCAATAGCGCCTGCACCTAATAATCCAGCGGCTACACCTAATCCCCATGCGCCATCATTAGATGAGCTCAATAGCAATTCATCTGTAGAATCGATTAATAGCCAATTGCCATCATTATTTTGTACCCAATACAATTCACCATTATTTGCGGTGTCTTCAATCACCAACTCATTTTGAGGAGTGACAAAATAATCTTGAATCGTGATCGTTTTTCCTGATTTTAATTTTATGATTAAATTTCCGCCATCTCTTTTGATAGATACAATATCTGCTTTAGATGCTTGTATTACGACGATTTCTGAACCTGTTACCTTAAAATTATCTTCATTAATTGGACTTTTTGCACCAGTTTTTCTATCTATTAAGTATTGAGCCATGATTATTATCTTCCTTAACAATTTATATAATTTTTAATCGTATTTATGATCTAGGTTATAAAAAGCTGATTTATAATTTTCTTTAATTCAGAGCTTAGCCTATATATTTTCTATATTCAATTGAAAATATAATAATTAATTATTAATAGATAATGTTTAAAATAATATATAAATACTTAACTTAATTTACAATTTGAGTTATAGATACAAATGAAAAATGCCACGTAATTGCGTGGCATTCATTCAGAGTAAACAGATTATTAATAGTATTTTTCTAACCATTCAATCGATTGTTCTAACAAACGATAACCATCTGTCGTTAAAATTGATTCTGGGTGAAATTGAAAGCCCATTACATAATTATCATTGTCTCTAATCGACATCGCCATTTCACTAATATGACCATTTACCGTTAAATTTACAGGCAAATCAATGCCTATCAATGAATGATAGCGCGCCACATTCATTGGGTTCGGCAAGCCTTCATACATCTCTAAGCCATCATGATGAACATAAGAAGCTTCACCATGAATATAGTCATTAGCAGGCACAACTTTCCCACCATAAGTTTCAATAATGGCTTGATGCCCCAAACAAACACCAATCATAGGATATTGGCCAATCGATTCTTTAATAACACCCAATAAAGAACCCGCATCTTTTGGATAACAAGGCCCTGGCGATAAAAACAAAATTGGATTTTCAGTTGCCGCTAGCTTTTCTTTAAAAAACTCGACAGATAAATCATTGCGATAAATCTCTACATTGTGCCCCATCGTTCTTAGATCATTCACCAAGTTGTAAGCAAAAGAATCAAAGTTATCCATAAAAATAATATTAGCCATTAGAATTTTTCCTTAGATTGATGTGCTTGTAAAATCGCCTTCACCACAGAACGCGCCTTGGATTTTGTCTCTTCCATTTCAGAACGAGGATCAGAATTTTTCACAACACCTGCTCCCGCTTGGATACTTGCCACGCCATTTTGAACAAATGCAGAACGAATAACGATACAAGTATCAAAATCACCATTACCATTAAAATAACCAACAGCACCGCCGTATCCACCTCTTGGTTCTGTTTCATATTCATAAATTAATTGCATCGCACGAATTTTGGGTGCGCCTGTCAGCGTCCCCATATTCATCGTTGATTGATAAGCATGAAAACAATCTAAATTTGGCTTCAACTGCCCTACAACTCTAGAAACCAAGTGCATGACATAAGCATAACGATCAACTTTCGTTAAGTCAGCAACGTGTCTTGAGCCTGGCACACAAATTTTTGCCAAATCATTTCTTGCCAAATCCACCAACATGAAATGCTCCGATAACTCCTTTTGATCAGTACGCAAAGATAATTCTAAACGACTATCCAAATCATAATTAATTGTGCCATCTGCCGCAAAACCTCTCGGTCTTGTCCCTGCAATTGGGTAAAGTTCCACTTCATTATTTTTTTGAGTATATTTCAGCGCACTTTCTGGCGATGCACCAAACAACGTAAAATCCTGATCTTGCATATAGAATAAATATGGGCTTGGATTATTTTTCTTTAACTGCAAATAAGCTAAAAATGGTGATGGGCAATCCACATAAAACTGTCTCGATGGCACCACTTGAAATACATCCCCTTGCTGAATGTATTTTTTAAATTCCTTTACACCTTCGATAAACTGATCATCTTCAATATTAGTTGAAACGACCGCTTTCTCATTTTTAAAACTATCTTTATCAATCGGTTCTATTTTTTGATCATATTTAGCCAAATAATCTTGATGCTGAGCGACCGTTTCTTGATAGTTTTTTGAATTCTCAGCACTGTCAGCTGTCAATGAAATCAAATAACTTTGCTGTTTTTGATGATCTAAAGTGATCATATGTTCTGCGATATAAAACGTATAATCCGCACATTTTTTTTCAAAATCTTCATCAGCTACTGGCTCAAATAGATATGCCAATTCATATGCAAACAATCCTGTGACTAAGAATTTTTCAGGCGTTGCTAAATTCTCTTTCGCAATCTCAATCAATACTCGTAAACCATCAAAAATAGATGTTGAGCATAACTTTTCATCTTCTGATAATCCCGATGCTACCTTGGCAAAAGTTGCGATTAATTGATTTTTTTCTGCAACAACTTGAACATTTTTTTCTAATAGTTTTTCACGAATATATTCTAATAATTGTTCGCCATTAGTCGTTAATGCTTCATAAGTTAATGTGCGATTATTAGCAGTAATTTTTACCGCAGAAGCCAATACTAACAAACTTTTTAAATCTTCTTTACTGTTTACATCTGCTGATTCTAATAACAATGTATGTGGTTTATTTTGACAATAATGATGAAATAATTCCGCTGGATTATCACTATAATTCAGTAATGTTTGCACAGTTGAAAACGCATACCCCATAATTTATTCCTTATTAATCCATAAAATTCGTTATAAAAAAACCCGCCGTTAGGCGGGTTCAGATTTGTTCTTATATGACAAACAGACACAGCTTAACCGCCCAGATAAGGGAAGTTTTGCCACCATGCTTTGTTCATCATATTTAATGTATTCATTTCAATTTAAAACTCATTGATTAATTGCTGATCTAGTAAACACCGAACACAGCCTAAAGTCAAGACAACCATAAAATAATAAAAAAGCCATCAAAAGATGGCTTTAAAATCAATTCTATAGTCTATGAACTGATGAAGTATTTGTTGTACCACTTGGTACCAATGCACCTGAAACCATGACAACAACATCATCTTTTTGAGCAAAGCCACTCAACAATGCTTCTTCCTTACCTATGCGATAGAAGTCATCCGTTGAACGAATTTCTGGTACAACTTTAGTTGTTACACCTTTCACTAACTGCAACTGTCTTGCTGTTTTAGGATTGGTTGTTAACGCCAAAATACGTGCCGTTGGGAAGTATTTACGAATCGAGCGTGCAGATTTACCTTGGTAAGTCGCTACTACAATTAACGGACTATCCAACATTTCTGATGTTTCTACTGCTCCCAAACAAACTGCTTCCGTAACACGTAATTTACGCACTGGAGGTTTAGAAAGTGATACAGTATTTTTCATCACATTATCAGTACGTTCACAGATCGCAGACATGATGCTGACAGCTTCTACAGGGAATTTACCCTTAGCTGTTTCACCCGAAAGCATTACTGCATCTGTACCATCTAAAATAGCATTCGCAACGTCGCCTGCTTCAGCACGTGTCGGGCGAGGATTTTTAATCATAGAATCCAACATTTGCGTTGCTGTGATGACAACTTTACGTGCATCCACGCATTTTTCGATCATCATTTTTTGTGCGAAGATTACTTCTTCCACAGGAATCTCAACACCTAAATCACCACGAGCAACCATGATGCCATCAGAAGCTTCCAAGATCTCATCAAAATTAGTCAAACCTTCTTGGTTTTCAATTTTTGAAATGATCATGATGTCTTCGCCACCATTTGCATTCAAATGTGCGCGAATTTCTTCAACGTCTGAACGTTTACGAATAAATGATGCAGCAATGTAATCAACACCCACTTCACAGCCAAAAATAATGTCAGCTTTATCTTTTTCAGCCAATGCAGGTAAATTGGTCACAACGCCAGGTAAATTCACACCTTTGTTTTCGCCCAAATCGCCATCATTCAACACTTCACAGATCACTTCTGTTGGTTTAATTTCGATCACTTTCATACCGATCAAACCATCATCGATCAACACAGTGTTGCCCACTTTCAAGTCATTCGTTAAACCTTCATAAGTCACTGCAACACGCGTTGCATCACCCACAACTGCTTTATCCGTTGATAATGTAAATGTTTGACCTGCTTGCAATGATACGTCTTGACCATTTTCTAACTTAATCGTGCGAATCTCTGGACCTTTTGTATCCAATAAAATACCTGCTTGTTTGCCATGCTTTTCGCAAACTGAACGCAAATTATCGATACGTGCACGATGTTCCTTGTAATCACCGTGAGAAAAGTTAAGGCGCATAACATTCATCCCAGCATTCAGAAGTTTCAATAAAACATCTTCTGACTCAGTTTTAGGACCAATCGTACACACAATTTTAGTCTTTTTCATATACATCCTCTACATGGGTTAAATGATTGTTAAATTTATCTGTAAGAATTACGCTGGCATTTCGCCATTTTTGATTGCATCAATTAAAATATAATCAGCTGGTGGAAACTCTTCAGATGATAAATCTGCGATATTAATCCAGCGTATTGCTTGATTTTCACGACCGTACGGTTCACCATCGAAACTATAGACATCATACACAACAAATTCAATCACTTTATCGTTGTAATCGTGTGTAAAATCTACGCGATGAACAAAGTCATTCACTAAAATACCGACTTCTTCATCCAATTCACGATCTAAGGTTTCAATGTCAGTTTCGCCTGGCTCTACTTTACCACCAGGAAACTCCCACAACCCACCAAAATTTTTATTTTCAGGTCGCTGACAAATTAAAATTTCATCCATTGATGAATTCCAAATGACAGCCATAACAACACGTAAATTTTGCTTCACTTCCATTATTTTTCCACTGTTTGTAGTTGGTTCTTTAAAAAATTAAAGCAGTTAATTACTGCAAATGCCATCGCTTCTTCCTTTTGATGACGCGGTATTTGAATCATTTTAGAAAAGTATTGATCATGCAATAAAACATGCAATTGGCATTCCCAAACGGTTGTTTTTTCGCTTGGGTGTTCAGTCACAGCTAAAACCACATCACTGCCTAATTCTGTCTGTACTTCAGTTAAAGCTTCTTGTTTAAACGATCCGCGCTTAACTTTGCCACCTTTGAATACTTCCAAGGTTTTGCCATAAGCCATTAAACGGCTCGACATCATGCCTGCAGTGAACCATTCAACGCAAGCAAGCTTCAAATTTTGCTTATTGCATAATGATAAAACACACTCTTCCATTGTTTCTGCATTGTAACCAAAAATATATGGCTTCAATGTATCTTGCACTTCCACTTTATAGGGTTCGATTAATTCCAATGCTTTCTCTTTGTTTTCAGCTTTTGCTGAAAGTCGTACGCTGATACCATTAATTCCCGAAGCCAAATAAGACAATTTAGGATTACCCAATTCAGCCAAAGTGATATCTACTTGTGATAGTTTTTCTGCAATATCTGATTCAGGCAAGCCCCAAAGTTTGATGACTTCTGTATAAATTTGCTCTTCTATCGTAAAAAACTCTCTCAATTTTTTAATCACAGATTGTTCAAAAATAGATTTCATTTCATACGGCACACCAGGCAATAAAAAATAGTGCTTATCATTGTGATTCAAATAAAGCCCTGGCGCAGTTCCTGGATAATGATCTAAAACAAGTGCTCCTTTTGGATAGTAAGCCTGACGATAATTATTTGGACTCATTTCAGTATTACGAGCAGCGAACTTATCTTCAATCATCTTGGCGAGTGCTTCGTCATAAACTAAATCTAGCTTCAATGTTTTCGCTAGAATTTCCTTAGTAATATCATCTTGTGTGGGCCCTAATCCGCCCGTCACAATCACAACATCAGCGCGCTGTGTCGCTATTGTAAATGCTTGCTCGATATTATTAGGATTATCGCCCACTGTCGTTTTAAAGTGGCTATTAATACCCAAAATACTCAGTTGCTGTGATAACCACACAGAGTTTGTATCTACTAATTGACCCAATAATAATTCAGTACCCACTGAGATGATTTCAGCTTTCATTATTCATCATCCTCTATATTTAATTTTTTTAAACGGTAACGAAATGTTCTAAATGATATTCCCAACTGCTTAGCCGCTTCTGTTTTACTCGAATGCTCTGCCAATGCTCGTTTTAATATTTTACGCTCTACAGCTTCCAAATACTCCTCAATGTTGTCGATATGATCAGGTATTAGAGGATCATCTAAATTGCATGGAATAGCAATGTTTTTATGAGAATCGATCCGTCTGTCATTATCCTCAATCTCGTTTAATGTAATTTCTTCGACTTCTGCTTTCGGTAATTTTTCAGTATTTGGTATTTCAGCTGCCATGATTGGTTCGATCGCTGCCTTAGCATCAATCTTTGCCATTGAATTGCCTGCAAGCAATAAATCACCCACCTGAATGACCTCATCTTCACACAGTGCAGATGCTCGCTCTAAAATATTTTGTAGCTCACGAACATTCCCTGGGAAAGAATAGTTTTGTAGCGCTTTAATTGCAGACTCTGAGATTGATACTGAGCGTTGATTTTCGCCATTTAAACGCGCCAATACAACTTCAATTAACAGTGGAATGTCTGATAAGCGCTGACGAAGTGGCGGTGTTTCCAACGAGATAACATTCAATCGGTAAAAAAGATCCTGACGAAACTCTTGATCCTGTACCAATTGCGCTAAAGGCTTATGTGAAGCTGATAAAATTCGAACATTTACAGGTATTTCATTCATTTCACCAATTGGTCGAATGGCTCTTTCTTGAATCGCCCTCAACAATTTGACCTGCATCGATAAAGGCAAATCTGCCACTTCATCTAGCAATAATGTTCCACCATCAGCTGATTGAAACAATCCTTTTTTATCTTTATCAGCACCTGTGAAGCTACCCTTTTTATGACCAAAGAGTTCACTTTCCACCAAATGTTCAGGTAAGGCACCACAGTTAACAGCGATGAATGGTCCTTCATATCGTGCACTTTCAGCATGAATAGCGCGTGCAACCACTTCTTTACCTGTACCTGATTCACCCATGATATAAATTGGTGCTTGTGAACGAGCAATTTTCTTAATCTGCGCCCTCAAGTTTTCCATTACTGGTGAATTACCATACAAACCATGTACAGATTCTTCATTAGGTATTTTTTTGGTTTCAATCGCATTTAAGGCTAAATTACGTAATGTTTCAACTTTGAATGGCTTTGAAATAAAATCAAAAGCACCCAATTTTAAAGCCTCAATCGCACTTTCTACATTACCGTGCGCTGTCATCATTGCCACTGGTAAAGTAGGGACTTTTTCTTGTATGTAACGCAAGATGTCAAAACCATCGCCATCAGGTAATTTTAAATCTGTAAAACAGACATCAAAGCTTTCTTCTTGTAATGCAATGATCGCATCGGAAACAGAATATGCTTCCACGCAATCGATATCGATGGACAAAAAGCTCATGGAGATCAATTCGCAAATATTTTCTTCATCATCAATTATGAGTGCTTTATACATTGTTCCCCTTTCTCTTTGACGGATATAAATCTACGAGTCATTATTATACATTTTTAGGAAAGATGATCATAAAACCATGCTTTTCGCTATTTACTTCAACATATTGAATCAAACCACCGCTGGATAAACATAACTCTTTAGTGATGTATAACCCAAGCCCTGTACCATTTTTATGCGTTGTAAAAAATGGCTCAAACAGATGTTTCTTCACGCTTTCTGTCAAACCTTTCCCATTATCATAGATTGATAATACAGGCGTATCACCTTTCATTTCTGCTTCTATTGTGATCTTTAATTCAGCTTCTGAAAGCCCTGAGTGAATAATGGCATTGTTCAGCAAATTAGTAATCATTTGTCTTAATATCGCCATATCAAACAGCACTCTAGAAACATTCGGTGCAATGACCACTTCCATATTTTTTTCTAGCTGAGGATATTCCATCAAAAACTCATCCACAACCTCATGGATAAATGGTGGCAATTTAAAATACTTCCTTTCTCTTTCATTCTTTTTCGCCAAAACTAGAACATCACCAATAATTCTATTGGCACGCTGAACATTATTATTAATCATATTGATTAGCTTATTTTCAGTTTCTGTCACATTTTCTTGCTCTGCCAATAACTGACTTGCTTGGTATATCGATGCCATCGGATTTCGAATTTCATGCGCGATCGCAGCGGTTAATCGCCCTAGCGCTACCAATTTATCTTGCTGTGCACGCATATTAATAATATCTGTCGGCTCTATTTGAATGAGCGAGTAATTTCCCGATGGCTGACTAATTTCAGCAAACTCTATGTAATATTTTTCATCATTGTATTCAAATAATGATGGATCAATAAATTTCAAATAATTCCACAAATAGAATCGCTCCGTCAGCGTTGGTAGATAATCCATTAAATAACTATTGTGTAAATCTAAATCACCAAACCAAGATTTAATGTAGTTATTCATTAGAATAATTCGCCCTGCTGAATCTAAAACAATTAAGCCTGATCGTGATTGTTGAATAATCGCTTCATGTAAGACAGAAGCATTCTTTAATTCTTCATTTTTTGCATCCACTTCTCTTTGTGAAGCTTCATATTTATGCAGCCATGAGTTCGTCAGCATCACCGCCAAGAAAGCAAAACAGTTTTGCCCAACTAAGCGCAAAATTCCTTGGGATATCATTAGCTGATACCAAGAATAATAAGTCGCTTCTGGCAAGATCTCAAATCTCAGCCACAATGCCAATTGGATTAAAACAGAAATCGCCAATAAAGAAACGGCCCTAGGAACGCTTAAAAAAGCGCCATGAACCATGAATGAAATCAGTAATAAAATCACTAATGGACTATTTAAGCCATCAGTAAAAAAACATAAAGCTGAGATAAACCCTAAATCTAACAAGCCAAAACAATAAATCAGCGTCGTTGTTTGAAATCTTGGTCTCTTTAAAACCAATGTCGAGCCCAATAAAAACACTAGATAAATCAATAATATGACTTGAAAATAATAAGAGATCGGTAAAGCTTCAGGAGATAATCTCGCGCTTAAAATATAAACAGACGATAGAATCACCGCCATAATTAAGCGAAAAATCCCTAATAGCTGTATCGGTATTCCTCTTGGTTGTATGTCTTCTGCCATATGCTTATCTTTTATTCATTGTAATAATGCGTACATTATAAATAATGTATTAATAATTTTTCTAATTTCTCTTGGTCGTATTTTTGATGGCTGAGTAATGCAATTAATGGAATATGCAAATCGGACAACAATTTTTCTAAATTATTGGTCGGATCGATATCCAATGCAACAATCGGTGAAAATGTGCGCTGATCCACCAACATAAAATCACAGCTGATTTGCATTAATTCTTTAGACAATCGCTCTTGTATTTCGGGTGCTAAACTTTGATCCAATGATATAAACGTTGCCAATTGAGGCTTTGGAAAAATTTGTACAGGCTTATTTTTAATGACTTCTTGTAGAATTTTCAATAATGCTTGTTCATTAATATTTAAGCTACTGCTCTTCGTGCGAAAAGCATTAGGAATGGGTGCACTATCATTTTTGACACTGTCGGCAATTTTGGGTGGTTTAACACGTTTAGCTCTAAATATAAAAATCAAACCAATCACAACCACTAATGTAAAAAAAATCTTAAACAACATATTAAACTTCCATTAAATTATTTGGGATAAAAACTATCCAAGTACTCTGTCACTCGAACTGGTTTCCCTTTCTGGTAGTGATAAATTACCGCATTTTCTAAAATACTTTTCACATATCCACGAGTTTCTTTATATGGAATGGATTCGATCCATAAAACAATGTCATCCATCGGCGGATTGATCCAATTTTTCACTTTATGTGGTCCTGCATTGTAGCTTGCCAAAATGTATGGCCAGCTTTCTCCAACAATGCCACTCACATCATTCAAATAAGCTGAACCATAACGAATATTATAAACAGGATCATACAAACTGCCTCGCTTCTCACCCAGCTTCTGTGCCATTTTTTCTGCAGTTGGAATCAACAATTGCATCAATCCATAAGCATTCGCATGAGAGCGTGCATTTGGCTGAAATAGACTTTCTTGGCGAATCAATCCCCATAACAATTCTGTCGGATAGCCATAAAGCTTTCCTGCTTGATTCACTTCTTTTTCATAGCCCATTGGATATCGAATATGCAATGCACCTGGCATTCTTGCAGCAACACCCGCACGAATCCCTAAATCATAGTAACCTTTATCATAAGCAATAAAACTTGCTGAGTTTTTCTGTCCATTGCTCGCATTTCTTAAACCTTGCTGCCAAGCTTGATTTGCAAATCCTGTTTCATCCACCGCCATTAAATCTAATGCAACGAGAAATGATCGGTCTGTTAAAGGTTCTGGCTTGTCAGTTTTGCGTTTAACGATCGAATCTAATACCGAATATGATTTTTTCAATTCATCAGCGGATAAGAAGCCATAGAAACTTGTTTGACCTGCAATTTTTTGGAAGAATTCAGCAGCTTTTGCATCATTATTTAAACATTGATGCATTCTGCCTTGCCAATATATCCATGTTGCATCTTCTTGTGCTTTAGGCGATAAGCGCGCTAGATAATCTAAAGCCGCACTACAATTGCCAGCCTGTGCATTGAGTTTAAAGCCACTAATTTTTACATCATCACCTTGCTCAGCTTTCGGAATACTTTGGATGCGTCCAAGCGGGTCAATCGCGTCAGATCTTCCTGCTTGAAACACTGCTAATAAATTTCTCAAAGCCACATAGTCAGCATTAGAAACTAATTTATTTTTTTGAATAAAATCTAAACCTTTGAGTGCACTCGTGGAGTCATTCTTTCCCCATTGGCGCACGGCCAATGCGTAAAACGCACTAGAATCTTGGAAGTATTTCTTTTGTTTCATCAACTGTCCAGATGGATTTTCCACAATCTGAATCATTGATTCATAATATTTTTTCTTAGCTTCATTCAAATAAGGTAGCAATACTTTCGCTCGACTTAACTGCAAATTGCGAATTAACTCATTAATTTTTTTATCGATGACTTCCACCGAAGCATATTTATCCAGCCACACTTTTTCAACTGGCAAACAAGTTGATAGAGGCGTAGAAACTTTAACCCAATATGATTGGAATTTTTGAGCATCGAATGATTTTGGCGAAGTTTTTAAAATTGCATCATCATAAATACAACGCAAATATTGCGTAGAGGTATCGTGCAATTGTTCAATGATAAAGCCATACTCTTTTTGACCCAATTCATAACGATAAAAATCATTGGTCAAAGAACTTGCAAATAACTCTTTAGAGTTGTTTTGTATAAATTTTAAAACCACATCCCTTGGTAATTTTTTAAAATTTTGTTGCACATAATAGTATTGAAGATAAGGTGCAACTCTCGTATCTTTCAATTCAGCCAATGAAGCTTCATAGCCTTTTGTATCATTGTTTTGAATGAAGGTTTTCCCCTTCGTAAAAGCAGATATCTCTTTTGTATTGAGTGCAAAAGAAGAGTGCCATAAAGCACCCAAAGAAATCATTGTGGCTACGACTACTTTTACCTTCATCCGAATATTTCCTTAAGACTATTTTAATCGTGTATCACTGTACCAAATATTTTGTCGCCTGCATCGCCTAAACCCGGCAAAATATATGCATTTTCATCCAAACCTTTATCGATCGATGCTGTAAAAATTTCAACATCAGGATGTTTTGCTTTAACTGCTTCCAAACCTTCAGGTGCACATACTAAGAATAGACCTTTGATTTTTGTACAACCTTTTTCTTTCAATAAATCGATTGTCGCAATCAAAGTACCACCTGTTGCCAACATTGGATCTAAAATGATCGCTGTGCGCTCATCCATATATGTTGTCAATTTTGCATAATATGCGCGTGGTTCTAAAGTTTCTTCATCACGCTCAAAGCCAACCACTGATACGCGTGCGCTTGGGATTGCTTCTAAAGCACCATCTAACATACCAATACCTGCACGTAAAATCGGCACAACAGTTACTTTACGACCTTTTAAACGCTCAACTTCAACTTCACCCGCCCAACCTTCAATGCTAACTGTTTCTAAAGCTAAATCTTTAGTCGCTTCATAAGCCAACATCGTTGTAATTTCTGAAGATAATCGTCTAAATTCTGAGGTGCTGATCTCTTTTTGACGCAGCAACCCTAACTTGTGTGCAACCAATGGATGCTTAACTTCAACTACTTTCATCTGATCTCCTAAATCTTTTATGCTACGGAAAAAAGTCCCAAATATGGGACTTTTTAGAACTTCTTATTTTGCTGCTGCATCAACTGCTGCTTGCATTAGATCTTTCAGCTCACCACTTTCATATAATTCTAAAGTGATGTCACATCCGCCGATCAATTCACCACCAATGTAAATTTGTGGGAATGTTGGCCAATCTTGATAATACGGTAAAAAGTTATAAATATTTTCATCATCAAAAATATTTACAGCAGCAAAAGGAATACCTGTTGCAGCCAATGCTTGTGCTGCACGGCTAGAGAAGCCACACATTGGGAACTGAGGTGTACCTTTCATATAAATAACTACAGGATTTTCCGTCACTTGTTGACGAATCAATTCTAAAGTTTGTTCTTTCATTACTTACTCCTAACTGAATGGAAATCCGAAACATTCTACCATTAATGACATAGTTATTCATGATCAATAAACAACTGTAAGCCACTAACTATAGGATATATATTTAAGATCTGATCTCGCCATGCCCTAAAACAATATACTTCTGAGAAGTTAGTCCTTCTAAACCCACAGGACCTCTTGCATGAATTTTATCTGTTGAGATTCCGATTTCAGCGCCTAAGCCGAATTCAAAACCATCACAAAAACGTGAAGATGCATTCACCATAACGCAAGCTGAATCCACCATTCTTAAGAAAGTCGTTGTATGTGAATAATGCTCACTGATGATCACATCAGTATGATGCGAACCATAATGATTAATATGATCAATGGCTTCATCTAAATCTTTAACGATCTTGATGGCGACAGTTGGCCCTAAATACTCTTCATACCAATCATCTTCAGTCGCCATGATATTAGCAATATCATGCGCATTTAAAATCTCTTGCACATCTTCAGATGCTCTTATTTCAACCATTTTCGTTGTGAATATCTCACCAATTTTTGGTAAAAATTCTTCTGCAACCTTTTCATGTACAAGCAATGTTTCTAGTGTATTACAAGGTGCATAACGCTGAGTTTTAGCATTATCGACAACTTTTACTGCTAATTCTAAATTGGCAAATTCATCCACGAATGTATGACAAACACCATCTAAATGCTTAATCACAGGCACTGTCGCACTTGCATTAATACGAGCCACCAATGATTTACCACCACGAGGAATGATCACATCAATATAATCTTTCGCAGTCACCATTAAATCAACCACTGCACGATCTTGTGTTGCGATGATTTGAACAGAATGCTCTGATAATGCCGTTCTCGACAAAGCATCTTGCAAAATTTTCGCTAAGCATTGATTAGTGTAAAAAGCATCACTACCACCGCGCAATACCGCTGCATTCCCTGATTTCAAGCAAAGTGCAGCTGCATCAATCGTTACATTTGGGCGCGCTTCATAAATAATTCCTACAACTCCCAAAGGCACGCGCATTTTACCCACTTGAATTCCTGAAGGTCTTGGCTTCACATCTGTGATTTCACCAACAGGATCAGGCAATGCAATCATATCCACAACGCCTTGCGCCATTGACTCAATGCGTGCTTTATCCAATAAAAGACGATCAATAAAAGCTTCAGATAAACTGCTTTCTCTTGCTCTGTCACAATCTTTTTGATTTTCAGAAATAATCAAATCCACATTTTGCATAATTGCATCATGAATTAATTGAAGTGCTCGATTTTTTTCTGCTGTGCTTGCTTTTAACAATGAGCCACTCGCTTTTCTCGCTTGTTGCCCGACTTGCAACCAATATGCTTGCAAATTTTCTGCCATACATTCCTCTTCTCTGGTCATTCTCAATTGCTACATTGTGTTAGATTCCACCATGTTTAGCAATAATATCTGCGATTTCTATGTATCCCTTTTCTTTTGCCAAGGTCAACGGCGTTTTGCCATAAGGATCTACCATATTTGGATCACTGCCATGTGTGAGCAATAATTCAATGACTTTTTGCTGTTTCACGCCACCATCATTTAAAATAATGGCTTCGATCAATGCCGTCCACCCAAGATAATTCGTATGATTAGGATTGATCTCCGTCTCTTTTAATAAGTACTCAACAGTTTCCACATTGCCTTTTTCAGCAGCAGGCACTAATCCATTGCCACCAAAACGTGTTAACACCTCAATATTTGCACCTGCATTCACCATAATTTTGACGAGTTTCACATCATTATTTATGCATCCCCATAAGAATGGGTTAAAGCTCTTATGATCTTGAGCATTGATATCCACACCGATCATAATCAGATACTGCACCAAATCGTAATATTTATTCATGGCTGCGATTAGTAAAGCCGTTCTTTTTTCTTTATCTTTCGCAAAAATTACAGAACGATTCGCCAAATACTGTTTATTTGCCTCTTCTACATTATTATTTCTAATGGCATCTAAAAAAGCTCGAGATTGTTTTTCCATAATTTCGACTCCCTATTATTAAGATGTGATTGATTAGTTGATAGTTTGAGTGAATTTTGAAGTTACTTAAATAAGAAAATATCTCATTTAACCTGAAATAACTAGCACAATAAAACACCATTATTTTTTATGATGATTTACTCATAGCCAATTTAACTGCAAATAATAAAAACAGTCCGCCAGTTAAGCGATCCATCCACTCTATAAACTTTGGTTTCTTTAATATTTTCGTGGCTTTATGCGTTGCCATAATCAACGATAATGACCAAATCGTACTCATAAAAATATGAATAAAAACCAATATAAAAGTCCAAACAATTGGATTATTTCCTGACGGAATAAATTGCGGGAGAAATGAGATATAAAACACACCAGTTTTAGGATTCAATAAATTACTGAATACACCGCGAATGTACCAATTATTTTGTTGATTTGATGTTGTTTGAGTAATTTCAAATTGCTGTCTTGGTTTAATGATTAGCTGCAAGCCTAACCAACATAAATACAGTGCACCACACCATTTTAAAATTGTATAGGCCAATTCAGAAGCCGCAAATAAAGCCCCTAAACCAAATGCGATCATTGCACCCCATAAAAAACAACCTGTATTAATGCCAAGTGCAGCATTCCATGCTTGCTTTTTACCCTCGCTAATTGCTGTACGTAAAATTAATGCTGTATCCAATCCTGGCGTAATGGTTAAAATCCCTGCAGCGACTGTAAATGCTAATAATGAATCTAAGATTGTCATTGTGCACATCCAAAATAACGAGATGAATAACATACAATGAAAAAGCCTAAACACACAATGGTA
Source organism: uncultured Wohlfahrtiimonas sp. (assembly GCA_947630895.1). Taxonomy (GTDB): domain Bacteria; phylum Pseudomonadota; class Gammaproteobacteria; order Cardiobacteriales; family Wohlfahrtiimonadaceae; genus Wohlfahrtiimonas. Next base: position 19,036 of record CANRJJ010000014.1, on the reverse strand, counting down.
TTTAGGCTTAGACAATAATTATAAATATCTGACTAAAAATTATATTTCCAGCCAACATTCCCTTGGTATGTATGATTGCCGTGCCCGCCTTTGGCATATGATGCATTAATCCAGATTTGGCTATTTTCTGTAACCTTACCTTCTATTCCCACTTTAACTTCACCAAAATTTTTGGCGCCTTGTACTGAGTACTTAATATTATTGATTTTCACTGCATAGGGATTTGTATTATGAATATAATTTAAAGCTAAATATGGTCGATAAGTGCCATTTCCATTTTGAGTTGGTATTTCTAAATAGGCTTTCACTCCCACTCTTGCCTGTAAATTATCAGAACCATGAACAATTTTTACATTTTGCGCATCATAAAAATCATCCGCATGAACGCCTTGATAAATTAACTGAGCCTGTGGCTGAATCCATAAATCTTTATTACCAAATTTATCTATCAAATAATTACTGCCAACTTCTAGAGAAGCTGTGATGCCTGATGAATTATATTTATATTCATTGCGATCAGCTGTTGTCACTTTATTTTTAAAATGATTCCACAAAATCCAGCTATCTACAAAAAGACCTGTTTGATCCACAGGATTCTGATACCAAGTACCATACAAACCAATACTATAACCATCGATTTTATTCGATGATTTTCTGCCTGTTAACTGAGATTTCGTCTCACTTTTATAATGCGCATAACCGCCCATTACACCTAAGTTATATTCATTATTTTCACCAAATGTGAGAATATTAGCACCTACTTGAGTCACAATACTGTTACCATCTGTCTTCAATTGGCTCGACATGCTATTAAATTTATTATGGCCACCATAAATCCTCATCCAAAAACCATGTTCTTGCCCTGATGATTGATACCTTTCTGCGCCCTCTCTATCTTCTAAGCGTGATGTAAATAATGTATTTCCCATCATTTCATTAGCAATGTATGAGCCCGTATCAGGTGTATATACTGGTATATCTGGATTAATATTAGGATCCGGTTCTGGCTCAGAGGTATTCAATTTACTTTCTAAATACCAATTAGCGTATTCAGTATCATTTTTATCTGTATTGGCTTCTCGTAGATTCAAAGAATAATCATAGGCCCCTGCAGTAACGTATCCACCTTTTAAATAAAATGTCTCATTTGTTTCTGATGAACCTGTTTGAATCACATGAATACCATTAATTGTTTGTGCGCCCGAACCATTGACATTAATGACCTGCAACTCAGTTAAACCTATTGCTGTACCAGTAATGACAAACTTATCCGTCAAGGAATTATCATCGCCTAAATCTGTATTTAATATTAATACCCCACCATCTCCAGTATAGTTTCCATTGATGGTCAGCGTAGATACTGATGAATTTGATCGATCGAGTATTTTCATAATGCCCGATGAAAGTACATTGCCATTCAATGCAGTATTACCATCACTTTGATATGTTCCTACAATTTTAAATGCATCATTATTGGTAGAGTTTGCTGTCCAATTACTACCATTATTTAATGTTAAGACACTGTTGGCATTAATTTGAATCTGAGATACATCAGCAATATGCAAATCAGTATTTCTGAAAGAAGTCACATTGATAGAATCACCAATTGCAATCACCGAGCCATCTATACCAATAATATCTCCATTAACTTCTGGCTGAGCCGATGCTGCATTGCTCGCACTTAATAAATTTAATGTATTCGCTCCAAGCGCAATATCGCCATTAAGAACACCAAAGTTTTTAATACCATTCGTAATTATGCCATCGTCAGTTTTAATAGAATGCCCTGTACTAGAAGTGGTCGTAATAGCGCCTAAATTAATTAATGACTCTATAACACCTTCATTACTTATCCCTGTTTGATTACTACTGATTTCACCTGTATTCTCTAGGATCGTGATAGTTGCACCATTAAAGTTTTCGATACCTGCCAAGCCACCTGTAATTTCACCTGCATTACTTAATGTCGTGATTAGCCCTCTGTTATCAACCCCTGCCTTTGCGCCTTTAATTACACCCGTTTCAGTATTTAATAAATTATCCAGCGTAGAATCTAATGTGACACTATTCGTATATTGTGTAGCAGCGGGTCTTCCCAATCCTTGTGCTGTAAAGGTTTTTGAATTGAGATATATAGCATCTGCGTTATTAGATGTGATAGAACCACTATTAATAATGGATGTATCACTTATGGCTGAACTTAAAGATGCATTGATTCCATAAGTATCTGATTCTATCGTCCCACTATTATTGATATGAACTTCTTTAGCTGATGCTACACCTATAGAGATTGCACCATTAAATTCCACACCCTCTGTATGATTGGCATCTCCAGATTGGATAATAGTTCCTGTATTTTCAACTAAAAATGTATTGTTGTAAGAGTATTTATACTGATCCAAACCTAATAAAGCATAACCCGTTTCACCAAAAATTGAATATCTAGGCACGGTTTGATAACTCACAACACTGATTGTATTAGCACCAACTGAAGACAATAATCCATTATTTTCTAATCTCACAGCAACAGGCATATCACCAAAATCTACTGCCATTGCGGCTGGGTTACCATGCGTATCAGGATTAGGTTTTGCTAAGTTAGTGACAGAACCATTATTAATTAAATTGACCTTCAGTAAATTATCTATAGTGTATGTATCAATCCCTTTAAACTCATATTCCGCAGTCGATTGACCATTACCTCTATTACCATAATTACGATAATAACCTGCTCGAACGTATAGTATTCCTCTATCTAATCCAGTGCTTTCAGACGCGACTAACTCCACACCCTGATTGACAGTGATACCGATAGTACCATCCAATTCATTTCCAGCATTCGTCCATCTTTCCACCATAGAGGTATCTTTAGAAATAGTAGGGTTAACGCCGCCAACGGAATAACCATTCTCTCCTCCAAAACCTGCATTAATATCACCAGATGTTGTACAAACAATCTGAGCATTTTGCAAATATCCAGAACCTGAATTACTATTTACAGGATTAACTGGTACTTTATTGCTATTCATTGCCGTACACAGTTGGTCAGCAAAACTCATCGACGATAAAGACAAAAGAATGAAGCTGATTTTGCCTAATGTTCCTAATACTTTATTTTTTCTACTTCTATTTTTTGAGCCACTTTTTTCTGCACATACAATCCATTGCTGTAAATCTAAATTCCATACTAATTTATGAATGTGATTCATAATCTTGCATCCTCATAATTTTTATAATGTATTTATTATTCTTGATAGAAAATATATATGATAAAAATCACTAATGCTATAGATTATGTTGTAGATCTTTATTGATTTTTATTAGCCAATTACTTCTTCTGATACTCGATTAACTCAACTTCCCAATATTTAATCCCTAAATCAGTTTTAACAGTAATTTCATCGCCTTCTTCTTTACCTAAGCACGCACGTGCCATTGGTGAGTCTACTGAAACATGACCTTTTTGATCATAAATTTCATCAGGACCAACAATTCTAAATTTTAATTGCTCATCATCTTCATTGATCAAAGTGACCCAAGCACCAAAAAAGATTTTACCTTCTTGCTGAGGTGAATATGGCACAGGTTTTAAAACTTCTAAACGTTTGCTCAAATGATGAATTTTCCAATCAATTTGACGCAACTTATGCTTATTTTCCTTGTATTATAACCCCTCATAAAAATATACTATTTAATCTATATTTCAATTGACTACCCATAAAACAAATGATCTAATCTAATGAAATAACTACATACTATGTACTAAATATTATATGCCTTTCGTTAAAAAAATATATGTAAATTATAAAGATTGTTCTAGCAATTTAACCTACACATTACCTGCTATATATACAGAAAAAGGATTATTAATTTCTCATTTACGATATTTAGCTTGGTTTAATGTAAAAAGTGAATCTTGGAAAGAGCGTTCTTGTTTTGCTGTAGTGCTTTTACTGAAATACTTAAATGCTGTTCCTCACACACAAAGCACAACTCAAATCTTAAAAGCATTTACAGAAAGCTTGGTAACAGGAACAATAGATTATCAAAATTTTTATGACTCGTTAGATTTGTATTGGCGACCAAGATCAATACGTGATGCAAATAACTTACTCTTTCATATTACGCATTACACAGATTATTTATCTAGTCAAAGCGCAGATGGAAATAGAATTAATCCTTTTAGGCAAGCAACAAGTTATGAAGAGCGTTTAAATTGGTGTGCTTATTATCACAAACAAGCTAAAGTCTTTTTAAATCACCTTACAAACAAAAGCGAACAAATCATCAATCAAAAACAAGTACGTGTTGTTAATGGTTTTGATGAAGAGCTGTATTCCACTGAAGATGCTGTAAGATTTCCTGAAGAACATTTAGATAGATTGCTCTATCTAGGCTTTGTTGATCGAAATGGTATCCCAGATTATAAGTCCCAAGCTATCACTATGCTGTTAAATTATGGTGGAATTCGGAAAAGTGAAATATTTCATATATATATTTCTGACATTACTTTGAATCCAAATCATCCTAGAGAAGCTTTAGTACGAGTTTATCATCCTGAGTTTGGCGCATCACCAGATTCAAACTATAAAAATAGAAAAGAGTATTTATCCGCTACAACAAAATATAAGCCTCGTAATAACTATTTAATAACAGAACGTTTATACGCTGGTTGGAAAGGCGCATTGCTATCTTCTAAGAAAAATTACTATGAAGTGGTATTTAATCCACCGTCTAAAGCACAAGATTTTTTAATAATCTGGGCAAAATATCTAAAAGAACAAAGAATTGAACCATCTAAGAAAGAGTTTCATCCGTTTGCTTTTACTAATTCTCTAGGTAAACCCGAAACACTTAAAAATTTTCAACGGTTGCACCGTAGAGCAGTGGAACGAATAGGACTAAATGTTAAAAAAGAGTTAGGAACAACGGAACATGGTCATCGACATGCTTATGGCTTTAGAGCGAGGCAAGCTGGTCTAGATCAAGTAGCAATACAAAAGGCTATGCACCATCGTAGTCCTGACTCTTGCTTAGTTTATATCAAACCAACATTAGATGAAGTTACAATTGCTTTAAAGTGCATCGAAGATAAATATGGAAAATAATATGTCATCACAACAATTGAGTTATGCTGAATTAAAACAAGCATGTAAAGATACGGGATTAACCAACTCAGCACTATATCGCAAGCATTATAAACAACATGGTTTTCCTGCACATCCTGAAAGAATATATTCCGAATGGGTCAGCTACAGAGACTTTTTTGAGATCCCAGAATTTATATCTTATAGCGAGTTAAAAGGACAAATCGTTGCATTAGGATTAAAAAACGCTAAAGAATATCTTAATTTTGTTAAAGGACTAAATGACCCAAGTTATACTTTAGATCCTGAAGGGCTCTATCCTGAGTGGGAGAATTGGTACAAATTCTTAGGAAAAGAAGAGCCTTTTAAACCTGATTTTATTCCTGCTGAATATAGTGCTTGGGCAATTTCTATTAATGCTTTCATGCTTAAGGCACTCGGTAGTGGAACCAAAGAAACTCAATTATGTCGTTTTGTTAAATTATACATTATCCCGTTTGATCAAAGTAAATCACCTCATGAGTTTTTAACACAAGAAAAATTTGATCTGAAACCACTCAAAAAAATTATTGAATCTTTCAATACAGAGCACAAGAAACGTCAATTAATTGCATGTGTTAAAGAGTTTTTAGATTATGTTATCAAAACGGATTTAACAATAGAGGATGAAGAAACTGGTGAAATTATGCTAGTTGCTAATGCAAGAAATCCATTTGTACTTATGCTCGCTCATCAAGACCCTGTATCTGCCAATGCACCTTCAGAAACAACAAAGCCATGCTTACAATATCATTTTGTTAAACGCACTCAAGATTGGATGATCCCTAGCACAGCAAAAACCTTCAAGGACTTAAAAAATATACAAATATTTGATGCAGACTGGATTAAAGTAGACTCATCTGTCATTAATAAAAAAGATCCTGATTGTGTGTATAAAATTGTAGATGGACAAACATATTTATGGATTCCAATTGACTGGATTCATACCTATGCTTTAACTAAAATACCATTAAGAGGTCGACAAATTGCATATAATGATTCAGGAGAAGCAGATGAATATATTGCAGATATAGATAAAAATGGAAAAATTATTTGGGTAAAAAATACATCATCGTTTGCTGGTTTTACAAAGAATCAATCCTTCATTGCTAAGCTTGCAAATGATCAGCTCGGTATTTTTACCACAACCAATAAAACGGGTAATAATGGAGCTGGCTATACTATCCCTTGGATTCCTGAAGATCTAGCATATTGGCTTGTTAGATTAAGAAAATGGCAGCAAAAATATAATCCTATTGATCAACCAACATCTTGGGCTGATTGCAAAAGAACCAACTTAAATGAGATACAACGAAAATCTAGAGGAATTAATTGCTTTTTATTTAGACGTTGGGGAGACTATGAAGCAGCATCAGTTACTAATGCTCTAACTCCAAGATTAGCAGCATCTTTATACCATATCCAGCCTTCAAACTTACAATTGGCTGAAACCACAGGCAATCTTTCTATTTTAAGTCGATATAGTTCCAAATATACACCTCATAGCATGAGAGTAAGCCTTATTACTGCTTATGTCGTGGAAATGGGCATGCCCATAGAAATTATTATGAAAGTTGTTGGTCATAGCTCCGTAATCATGTCGATTTATTATTGTAAAATTTCTAATGATGAGATTAGACGTAGATTAAATGAAGGAGAGAAATTGGCCTTAAAATCTGAAGCAATTGCCGTACAGAGAACGATAGAACAAAATAAAATCGAAGAGTTAAAAAATCAGTTAGTTGGAAGTCATAATGAAATGCTACAAGCTTTAACTAACGATGTTCCTGCTGGGAATTATGTCTTTAGAGATTATGGAATTTGCCCTTATGCTGCATCTCGTTGCGATGATGGTGGAGAGCAAATACCAGCCAATAAAATATTCCATATGCCTACACCAAATGGCTATCTAGGTGCTCAAAATTGCTTAAGATGCCGACATTTTATTACTGGCCCTGCTTTTTTAGGTGGGCTCTTGGCAATAACAAATGAAATTTTGTTGGAATCCAATGATCAGTCAGTTATTTGTTCTAAATTAGAAGAAAAAATCAGTTCCATAAATGAACTCTTATATGAATTAGACCAAGAAGAATATATCGCTAATATTAAGTATCAGGAATTTACTAGAAAAAATGAACGATACCAACAAGAAATAGAGTTAAGAAATGTTGAGGCTGAGTATGAAACAGCTGCTAAAAAACTTGATATGTTATTGTGCGACATTCAATCATCTTATGCTCATATAAGCCGTTGCCAAAGCATTATGAACCAAAAACATGATTTATCACAAAATCAAACATTGAGTTTAGTAACAATGATGGATGCAGAAATTAAAATTGAAATAGAGGAAGCCCACCATTTTCAGCAATTACAAGAAGTATGCAGTAATGCTGTAATTTATCGTTCTTGTAATGCAGATAAAGCAATTTATCCTCGAACTCAGTTATTCGATAAGATGGCAATGTTTAATGATATGATTCCGCAAATATTCACTTTAACCAAAGAACAGCAGTTATTTGCAGGTAATGAAATTTTTAAATTATTATCATCTAGGCTGAAGTCATGGGATCAAATGATGAGAGTCATCGACTGTAAAGTTAAATTTAGTGAGTTAGACTATGCTGAAAGAATCAGCTCTTCGGATATTGAGCTTATTTTATCTAATTCACATCAGCTAATTGAGAGATAAAAATGGGCCCTTTAGAGTTATTAGAGTCACTAAAAAAAGATTCATCCAACAAAGTCCAAGAATCTTTAGATGCAATTTATGAGATATGCCAAGAGCAAAAGGAACGTGGGCTGAGTGACTTTTCCATATCCACTATTGCTCGATTAGGTTATAAACGTGGTGTTCCTAAAGCACAAAGTATTCGCAATAAAACTGGTGAAAAATATAGAGCACTAATTCAATCCTTTGTTGACAGCAGTACACCCAATAGAACGCTAAAAAAATTATCACAAACTGATAATGATTGGATTTCTGAAATTGAAAACCCAAAACATCAAATATTAGTCAGGATATTAGCCTCTGAATTAAAAGAGGCTAAGCAAATGATTAATGAAATGATTCCTCCTAAACATAGGATTGAAATTTATGATCACAGCCCTGCTGTTCAAACAAAGGCCTCATTTAAATTAAATGAACTTGAAATAAGAGCATTACAATATCTATTATCTGAAGACTTTCAAAAGGAATGGAAACTTATATCAACAGATCAAGGCGCTCTTTTGAATGAAGAAAAAAAAGTAGTTTTTAAAGTTGCAACATTGGATGCTATTCATAAAGCATTGGAAAATTTATCATGACAAGAAAATTATTAACCGCTGAAGGTTACGATACCTTAAAGAATGAGTTAGATCTCATTCTTAGAGTAGAAAGACCTGAAACAACGAAAATTGTTGCATGGGCTGCAAGCCTTGGAGATCGGTCAGAAAATGCCGACTACACTGCAAACAAGCGTAAATTACGTCAATTAGACAACCGCATTCGTTTTTTAACAAAACTATTTGATGTAGCCCAAAGATTTGAATACAACCCTCAACAAGAAGGTAAAGCTTACTTTGGTGCATGGATAGAATTAGAAAATGAAGAAGGTTCCGTTATAAAATTCAGGATCGTAGGTAATGATGAAATTTATTTAAACAGACAATACATCTCACTACAATCTCCGATGGCAAAAGCCTGTCTTGGTAAAGAAGAAGGAGATGATGTGATAATTGAGACACCTGAAGGTAAAAAATTTTGGAGTATCTTAAGTATTTCATATAATAAATAAATCTTATTAATAATTAGTTATATATACTCAAATTAAAAATATAAAGGAATAAGGATGACTAAAATTACAGGTGTGAAAAGTGTCGATTTTAGAATAATTGCTTATGGACATGGTGTTGTAAATTGGAATGGTAATTTTCCTTTAATGAATGATTCTATAAGAGTTAATAATCACTTATTACCTAAATTACGTGGTTACACAAACTTATCAGGAAAAATAAGTGTAGATACAGGCTATAAACACCTCAAAAATGTACATGATATTAATTTTAACGAAACTCCTTTATATATTAGCCAAAACTGTATTCGCCATCACTTATTTCGTGATCACGCCTATGATTTAAATTATGCAAACAATGAGAATTTAATACATACTTTGGCATCAATTACGGGCTTAATTAGAGGATATGCAATTACATCTAGTCAATGTCATCGTTCTAGTCCTTTATTTTTGAGTGATTTTATTGACCAGTTGAATAATGGCAATTTTGAACAAATGGGAAGATCTGGTTCAAAAGAGAGAAAGATTCAAGATAATGGAGAAAAGATCACTAGTAATACTTTTTTTTCTAAAACAACCTTTGGAGATACAGAATATATTGCCTACGGTTCCATTAATATTGAAAAACTCCAATTTATATCGCTGGATAAAAAATTTGAGAGAGCTGCAATGATTATAAGAGATGATGAAGGTAAAAAAATTGCTAAACAAATTCAAAAATTTATTAAAAGCTTAGCCCCTTCAAGAACCCCTAAAGCAACATTCCATAATAATTACGTTCGCCAAGGCACTATTTATCATGAAGGTGAAGCAGGCATTTTGCTCGATAGCATAGCTATAGATATATTAGTTCAAGAAACCTTAAATATGCTAAGAGAGCTCTCAATTCAACAATCACAAGGTTATATGTATGTAGAAACACTAGATGTAGATTATAACGATAGTAATAAAATGATGCGCATTAAACGTAATCCATATTTATTCAACACTGAACCACACAAAAATTATGCGGTGTATTTTAAAGCTGAATAAGAGGTGGTTTATGAAAATCATTATTGAATATGAAGGCTCCTGGAGAAATTCCTTTTTAGATGGTTCTAACACAGAACCATTACCACCAAAAGGTCGTAATTTTATTGCATCAATGCATGAACTTAGAAAGCCTAATCACTACATTCAAAGAAAAATTACAAAAGATACTGTAATGGGGATCTTAAATCGCTTAATTGGTGAACAAGCAAAACTATATCAAGCTAGACAGAGACCTAACTATTATTTCAAGAAAATAGAATCTGTATTACAAGAGAGTGATATACAAGATTTTCCAATCATTAGTAATGAAGTTGTCTATCTTCGTAATATTTCTGGGAATACTGAACGTGATTCATTCACTGGTTTAATTAAAACTGATGATCCTTGGCTACAAGAAGCTTATGCTTCAGAGTTCTGGAGTGTGCTTTGGATGGACTTGGGGGAACTATACCTATTCGTTCAAGATGAGGCTATAAAACCTCAGAAAAATCCAACTCTTCACCCGTTAGAAATTATCAATAAATTTAAAGAAATCAGTGAAATACGAGCAGATAACAATCACAAAATTAAAACAATTGCTGATATTTTGTCTGCCAATTATCCCAAATTTATCTTAAATGAATCTAATAATAAAGTGAAAGTACTTTCACTATATTGCTCTGCCTTGTATTTAAATTTAGATAGATTATCCAAAAGATACGACACTAACATGATACTAGCTCCACGTGGTGGCTTAACAGGTATTTCCCATAATAATTTTACTATCAAAAATTTTATGAAAAGATTCTCAACAGGGCCAGAAAAAATGGTTTGGGGAAATCCATATTTCTTGAAAACAAGAAATAAAGGCGAGGGTGAAGTTTTACATACACTTCAGAAAGCTACAGGACAATTAGTCATAAATTTAAAGATCTCAGAAAAACGTGCAATAGAATTGCAAAATATCATTGAAAATTCAGGTGTCTCTTCCTTTTATTTAGGAAAAAAAGGATTTGCTTATGTCTCACACATTTTAATATAAGGCATTAAATATGAAGTATTTTATCGAAATCACATTGATTAATAATCGATTTATTTCATCTGGAAAACTATGGTCAAAAATCTATGAAATACTTCATCTAAGGCTGGTAGAGGCTAAAAACCTAAGAGGCCATACAGATATTGGAGTATCATTTCCTGAGTACTATTTTGATGAAAATAAAAATATTGGAATACTAGGCTCTAAATTGCGAATTTTTGCCCCAGCCAATCTTATTCTTGAGCAAATTAATATATCAAAACACTTAAAAAAATTTTCTGATTATGTGCATGTCACTTCAATTTATACAACACCTACAGATATCAGTGGATATGCCATTTACAAACGTAAACGTATTCTCGGCGAAAATGAAATGAATAAAAAAATAAATAGGCTCACAACACATAAAGCCAAACAAGAAAATCTTAGTTATGAGGAAGCTTTACTTGGCTTTCAACATTGGTCCATTTCACAGACTGCTCTACCAAATATTAGTATTTATAGCTCGACTACAAAACAACACTTAAAATTATACATAGATAAAATTTTTATGAGTAAGCCTAGTGACAGCCTCTCTTTTTCAACCTATGGTCTAAGTAACCATTCATCTGTCCCTGAATTTTAACCTTTATTTTTTACCAAAAGAAATATATATTTAAAATCAATAAGTTAAACAATATCCAATAACAATTGATTTTTATAACAATTTCTACTCAACATATTATTTTTATTGAAAATTTCATATAAAATTCCTATGAGCTACTGTATAGGTGGTTTAGAAGCAAAATTCAATAGCTAATGCAGCTGCCTTGCTATGAGCTACTGTATAGGTGGTTTAGAAGATATCATTGTCAGAAGCTCGAACAAAGCACTTATGAGCTACTGTATAGGTGGTTTAGAAGATGAATTGAACTGTTGAGCTAGTCCAATCGCCATGAGCTACTGTATAGGTGGTTTAGAAGGCTTGATGAAGCCGTTGCTGTCGACTGTTGTGATGAGCTACTGTATAGGTGGTTTAGAAGGACGGGCACATTTACAGAATATGCGCCTGTTGATGAGCTACTGTATAGGTGGTTTAGAAGAACATTAACAAATCTATTGTTATATCTTTATTATGAGCTACTGTATAGGTGGTTTAGAAGAACATTAACAAATCTATTGTTATATCTTTATTATGAGCTACTGTATAGGTGGTTTAGAAGCTGTGGGAGATCATGCCCACAAGGGGTCGTGGATGAGCTACTGTATAGGTGGTTTAGAAGAACAATCAATGTCACAAAAATATCACCAATAGATGAGCTACTGTATAGGTGGTTTGGTTTATATATTTACTTTATTAATAAGTAGGCCAATAAAATCATTCATAGGTGTTTCTAACCAAATATTGCCTAGTTTGTATCTATCCTCTATGAATGCAATATTCTTAGAATAGTTATAATTACTAGGCATATTTTTTTCATAAAATTTCTTAACTTTATTACCAATGAAATAATTGGAATACAAAGAATTTTTAAGTTTATAACGCTTCATTTCAGGCAAGTGATCTAGGGTTATAAAGCTTAAATCTATACTTGCCATAAAATACCCATAAATCATTTTAATATTGTAATGCTCACTGAGTTCTTTCGATTTAGATATAAATGCATTGGACTTTTTCATCTTCATTTGATGATTATACTCTATGACTTCAGCTAAAAAGAGCACCTCACTATAGCGTTTCTGCTTTAAATAAATGTTTATTTGTTCAAGATCCTTCAGTACAACTTGATGTTTATCTATTTTTATCAATAACAAATCAGAAAATTCTTGAAACGAACATTCGCTAGGTTTCCAAATTAAACTTGGTTTCCACAAAATATAATTTTGAGTATGAATAACAGATCCTTGTATCACTTCATCACAAATCTTAAGCGTCTGTTGATTATTAATTTCACTTTTAAAACGATTACAAAGAAAATATAAATCCACTAAACGTTTATTAATTTCTTCATCTACAGGATGTGAAAGCAATCCTTTTTCGATAAGACTTTGTATGACATTATTATTCTTCGATTCAGAATAAATAAATTTTGAAAAGGCTTTTAGTGGAAGTTCCCCTAGATTATTTGGCTCTACCTCATTAATGATATTGTATAAAAAGATCATTTCTAAGAGCGTTAATGAATGAATTATCTCAGCTGTATTTTGATATCTAATTTTCCTCTGATTATTACTAGCAATTTTATAATAGTTTTGTACGTAACATTTTAGGATTTCATATTCTTCTTGAATAATATTATCAATGTCGGAAGCAATACACTGAGAACAGATTGTCTCTGCTGTTATCGGTATCTGTAAATCTGCTCTCTGCATATATTGATGAGGCTCATGACATTGATAACAAAGAAAAGATGGTTCCTTAAGAACTGCATAACCTGAATCTTTAACAAGCATATCCAACATGTGAATAGGACTATTATATTTAATAGATAAAAAATCCTTGGAATACAAAAAATCAGCTGAGTTATCCATTGCCCAATAATCTTTTAATAAGTGATTTTTATTTGAATTATTATAAATAACTTGAAACATAGTAATCCTTAAGCTAGTAATGTAAGACCATTTATATTTGTGCGACACTTCTACAATTGAATCCTATTATTTTTAGGTGAGATTACCATAATTTTTTATGTAGAAAATGTCATCTTGACAGTATTCACAAAAACTCTGATGATCAATGTACAAACAAAATTTTAGCCTACTATTAACTAAATATATCGAGTAGAAATTACCTCTAATTACTACCCATAGGATGACTTATGCCAACTAAAACAACTAATGATGAAACTATCGAGGTTTTCTCCTCACAAATTCATGAAAACTATGAACCGAAAACAATAACAAACAACGATGATGATAAAGAGGCAAAAACTAAGACTCAACAATTTATCAATCAAATTCTTGATGCTGAAAACCTATTGGTTTTAGCTGGATCTGGCACATCATTAACATTTAACTCATCTACTCCTGAAGTTGCTCCTAGTATGGGGGATCTTTGGAGGGCTTGTGAAAAATTACCTAATTTCCAAGAAGTATTAAAAAGCGTTAATTATTATTCTGTTGCTGGAACATGGTCTGATGGAAAACAAAAAAAAGATATAGAGCTTTTATTATCTCTATGTGATGCATATATTCCATTAAATAACTTATCAAAGACTAGACAGCAAAAAGTACATAAGTTTCTCAATAAAGCCAAAGAAATTATCCTACAAAAAACAAATTTTGTTGATCAAGTACCTACAGAATCATGGGATGCTCACAATAACTTTATTCGCACTTTAGGTCGTCGTTCTCCTAAACAGCAGAGACTTAAATTGTTCACAACTAATTATGATTTAGCATTTGAAAAAGCTGCTTCTAACACTGGAATGATTGTAATTGATGGCTTTGAATTTTCAAATCCTGCTAATTTTAATCCTGCTTGGTTTCAATACGATATTGTTAATAGAACCCAAAATAACGCCTATCTTTCTAATGTATTTCAGTTGTATAAATTACATGGCTCTGTAGATTGGAATAAATCTAGCTCTATCGTCCAAAAAATTAATATACAGAATGGATCACTCCCTCAAGATCCTGTCTTTATTTATCCAAGTAGCTCAAAATATCAGGTATCTTATGATTCACCTTATTTAGATATGATCTCTGCATTTTTGGAATCAGTTCAAAAGCCTAAAACTGCACTCATCTGTATTGGCTTTGGATTTAATGATAAACACCTAAATAATGCGATTACTATGGCATTACGAACCAATCCAGAGTTAATGTTATTGATCGTCACTATGAAGCCATTCGATCCAAAAGGTTCATTTTCGGCAGATATTAGAGAAAAATTAACTCGTGCAATTATTGCTGGAGATTCAAGAATTATGATCATTGACAGCAAATTTGATAATTTCAGTCTGAAAATGCTGCCTAATAGACATATACAAAGCCCAGAAGAAAAACTTTTAGCTAGCTTTTCTCAGATTCTAGAAGGATCCATATAATGACCCAAAAATCTTGGTTTTCCCCACATGAATCGAATAGAAGAGTTGGTAGTATTATCAATGTATCAGCTACTGAAGCTCTAATAAATTTAACAAAATCTGGTAGCAGTGAGCAAAACTGGATAATGGGCACTAGACTTCCAATTGGTGAAGTAAATGAGTTCGTATTTATTGATTGTGGCCAAACCACTATTCTCGCTAAAGTCATTAAAGTTTGGCTAGAAAATGGGGAAAGATTAACTGTCGATCAACTTTCTGATATAACTCCTTCAAATAATCCAATCGCTTTAATTCAACTATTAGTCAGCGTAGATGTCGAAAAAGGAAATAACCATAAAGGGATTCAACAATATCCCAAGTTAGGTGCTCAAGTATATGCCGCACACCCAAAATTAGTGAGCCTACTTGCTGAAGGTATAATTGATGGAACAACTTTAAATCTTCCAATTGCAGAAATGCCTCATGATTCTTCCGTGACAATTGGTGTTACACCTGAAAAGCTCTTTGCTCGTCACTGTGCTATTTTAGGATCAACTGGTGGTGGTAAAAGTTACACCATGGCTAACCTTATAGAAAATGTTCACCAGGTTGGTGGAAAAGTATTATTACTAGATGCTACAGGAGAATATTCCAAATTACCTTGTTATAGTTATTATGTTGGAGATCACAGTAATGCAACAGCACTGAATCAAGTAACCTACCCTCACTGGATGTTTACTGATTCTGATATTCGTGCTTTATTACGCCCATCAGCGCAAAGCCAAGCTCCTAAATTGTCCGAGGCTATTAAAAGCTTGAAAATTATATATCAAAATAACCTATTTAATTTTCAAGATATATTTATTAATCAAAATGGAAATTTAGAGAAAGCAGGCAAACCGAAGAAAGGTGTCGAAAAAGCTCTGCTCGAAATATCTCCTGCCTTAGAAAAATCCGAGTGGTCTTTTTCTCACTTAGGTGATCAAATTATCGAAGAATGCGTGAAGCCAAACTTTAATAATCCAGCTGTTTGGGGAAGTATTGCTGATAATGACGTAGGTTTTTGTCTAAACCTGATATCAAGAATACAAGCTATGTCTCATAATCCTCATCTTAAATGGATGATTGATTGTGATAGTAATTTAAAAACAATACCTGACTTACTCTCAGAATTTATTACCACAAAGGATAATGGAATTTTACGATTAGATTTATCAGAGATTCCCTTCGAAGCAAACTCCAGAGAGTTATTAGTCAATGTCATCGGTAGAAAGCTATTAGAGTTAGCCAGAACAAATAAAATCACTCATGATCAACCATTATTGGTATTTATCGATGAAGCTCATCAATTCTTAAATAAAAAAATTGGTGATGACCAACAAGGCGTATTTAAATTAGATGCTTTTGGTGATATTGCTAAAGAAGGTAGAAAATATGGACTAAATGTTGTGATAGCAACCCAGCGGCCTAGAGATATACCTGAAGATGTTTTAAGCCAAATCGGAACTTTAATTGTTCATCGTCTAACAAACGATAAAGATCAGGAGATTGTAAAAAAAGCTGTTGGTTCTATAGACCACAGATCTGCATCATTCCTTCCTGTTTTAGGCCAAGGAGAAGCATTACTTCTTGGAGTAGACTTCCCTTTTCCTATGACTGTTAAAATTAAAAAACCAACCAATGAACCTTATTCAAATAGCGCTAATTTTTCAAAAGCTTGGGGCTCATAATTCATTAGCGTAATCAATAAGAGTACTATTCTAAAGAGCAAATAACTATATTTGCTCTCTTCAACTTTGACCGCATAACAGCATTAACTTATTCAATTAAGCAGCATATTCTTCTAATTTCGACTTTAATGCTAAGGTTGATATTGAATAGTGATAGAAGTCACTATTATTTTCTGGCTTAACAACTTTCATAGAGCGCATTCTAGATGAATAACCTTTAAATCCTAAATCTATCGCTAATAATCTAACGCTTTCTGCATATCCTTCATAGAGAATTTGCATATAGCCATATTTTTCAACTAATGGTACTAATTTTTTCAATGCCTTTATTTGAAAATCATCACGTGTTTTTTGATCTCGACTCTGATAGTTCAAGACAGAAACTACAAAAGTTTTGTGAAATCCATCATCATTTTCAAAATGATCATTAAATCTTAAATATATTTCATACAATGATCTATTTTCTAATGCGAGAACAAAATGCCCAGAATCTGGATCAAAATGTGCCAGATATATATTATTAACCTGACCTAAGTCTTGTTTCAAATATATATTTAATTCCTCAATAATATTATTCATATCTTTTTCTAAAAATATATTTTTCATTTAATTTCCATTTATATTTATTTCTCGGAAAATCAAATAATATTTAGATATTCAAATTTTGCAACGTTTTGAGGGATTTATTTTGTTTAAATTTGTAAACCTATTATTGTGCATAAAGCTTCTGCATAATATAGAACGGTATTGCAACAAAAAATAATACAACTAAATATGTAATCTATATTCTATGAGGTATAAATATGCACACATTCACATATTCTGAAGCTCGTGATGATTTAAAAGCTGTTTTAAGCAAAGTTATTGATGGCCTTGAAGTCGCTGTTATCACTAGGGCTGAAGGAAACGTCGTAATCATGTCTAAAGCTCATTACAATGGCTTAATGGAAACCTTATATCTTCTATCTTCACCTAAGAATGCAGAACGTTTAAATGAATCTATTGCTCAATTAACGCCTGTCGAAATTAAAAACACCGAAATTTCACTCTCATCGAATATAAGCGCTTTGGCTGAAAAAATAGCAGCGGTACAAGATATTACTTTATCTCAATATATTGAAAATTTAATTCAAGACGATGTCATTTCAATGCAAGAGTCCTATTCAAAAATTAAAATGACTAATGAAGAATATAGACATTTTATAGAAGTATGCGAGTCAGATCTCAAAATAAGTCAGGCTATTGTAAAAGCAGCAAAACTTTTGGATGAAGAAAATTTTTAGAATTCTCCACTATAAAAATCTCACCCTACAAGCTCAATAAAATTGCTTAAACCCCTTGTATAAACTAATATTGAGAGCAATTTTACTAAATATTACTGCATAGTTTGCAGGGCGAGAGAAAAACACATGATCACAGGCGAAATTAAGAACAAAGTAGACCAAATCTGGAATGCATTTTGGAGTGGTGGTATTTCTAACCCACTCGAAGTCATGGAGCAAATGACTTATCTACTTTTCATTCGTC
The DNA here is from genome assembly GCA_947630895.1 of uncultured Wohlfahrtiimonas sp. Lineage (GTDB taxonomy): Bacteria > Pseudomonadota > Gammaproteobacteria > Cardiobacteriales > Wohlfahrtiimonadaceae > Wohlfahrtiimonas. Next base: position 820 of record CANRJJ010000014.1, on the reverse strand, counting down.
GTTTGGATGAAATCCAAATCACTAAAGAATATAAAGCCAATCGTACTAAACAACCGATTGAAAGCCCTATTTTTACACCTGAACAAGATAACTTGCGTTGGTCTAAGTTTATTAACTTAGGAGATCCTGATCAGCTATATGACACTGTTGCAGATGAGGTTTTTCCTTTCATTAAAAGCATCGGTTCTGAAGATAACACCACTTACAGCAACCACATGAAAGATGCTCGTTTTACGATTCCAACGCCTGCGCTTTTAACTAAAGTTGTAGACTTATTGGCTGAAATTCCTATGGATGACCAAGATACCAAAGGTGATCTCTATGAATATATGCTCGGCAAAATCGCATCTGCTGGGCAAAATGGACAATTCCGAACGCCTCGCCACATCATCAAAATGATTGTAGAAATGATGGAGCCCAAAGCAACGGATACCATTTGTGATCCTGCTTGTGGTACAGCTGGCTTCCTCGTTGCGGCAAGTGAATATTTAAATGAGCATCATAGTTCTGAGATCTTTGCGAGCCCAGAAAGCACTGAACGCTATAACAGCGAAACATTCTTTGGTTATGATTTTGATAGCACAATGCTACGAATTGGATCAATGAATATGTTGTTGCATGGTGTTGAAAATCCACACATTGAAAATCGTGATTCTTTAAGTGAATTACATTCAGGCATTGAAGAAAAATTCAGTTTAATTTTAGCCAATCCACCATTTGCAGGTAGTTTGGACGCTGAAAGTTGTGCCAAGAATATTCAAGCGATTGTGAAAACTAAAAAGACAGAATTACTCTTTTTGGCGCTCTTCTTACGCTTATT
>CANRJJ010000013.1 GCA_947630895.1 uncultured Wohlfahrtiimonas sp. | reverse complement strand
TCGACAGCTTTGCATTATGGTCAGCAGTGCTTTGAAGGTTTAAAAGCCTATCGCACCAAAGATGGCTCAATTAACTTGTTCCGTCCATATGAGAATGCAAAACGCATGAATGAAAGTGCTCGCCGTTTGCGTATGCCACAAATCTCTGAAGAAATGTTTGTAGAAGCGATCAAAGAAGTTGTGCGTGCGAATGAAGCTTACGTGCCACCTTATGGTACAGGCGCTGCATTATACATTCGACCATTGTACATTGGCGTGGGTGAAAATATCGGTGTAAGACCTGCACCTGAGTTTTTATTCACAGTATTTTGTATGCCAGTGGGCGCATATTTCAAAGGCGGTTTAACGCCGACCAACTTCATTATCTCTGAATATGATCGTGCAGCCCCAATGGGCACAGGCGCAGCTAAAGTGGGTGGAAACTACGCAGCAAGTTTATTGCCGGGTTATGAAGCCAATGAGCGTAACTTCTCAGATTGTGTTTATTTAGATCCTGCAACGCACACTAAAATTGAAGAAGTGGGTTCTGCTAACTTCTTTGGTATTACAGCTGATAATAAATTCATCACACCAACGTCGCCATCCATTCTTCCAAGCATCACTAAATATTCATTGTTGCATCTAGCCAAAGAGCGTTTAGGTATGGAAGCAATTGAAGGTGATATTTACCTCGATAAATTGGATCAATTCACTGAAGCAGGGGCTTGTGGCACAGCAGCAGTTATTGCACCGATTGGTGGTATTCAAACAAATGATAAATTCCATGTGTTTTATAGTGAAACTGAAGTGGGTCCTGTTACAACTAAGCTCTATAATGAGTTAGTTGGCATTCAATTTGGCGACATTGAAGCACCTGAAGGCTGGATTGTTAAGGTTTAATGGCTAAATATAACTTTAAGTTATAATTTTTTGAATTTGTAAAAACCGGCATATTTGTCGGTTTTTTTGTTACTTCGTCATAAGCTATGATGCGGATAAAAATAATAAAGGCTTATTCTATATGAAAAATAAAATTGAAAAAATGAGAATTAATAATACTAAAGTAGCTATTTGCATTTTTTTCTGGTTACTTTTTAGTATTTTATTGGGCTATCTATTTGAAAATAAAATAAATATTCAAATGTTAAATAAATTTTTCTTTGTGAAAGCAGGAATGGTCATTAATCAAAAACTTTATTATTCGACTATGTGTTTTACATTATTACTTTCTCCTTTTGCATTTTTCTATCACTATAAATATTGCATACAGTTTGTTCATATTGAACGCAAACATTTATGGATTCTTTTTTTGGGGGTGTTTTTAGGGATAGTTTGGAACTCTGGCGTTGTAACTATAGATACTAGAATGAACAGTCATTATAAATATGATCTTTTGTTTATATATATAACCCAGCAGTTGGATTGGCTGGGAGCTGTTCATATATCATTTATAGGAATATATATGTTTATTCTTTTTAGTAGTTTGCTAAGTGTTTGTTTGCTAAAAAAAGGAAAAAATACTGAATAATGCACTTCACTGTATAAAAATAAGTTTAAAAGAATATGATCTATGTAAGAGCTTTAATAGTATCGAGTTTCATATTGAAGTGCAGAAGGCAGGATTATCAAGGTTTAATGACTAAATATAACTTTAAGTTACGATTTTTTATGACATCAAAATATTGATATAAGTTTTTAAATTGTGCTAACAATGCATTTATTCATCAAGGAGAAAACAATGACAGAACATGTGTGGATTAGTAATGTAATGAGAAATACAGATAAGAGATGGGCTGATTATAATTTATCTGTAGAAGGGAAAATTGATTCGCAATTTTTGCTTCAATACAGCCATATTTTATCTCAGAAAGAACGCCAAGAAACAGAAGGTAAATTTAAAGAGAATAGTATCAATTATGCTGATTTAGCAAGAAAATTCAAAGGAAAAAAAAAATTACTACCTGAATATATTCCGACTCGTTTTTATAAGACTCCTGAAGAATCGTTGGTATGTGATAAAAGCATTTTTATGGGTACTGGACAATTTGTTTTTATTAATGAAAAAAGTGCGGAAGTTTTAAAGCAATATAATTTAGGCAACACAGATATTATTAAGCTTGATCCTTATGATGCTGTTTCTGGTGATCGTATTGAATGTGAATGCTCGTTTTATTTACTGAATATCGCAGAAACTAATGAATATTGTGATTTAGAAAAAAGTAAAAATATTGCTTGGTGGAAAAATCCTTCTAAAAAACTGACTCCATATGAAAACCCTGATTTAGTAGAAGATGGCTTTATTATTAATTCTGCTGCATTAGAAACAGGATTAGATCTTTGGGCAGATTCACGTTTAAGAGACAGCTTTTTTATCAGTGATCGATTAAAGAAAGCATTGGATGATGCAGGAATTTCACGAGATTGGTTGTTATCTCGTTGTGTGGTGGAGAGATAATTTAATACTCTTTAGTTGAATCACTTAAACCATGGAAACAAAATTGCTAAAAAATATATTTAATGAAATTTTGTTGCATTTATATAATGATAAATATTAGCTGTATTTTCAGTTTTTAATAAAATTTTAGAAATGAAAATCTATGAAATAAAGCATATTTACATGATTGTATTGATATTAAATAAATAATATTTATTACATATAAGCTACTTTATTATCTTCATTGAAAGATAAAATTGAACAAAACCTCAAAATAGATGGATTGAATCTTCCAGATAAGTGCATTATAAAAGTACATGCGTTGATTTTATTATTTACTCTATCTAGGAATTGTTTATGAATATTCATGCAGCATCAGAGTTACAAAATGGTCGTAGAATCAAAAAGTTATTAATTGCGAATCGTTCTGAGATTGCTATCCGTATTATGCGTGCAGCTTCAGAATTGGGCATTAATACAGTGGCTATTTATTCCGAGCAAGACATTAAAGCAGTTCATCGCTATAAAGCAGATGAAAGCTATTTGGTAGGTTTAGGTAAGCCACCATTGGCTGCTTACCTAGATATTGACGATATTATTCGCATTGCAAAAGAGTCAGGCGCAGATGCAATTCATCCTGGCTATGGTTTTTTGGCTGAAAATCCTAATTTAGCGAAAGCTTGTAAAGAGAATGACATTATCTTTGTTGGACCAGGGCAAGAAATTCTTGAGCTATTGGGCAATAAAGTTTCTGCACGTAACTTAGCTGTTTCTGCAGGTGTTCCTGTCATGCCAGCTTCTGAGCCATTACCATATGATGATCAAAAATCTCTAGAAATAGCAGAGGAAATTGGTTATCCAGTAATGCTGAAAGCAAGCTGGGGCGGTGGTGGTCGTGGTATGCGAGTAGTTGAAAATTCAAGTAAATTATTGGATGCCATTGAAGTAGCGCGCCGTGAAGCTAAAGCAGCATTTGGTAATGATGAAGTTTATTTAGAAAAATTAGTGGTGCGTGCTCGCCACGTAGAAGTGCAAATTTTAGGTGATGCAGATGGCAATATTGTTCATCTTTTTGAGCGCGATTGTACGGTACAACGAAGACATCAGAAAGTTGTTGAGCGTGCACCAGCGCCTTATTTAAATGATCAATTGCGCCAAGAAGTTTGTGGTTATGCTGTACAAATCGGTAAAACTGCAAAATATTTAAATGCGGGTACAGTAGAATTTTTGATGGATGCAGATACGCAAAAATTCTACTTCATAGAGGTAAATCCTCGCATACAAGTAGAGCACACAGTTACAGAAGCAATCACAGGCATTGATATTGTTAAAGCACAGATTGGTATTGCGGAAGGTTTGAATATTGGCGAAAAAGAACTAGAAGTGCCATCACAAGATAAAATTGTGATGAATGGTGCAGCTTTGCAGTGCCGAATTACAACAGAAGATCCATCGAATGGCTTTACGCCTGATCACGGTACAATTAATGCATATCGTTCTCCTGCAGGTTTTGGTATTCGTTTGGATGGCGGAACAGCCTATGCAGGTGCTGTGATTACACCTTATTACGATTCCTTATTGGTAAAAGTCACTACATGGGGCAGAAATTCAGAAGAAGCCATTTACCGTATGGATCGTGCTCTAAGAGAATTCCGTGTGCGTGGTCTTGCGACGAACTTACTGTTTGTTGAAAATGTCATTAATCATCCATTATTCATTAATGGCGAATGTATTACGCGTTTTATCGATGAAACACCTGAATTATTCAGCTTCCCAGTGCGACGAGATCGTGCTAGTTATTTATTAAAATTCTTATCTGAAGTGCAAGTGAATGGTAATCCTGAAGTTGAAGGGCGTGAGTTTCCGAAACACTTTGTGACACCTGTATTACCAACATTACAGCCAACCGTTGAAGATAAAAAAGTCAAAGGTACAAAAATTATCTTGGATGAATTGGGTGCAAAAGGCTTCAGTGATTGGATGCTGAATCAAAAAGAGATTTTAATCACTGATACAACGATGCGCGATGCTCATCAATCATTGTTTGCAACGCGAGTGCGCAGTTATGATTTATTGAAAATCGCGCCGTATTATCAAAAATTATTGCCAAAAATGTTTTCTGTAGAATGTTGGGGTGGAGCAACATTTGATGTGGCTATGCGCTTTTTGAATGAAGATCCATGGGATCGATTAGAAAAACTGCGCGAAGCAATGCCTGATATTTTATTACAAATGTTGATTCGTGGTGTGAATGGTGTGGGTTATACAAGCTATCCAAACAATGCGATTAAGTTTTTTGTGGAGCAAGCCGCGAAAAAAGGCATTGATCTTTTCCGAGTATTCGACTCATTGAATATTGTTGATAATATGCGCTATTGCATGGATTCTGTGATTGATACAGGTAAATTATGTGAAGCGGCCATTTGCTATACATCAGATATTCATGATGCATCGCGCCCGAAATATCAGTTAGATTATTATGTGAAATTAGCTAAAGAGTTGGAAAAAGCTGGCGCGCATATCATCGCTATTAAAGATATGGCGGGATTATGTCGTCCGCAAGCTGCTAAAGAATTAGTGACAGCATTAAAAAATGAAATTGGCTTACCGATTCATTTCCATACGCATGATACCTCAGGCATTTCAGGTGCAAGTATTTTGGCTGCAATTGATGCAGGTGTGGATGCTGTGGATACTGCGATTGATAGTTTCTCAGGGCTCACAAGCCAAGCGCCGATGGGATCAATTTTGCGCGCTGTGGAGCATACTGATCGTGATCCTCATTTTAATTATGATGCAATTACACAGATTTCCACTTACTTTGAAGGTGTTCGCTCATATTACACACCATTTGAATCAAATATTCGCTCAGGAACATCGGATGTTTACCGTCATGAAATGCCAGGTGGACAATATACAAACTTGAAAGAGCAAGCAAGAAGCATTGGGCTAGAATCTCGCTGGGATGAAGTGGCAAAAGCATATGCTGATGTGAATGAGTTGTTTGGAGATATTGTTAAAGTTACGCCAAGTTCTAAAGTTGTGGGTGATATGGCGTTGATGATGGTAACGCAAAATCTCACGGCGAATGATGTGAAAAATCCTGAAAGGGAAATTGCATTCCCAGCTTCTGTGGTTGGATTATTCAATGGTGAACTAGGATTTCCACAAGGTGGCTTGCCAAAGGATTTAACTCAAAAGATCTTACACGGTAAAAAGCCTGAAGTTGAGCAAGCAGGTAGCCAATTACCAGATGTGAATTTTGATGCATTGCGCTTTGAATTGAGCAATAAGTTTAAATATAAAGTGACTGATACAGATTTAGCTTCTTATATTATGTATCCGAAAGTGTTCAGTGACTTTGTGAAGTTCCGTTATGAGTATGGCGATGTTTCTATTATCCCAACGAAGAACTATTTTTATCCGATGGTTGAGGATGAAACCTTTACTGTTCAGCTAGAAAAAGGGAAGGACCTATTAATTAGCATGCTTGTGGTGGCTGAGCCTGATGCGAAAGGAGAATGCCAAGTATTCTATGAGTTAAATGGTGAGCAACGCATCTTTAAAACTTTGAAAAAAGGCTTGGAAGGATTAGGTGCAAAAAGAGCTAAAGCAGATATTACGAATAAAAGTCACATTGGCGCACCAATGCCAGGAATGATTGGGTTAATGCGTGTTAAAGTTGGCGATAATGTGAAAGAAGGCGATGCATTGCTAACGATGGAAGCCATGAAAATGGAAACGATTCTTCGTTCCGAGAAGATCGGTGTTGTGAAGAATGTTTATGTGCAAGCTGGCGATACAGTTGAAGCTGGAGATTTGTTAATCGTAATTGAATAATTACTCAATAAACATATAAATAAATTATTGGAAAGCTCGTAAATCTACGGGCTTTTTATTTGCATATATCTATGGATTATAATATTATTAAACGACTGACCATCGGTCTAAAGGTTTTGAAATAAATTTAAAATTAAATGTGCAAAATTTAAAGGACAAATATGCGTATAACAAAAAGTTATGATGAGCGATATGCAGAAATTTCTCAAGTTTCGCTTAAGTTATTTATTGAATATGGGCTAAAAGATACAACTGTTAACGATATTGTTAAAACAGTTGATATTGCGAAGGGCACTTTTTATCACTATTTCGAATCCAAAGAGGATTTAATTTTAGCGTTAAGGGCAAATTACATTCGCGGATTTTTATCACTCACCGCAGATTATATGGCCAGAATTCCAAGTGGTGATTGGCAGGGAAAAGTGCATGCTTGGTGCATGGGCAGCATTCAATATTATTTTGATCATAAAGATGAGCACATCGCATTATTCCAGCAACAATATTATTTAGATGAGAGAAAAGAACATACGAGCGTCATTCTATTTTTAACTCAATTCATTGATGAAGGAAATGCAGTCGGCGCATGGAAAGTCAAATCACCTGAATTAGTTGCTTTGATGATCTATCAAGGGATTAATATTGCTTTTGATGAATGCAAAGAAAGAGATTTTGATGATTTAAAATTGATGACAGAGCATTTATATGAAATATTCATTAAAATATTAACGAATTAATTTCGGAATCTAATAATGATAAAATTGATAAAGTTCATTCTGACATTTTCTATGTTGAATCTACTATTAAGCACAGCCGCTTATTCAGAAGATCAACTCACAGATAATATGAAAAGATTTCTATATTTAGCATCCTCTAAAAATGGTGATCAAAAAGGTTTTGATAGGGAAGAAGCAGCTGATATTTTAGGCATTACTTTTGAGAAAAAAGGAGCCAATTATTATTCAACAGAAACCCTTGAGAATTTTCCTGAGCAATCAACTTTTGAATATTCTGTAAATAATGGGCGAAGATATTTAACTTTCTATTTCACTGAGCCTTTAAAGAAATTTGATGATGCTGTTGGTAGATTAAGAGGCTATGAAAGATTTCTAATTGATCGCTCACAAATAAATGGATTACCAGTAAATTATTTTGAAGGGCACAGCCCAAGTCGTTTTATTAAAACTCGTAAGTTATGGATCCGTATTTACGAATGTTCAGATAAACCGAATGAATCCTGTGTAAGAAAAGCTCAACTCATTTTTGGTCAAAGTATATAAATTATGACAACAGAAAATATCAATTTGTTATTAACCGAACAGCAAAATCCACTTTCACGAAATATTGACACGTTATCTACTTTAGAAATGGTTCAATTAATGAATCATGAAGATCAAAATGTGATTAATGCAATCGCCCAAGTGACGCCATCCATTGCAGATGCTGTTGAGTTAATTAGCCAAGCCATCGCCAAAGGTGGCAGATTAATATATTTAGGTGCAGGAACTTCTGGAAGATTAGGTGTTTTAGATGCATCGGAGTGTTTACCAACTTTTGGTGTGGGTGAAGAAACGGTTATCGGAATTATTGCTGGCGGTGATAAAGCACTACGAAATCCTGTCGAAAATGCCGAAGATAATAAATTGGCGGCGGTAGAAGATTTAATGAATATCAATTTTAATGAAAATGATGTTTTATGTACAATCGCCGCTTCGGGTAGAACGCCATATTGTATTGCAGGCTTAGAATATGCATTGAGATTGGGTGCTCAAACGATCGCGATAACTTGTACCAATAATAATCCAATGTTAAAACTTGCCAATATAAAAATACCGGTACTTGTTGGTGCAGAAATCATTACAGGCTCTACAAGATTAAAAGCTGGCAGTGCTCAAAAGATGGTTTTAAATATGCTCACAACTTGTAGCATGATTAAAATCGGAAAAACTTATGGCAATTTAATGGTAGATGTAAAACCAACCAATGAAAAATTGCATAAACGCGCAGTTAATATGTTGGTTTCTATTTTAGATATTGTTGAAGATGAAGCTGCCGAATTGCTATCAGCTGCCAATAATCATGTTAAAACAGCAATATTAATGCATCTTAAGAATATAGATTACGAATCAGCGACAAATTTATTAAATGCAAAACAATCTCGATTATCTGAAGCATTAAAGGATAAATAAAACATGGCATATGCAATTGGGATAATGTCGGGCACATCTTTAGATGGTATTGATGTCGCGTTGGTTGATATTACAGGCTTTGATGAAACAACAAAATACGAGCTCATTCATTATAAGAGTTATCCTTACGATAAAAAAATACAACAGCAAATATTAGCAGCGAGCCATATTGAAACATCAAATGTTGCACAAATCTGTTCTTTGAATTTTGAATTGGGTCAATTATACAGTGATGCAGTTTCTCAGCTTTTAGCTGATTTTGATTTTCAATCGCCCATTGAATTTATCGCATTACATGGACAAACCATTCATCATCTCCCACAAGCAATGAATGGCTTAACACCATCTACATTACAAATTGGTGATCCTGCTCATATAGCCTATACTCATAAAACTACTGTCATTTCTAATTTTAGACCCATGGATATGATCGCAGGCGGTAATGGCGCACCTTTAGTGCCTTATACCGAATATCTGTTATTCAGAGATTCAGATAAGAATAGATTGCTACAAAATATTGGTGGCATCGCAAACGTGACGGTATTACCAAAAAATTGTAAAGCTGATGAAGTTTTTGCTTTTGATAATGGTCCAGGAAATATGATGATCAATGCTGCAATGCAATATTTTTACCAAAAAGAATATGATCATAATGGTGATGTGGCTAAATCAGGACATATCATCGAATCTCTTTTCTCTGAATTACAAGCATTGCCATATTTCAAAGAAGCGCCACCGAAAGCAACAGGTCGAGAATTATTTGGAGAACAACTGGTCAAAAGCATTTGTGAAAAATATTCTGATCAACCTATAAATGTGATCTCTACGTTAACTGAATTAACAGCTTGGAGCATTGCGGATAGTTATCAACAATTCATTATGCTGAAATTAGCTATTGATGAGGTAATCATTGGCGGCGGCGGTGCTTATAACTCATATTTATTGGATAGAATTAGAAGTTATTTACCTAATATATCTGTGCAAACACAAGAAGACATCGGATTCAGTAGTGATGCTAAAGAAGCAATCGCCTTTGCAATATTGGGTAACCAAACCTTACATCAACGCCCAAGCAATTTGATCAGTGCAACGGGGGCAAAAGATCCTGTTATTTTAGGAAATATCACACCAAATCCATGGGGATAAAAATAGGGCATCAATTTTATGAAAAATTTCTTATACTTAATAGTAGCGGGAAGCATATTTTCTCTAACAGCTTGCAGCGATAATGAAGCTGCCACCCAGCATTATGCAGTGGAGCAGAAAAAGCAAATGGAAATCGATCTGAACGACAGCGTAAAGAGAAATATGGAGAAATTAGAGTCGCAAAATGAGCATTAACATTATTGAATTGAAATATATTTAATATTGATCATTGAAGTTTACAATATAATCACCATTGTTTCATACATGGGTATCGGTATAGGCCACTGAAATATAACTTCATTGATGAATATAATACTTCATCAAATATGGTATAATATTCGATTGCGTTTTTTACATTATTAGGGTTATCGGAATTCATATGAGTAAGCAAAATGCTTTAACACTTACAGAACAACAACAACGTATTAAGGAACTCATTGCTCAAGGTAAAGAGCAAGGTTACTTAACGTATGCTGAAATCAATGATCACCTTCCGGAAGACATCATCGATCCAGAGCAAATAGAAAGCATCATTGCGATGATCTCTGAGATGGGCATCAAGGTGAGTGACGAAGCACCAGATATGGACAGCTTAATGTTAGCTGGTGACAATATTGGTGATGATGACGCAGTTGACGAAGCCGCAGCAGTATTAGCAAATATTGATAGTAGTGAAATCGGTAGAACAACAGATCCTGTCCGCATGTATATGCGTGAAATGGGTACTGTTGATCTTTTATCTCGTGATGAAGAAAAATCTATCGCGATCCGTATTGAAGAAGGTTTAAATAATTCTCTTCTTAACTTAGCTAACTTCCATCCAGCCGTTGATTTATTGATCAAACGCTATGAAGAAACATTAGGTCCGGAGCAGCGCTTAGCAGACATTGCAACAGGCTTTGTTGATGCTAGCTATTATTCAGAAGTTGTTGAAGATAAAGATGACGAAGAGTTAGTTTTAGAAGATGAAGAAGTTGCAACAGATGATGCTGTCGAAGATGATGAAGAATCAGAAGGTGGCGCAGCTGCAACTGAAACAGGTCCAAATAAAGAAGTTTTTGCTGAAAAGATCGCTGAACTAAAAGCAATCATTGCAGAAATTGATGCTTTAAGAAGTAATAAACGCAAAAAAAATGTTGAAGCATTAATTACTGAAGCTCAAGAGCGCCTAAAAAGTAAATTCATTGAATTTAGATTAGCGCCGAAAATGCAAGAAGATATGGTGACTTTATTGAAAGAAACCATCGATAGCATTCGTCCATTAGAACGCAAAGCGATGAAAATCTGTATCGGTATTTGTAAAATGCCTAGAGAGGATTTCATCAAAGGTTTTCCTGGTAATGAAACAAACAAAGAATGGTTTGAAGAAGTTTCAACAGGTAAAGCTAAGTATGCAAAAGCATTGGCTGAACATAAAGATGCAATGTTTGAAATTCAAGATTCATTGGCTGCAATTGAAAAAGCAAATGGTTTGAATATTTTCACAATTAAAGAAATTAACCGTGAAATTTCAATCAATGAAGCAAAAGCTAAACGTGCTAAGCGTGAAATGATTGAAGCAAACTTACGTTTAGTAATTTCTATCGCGAAGAAATATACAAACCGTGGCTTACAATTCTTAGATTTAATCCAAGAAGGTAATATTGGCTTGATGAAAGCTGTAGATAAATTTGAATATCGTCGTGGTTTTAAATTCTCTACTTATGCAACTTGGTGGATTCGTCAAGCGATTACACGTTCAATTGCGGATCAGGCGCGTACAATTCGTATTCCTGTTCACATGATTGAAACAATTAATAAATTGAATCGTATTTCTCGTCAAATGTTGCAAGACATGGGTAGAGAAGCAACGCCTGAAGAATTAGCAGAAGCAATGGGTTTACCAGAAGATCGTATTCGTAAAGTTCTCAAAATTGCTAAAGAACCTATTTCTATGGAAACGCCAGTAGGTGATGATGAAGATTCACATTTAGGTGACTTCATTGAAGATACAGGCATGATTTCCCCACTAGAAGCAGCAACAAGTGTTGGTTTAAGTGAAGCAACCCGTGAAGTTTTAGAAAGCTTAACGCCTAGAGAAGCTAAAGTATTGCGTATGCGTTTCGGTATCGATATGAATACTGATCATACTTTGGAAGAAGTGGGTAAACAGTTTGATGTAACTCGTGAGCGTATTCGTCAGATTGAAGCGAAAGCATTGCGTAAATTGCGTCATCCAAATCGTTCAGAGAGCTTGCGCAGCTTCTTAGATAACGAGTAATTTTATTAATCTATTATTTATAAAACCTCTTAAGCAGTTAAGAGGTTTTAATTTTTTATACTATGAAAAACTACCATCAATTCAGTGTTGCACCAATGTTAAATTGGACAGATCGTCATTGCAGATACTTTCATCGTTTGATGACTAAGCAAAGTCTGCTTTATACCGAAATGGTCACAACGGGTGCAATCCTTCATGGCGATCAAAAACATCATTTATACTTCAAGCATCAGGAAAATCCTGTGGCGTTGCAATTGGGTGGTTCTGATCCTGAAGATTTAAAAATCAGCGCTAAAATTGCAGAAGATTATGGATATACAGAAATCAATTTAAATTGTGGTTGTCCATCTGATCGTGTACAAAAAGGTCGCTTTGGTGCATGCTTAATGACTGAGCCTGAATTGGTTGCTGAATGTTTTGATGCAATGCAATCTGCCGTGTCAATTCCTGTAACGATCAAAAATAGAATCGGTATTGATCATCAAGATGAATATGAATTTACCCATAGATTTATTGATGTCATTAGCAAAGCAGGCTGTAAAACTTTTATTGTGCATGCCAGAAAAGCTTGGCTTTCTGGATTGTCTCCAAAAGAAAATAGAGAAATACCCCCGTTAGATTATGATCGCGTTTATGCGCTTAAAAATGATTTCCCGGACTTACAGATCATTTTAAATGGTGGCATTCAAACAGCAGAAGAAGGCATTGAAGTTAAAAATAATTTAGATGGTGTAATGTTAGGCCGTGCTGCTTATCACTCACCATTTCTTCTGAATTCTGTTGACCATCTCTATTTTGGCGAAGAAGCATCAGAGAAAACACCTTTTGATATTTTAAGCGAATTAAAACCTTATATTGATGAAGAAATTTCTAACGGTGTTCGCTTACATCATATCGCTAGACATTTGTTAGGCATCTTTAATGGATATCCAAAAAGCAGACAATGGCGAAGATATATGAGTGAAAATATGTTTGCTGACAATGCTAACTTTGAAGTGATCGAAAAAGCTGTACAAAAAAGTTTCGACAGAATGCTTTAATATATGCCTTTATGGTATTATGCGCCTATATTTAAACGAGGATATAAAATGAAAAAAACAATCTTAGCACTCGCTTTACCTTTGGTTATTTATGGTTGCTCTGACAATAAAGCAACAGATACAGAAAATGTTGCTAACTTTGAAAAAAGTTATATTGCAGCAACAAACACTGTTGTGAATAAGTCCGCTGAATTCAGCCCAGGCACAATGACTTATATCGCAAAAATTACAAATGAAAATAACAAAGTTACATTAAATGATGAATTTGATTACGCAGACAATCAAAACAGCGCGTTAATCAAATATAGCTTTAAATCCAATTCTGAAGTTGATTTGAAAAAATACAATGCTAAAAATGGTAGCGCTCATATCGTTGGTACAACTAACGGTAATGTAAGCATCGAAATTCCTCAAACGGGTGACACAATTGTATTGAATAACATTTTAGCGAATGCGAAATACAAAGGCGAATTGAACGAAAAAGCTAAATCATTTGGTTACACTGCAAAATTAGATAAAAATACAATTCCTGTTTCAGTATCAGGTACGGATGTTGCAGAATTAACATTAAACCATTTAGATAGCACAGCATTAATCAACTTTAATGAAAACTATAGTGAAATCAAAGCATTCAAATCAGGTTTTGAAGGTAAAGATTTAAATTTAAAAGTTGTAGGTCCATTGGCTGAAGAAGTTCAATTAACGGCTGATTTAACTAAACTTGCAGCTTCAACAGAATACAATGCAAGCCCAATTAAATACAATACAACAGCAACATTAGGTTCAGCAGATGTTAAATTTGCAGCAGGCATTGAATCTTATGATGCAACTTTAAACAAATTAGAATCAAAAACAAATGTACAAGAAAGCAATAATCAATTAGCTGCAGACTTGGCTTATCAAATTGGTGAAGTGATCATCACTAAAGATAAATTAGCAGCACTAAACTTTGGCTCTTTCTTAATTTCTACAAACATTCAAGGCATCAACAACATTAAAAATTGGAGCGAATTAATTCAACAATTGAATGCATTATCAGCACAGGATCCTTCTGAATTATCAGAGGAACAATCAGAACAATTCTTAAAATTGATCACTTCAGTATTATCTAAAGATACGCGTATTGAATCAGTGATTGAAAATAAATTGACGATTGGTGATGAATTAAAAGTTGATTTCGCATTCCAACCAACAGAAGATTTAGTACAGTTGTTACAAAATTCAGAAAATCCTGATGAAATCAGCATGGTTTTAGATGGTCAAAACCCTGTAGAATTAATCGATACCTACATCAGCGAATTTAAATTTGTGGGTAAAGTAACAGAAGGTTACTTAATTTCTCAGTATGAAAAATTCTTAACTTTAGACAATAAAGATCCATCTGTAGCTGCGAATGAAGTTAAAGGTGCGATTCAAATGGTAATGATGTTGTCAGCAATGCAAGCGGCACCATTAGGAGTTTCTCCAATTAAATTGGAAGAAGGTACGTTGTTAATTGATATTACATTTAAAGATGGTACTTGGAATATCAATGGTAAAACTTTAACAACTGCTGAAATTTTTAATGCATTCCAGTAAATAGCATAACCTTTGTACAAAAGCCCTAATGATTTTAGGGCTTTTTTTATGAGAATTTATTCAATTCGTTCTATAATGTACGCTTTGAAAAGGAGTTAACCATGAGCTTAAAAGAGACAATCTTAGATGATATTAAAACTGCAATGCGTGAGAAAAATAAAGAAAAGCTTGCGACACTCCGTTTGATCAGTGCTGAAATTAAACAAGTTGAAGTTGATCAACGCATTGAAATGGATGATGCAGCTGTAACTGCGGTTTTAGTTCGTATGGTTAAACAACGCAAAGAATCCATCGATCAATTTCAAAAAGCTAACCGCTTAGATTTAGTAGGCGTTGAAGAAGCTGAATTATCAATCATTATGCCTTATTTGCCAGAGCAAATGAAACCTGAAGATATCCAAGCGGCAATTAGCCAAGCAATTACTGAAAGTGGTGCGTTAACCATGAAAGATATGGGTAAAGTTATGGCCATTTTAAAACCTAAGTTAGAAGGTAAAGCTGACATGGGTGAAGTAAGTAAATTATTGAAAGCAGCGTTAAACCAATAATAATGAGTAAAGGTTTTATCCCAAATCATTTTATTGATGAAGTCATTGGTCGTGTTGATATTATCGAAATAATCAATCAACGCGTGCCGCTAAAAAAAATGGGGAACAGTTTTAAAGCGTGTTGCCCATTTCATCAGGAAAAAACACCATCATTTATGGTTAACCAAAGTAAACAGTTATTTCATTGCTTTGGTTGTGGTGCTAAGGGTAATGTTATTACCTTTTTGATGGATTACGAAAAATTAGAATTCGTTGAAACGATTGAATACTTGGCACACCATGAAGGAATGGTGATTCCTTATGAGCGCCGCCATAATATTTCTCCTGAAGCAGAGAAAAAAACACAGACAACTTTATCTGCACTCAATGAAGCCAATCTATTTTTCCAACGAGAATTAAAAAAAGCCGATCATCAGAAAGCTCGCGACTATTTAGCTGGTCGAGATTTAACTGCTGAAGATATCGAGCGCTTTAATATTGGATTTGCGCCAGATAGTTGGAATGCTTTATTAATGACCTTAAAAAGCAAAGGTGCAAATGAGCAAATATTAGAAGACGCTGGCTTAATCATTTCTGCTCAAAATAAAGTTAACCATTTTTACGATCGTTTCCGTGATCGCATTATGTTTCCCATTCGCAATAGAAAAGGTGAAACCATTGCATTTGGTGGACGAATCATCGGAGCTGGCGAACCTAAATATCTAAACTCGCCTGAAACTTCGGTATTTCATAAAGGTAAAGAACTTTATGGATTGTATGAATTACGCAGAGATGTTCGTAATTATAATGAAATTCTAGTTGTTGAAGGGTACATGGATGTCGTAATGATGTCGCATTTTGGCATTCAAAATGTTGTGGCAACGTTGGGTACAGCAATGTCAAATACACAAGTTGCGAATTTATTCCGTTACACACATTCTGTCGTTTTCTGTTTCGATGGTGATACCGCAGGGCAAAATGCCGCTTATAAAGCAATGGAAAATGCTTTACCTGTCATGCATTCTGATAAAGAAATTAAGTTTTTATTCTTGCCAGATAACCATGATCCAGACAGTTACTTAAAAGCATATGGGCGTGATGCATTCAATCAATTAGTGAATAATGCAACGCCATTATCAGAATATCTGTTTAATCATTTTGAGAATAAATATCCTTTAGAAACTTTAGAAGGAAGATCTCAGTTACTAACAGATATGGGTAATTTGATTAATTCAATGCCTGATATTCCATTAAGAGATTTGTTGCGTGCTGAGCTTGGCAAAAAATCAGCAGTTTCGCAAAATATTCTAAATAAACATGTGGAAAAAGGCAGGGCAGCCAATAGCAGCTCAATGCCAATGAATCAGAAACAAGGTAAGAACTTAGTTGAGCGTGGAATCGTTTTACTATTAAATAATTTACAGTTAGCCCAAACCATTCATAATTATGAGTTTTTGTTAGACAGTGAAGAAAAAGGTGCAAAAGTTTTGTATCAATTGATCACAACAATTTTAGATCATCCTGAAATTCGTACAACCGCACAATTACTAGGAAAGTTTCAAGATAAACCATGGATTCAATATGTAGAATCTTTAAGTATTTTGGATCATATGTTGGATGAATCTTTACATCAAACAGAGTTTGAAGATGCCTTGAAACGATTGGCACAAAGAGCTGATCCTCGTAAACAAATTTTAAGTAAATTCGCTAAAGGATTACCTTTAACCAGTGATGAACTTAAGTTGCTGTATAACAAGAACTAATAAATAACTAGTTCTTGTTATTAGATTATGTTAAAAAGTAGGTTCTATTCGATGATCTTTTTGATAAATTTTCTTGGAAACTTTATCTTTTTTAGCATGTAACATAGGTAGAATCGTACTTTTAATATGATTACCTACATCATCAAAATCTCTTTCCAAAATAGCGTGATAGATTAACCCCGCATATTCAGCAGCTTGTTGCTTAATTTCATCACGCTCTTTGTAATTTCCTCTGTAATGACCACCACCATGATATTCGATAATTGCGATAGGCAAGTAATTTTGGTCAACGATACAAAAATCAGCACGTTTCTGGTTGATGCGATTAAATGAGCTGCGATCTGAATTTTTTAGAATTTCACCTAAGCTAACTTGAGCGAATACTTTGAATTGATTATTAGAAGCTATTTGGATATTTTCTAGCAGCGCTTCATAAACTTTTATTTCTTGTTTATTCAGCAAGCTGACCACATGGAAATTATTATCATTAAACAAACTAGGAGAGAATTTCTTACACGTGAAAAAACTTCTCACAATGATGAAAAGTAAAATGATAAAGAAGATAGAAATAATATACGGAAGAAATGGTTTAAATCCATTCAAAATATTGGTAACGATTAACTCAGAATTCATGGTGATAAATAATCAAGTAAAATAGACGATGGTAATTATAGGCTATCTTAATCCAGATCGTTTGCATAAATTCAACACTACAATAGTTCTACTTCTATATATTATGTTAAATAATAAAAATATTCTTCAGAAATCTATCTGTAGCTTAACTTCTCTCTCAATAAAACGATCTCTTCCAGCACTGAATGCATTAATAATCAAGAACCCGTATCTTCAGATTAAAATATTTAAAATTCTTTGGTAGTGAATCTTTTGAAAATCTATATGATATTTTAGATATAACTATGACCACATTTGCAGAATTATATTTATTGAAATAACTAATACGAAAAATGTCGCCGGATAATATATTCTATATTGAAAAGCTGTGAGAAAAAGCATCTCTAGATTTATCTGAAGATTCTGCTCTTTTGGTACAAAGAACAGATGATCGATTAGTATTTAAAATATTCAAATAATGGTCAGATAAATATCAAAATGCTCAATGAAGGTTTCAAAAATAGAGTTAAATGTGACATTTGGGAAGTTATTCAACCTTATATCGTTATTAATAATTAATTTAGTATTTTTTAATAACTGAAATTTAAGTTTTACGATTTAACTATTAATCTATTTACAACGATATAGACCGGTAGTCGGTCGCTTATATCTTATAAAATAAGCCTATTGAATATAGGCCTATTTCACATACAATTTATTTCAACTGGTTCAATCTATTTACATCTCTAACAGCACCAAATGCTGCGGATGTAGCCAAAGCACCATAAACTTTCAAAGCTGCAGATACTTTACGAGCACGCTCTTCTTTTGGGATAAATCCAATTTTAGCTTGTTCTTCTAATCTCGCTTCAATCACTTCAGGAGAAAGATTTAAATGGATTTTTCTTTCAGGAATATCAATGATGATTTCATCACCAGTTTCCACAACAGCAATGATTCCACCTTCAGCAGCTTCTGGTGAGGCATGGCCAATAGATAAACCTGAAGTTCCCCCTGAAAATCTACCATCCGTTAATAAAGCACAAGCTTTACCTAAACCTTTTGATTTTAAATATGAAGTTGGGTACAACATTTCTTGCATACCTGGCCCACCTTTTGGCCCTTCATAACGGATGATTACTACTTCACCCTCTTGAACTTCACTATTTAAAATGCCTTTTACAGCAGAATCTTGGCTTTCATAAACTCGAGCTTTACCTGTAAACTTCCAGTTTTCTTCGTCAACACCCGCAGTTTTTACAATACAGCCATCTTTAGCGATATTTCCGTATAAAACAGCAATACCACCATCTTGGCTATATGCATTTTCGCCATTACGAATACAACCATTTTCACGGTCATCATCCAATGATTCAAAATAGCGATCTTGGCTAAATGCTTGAGTTGTTCTAACGCCACCTGGTGCTGATTGGAAGAATTTATGAATTTCAGCATCATCAGTTTGAGTGATATCCCACTTTGCAATGGCTTCTTTCAATGTACTTGAATGAACCGTATGGCAATCTGTATGCAATAAATTGATTCGAGCAAGCTCACCTAAAATACTGATAATGCCACCTGCACGATGAACATCTTCCATATGATATTTGCTAGTCGAAGGTGAAACTTTAGATAAATGAGGTACTTTGCGAGATAAACGATCAATATCTTGCATTGTAAAATCAACGCCTGCTTCATGTGCTGCGGCTAATAAATGCAATACGGTATTACTTGATCCACCCATTGCAATATCCAACATCATCGCATTTTCGAATGCTTTAAATGTCGCAATATTTCTTGGTAAAACATTTTCATTATTATTTTCATAATAATCACGTGTATTTTTAACAATTACGCGTGCAGCTTCTAAGAATAAATTCTCCCTATTTTTATGCGTTGCCAACAATGAACCATTACCTGGTAATGATAAACCTAGTGCTTCTGTCAAACAGTTCATTGAGTTTGCTGTGAACATTCCTGAGCAAGAACCACAAGTTGGGCAAGCACTTTCTTCAATGGCTTGAACTTTATCATCTGCTTCACGATCATCAGCTGCCATAACCATAGCGTCAACTAGATCTAAACGAAGGTTCTCATTATTCCAAACCAACTTGCCTGATTCCATCGGGCCGCCTGAAACAAAAATCGTTGGAATATTTAGGCGCATAGCAGCCATCAACATTCCTGGCGTAATTTTGTCACAGTTAGAAATACAAATCATCGCATCAGCACAGTGAGCATTTACCATGTATTCCACTGAGTCGGCAATCAAATCACGGCTTGGTAATGAATACAGCATGCCATCATGCCCCATTGCTATGCCATCATCCACTGCGATCGTATTAAATTCTTTTGCCACTCCACCCGCTTTTTCAATTTCACGAGCAACCATTTGACCTAAATCTTTTAAATGTACATGACCTGGTACAAACTGAGTAAATGAGTTGACCACTGCAATGATTGGTTTTTTAAAATCTTCGTTAGTCATCCCTGTTGCACGCCATAAAGCGCGCGCGCCTGCCATATTTCGACCTTGCGTCGAAGTATGTGAACGATATTTTGGCATATTTTTTCCCTGCTTACGCTATCACAAATTCTATTTAAATTAATTCATAAATAATGTTTGATCAATATTAGTAAGATGACCATTTATTCAGCCTTGTGAGCTTACATTACCTCTTTAATTATATAGCACGTCAGCCAAATGAAAAGCAATTATCAACATAATTAGTAACTATTTTTAGTTTCTATAAAATCACTACAAATGACTACACAATTTCGTTAAATATATTGATCCAAAATACAAATCATCTTGATGAAATTTTTACTAATCACATGTTAAATATAAAATTTAATATTCTTTGATCAATATCATTTGTTCATCTTTTTCAGTTTTAGTTTGCAAATTCTACAGAAATTTGTATCTTCTTAGTAAGAGGAGGCGTTTTAAATATTTAAAATAATATGCGCAAAATGCATAAAAAATTTAATTTAATAAATAATTAATACTTAAAATTAGGAGGATATATGGCTGAACCCATAATAAATAACAAGGAACTTCTATATGATGAAGTCGTTATCAATCGTATTTATAACGATCCAAGATTTAAAGAAATGGTTGCTAAAAAGCAACGTTTTAGTTTAGTTTTACTCGCTTTGACATTGGGACTATATGTTCTACTCATTGTTGGTACAGCCTTTGCACCAGATATATTAGGTATTCCATTATCAGAAAAAATGGTCACAACTTGGGGGATTCCTGCAGGCTTCTTTTTAATCATTTGGACTATTCTTGTCACTGGATACTATGTTCATAAAACAAATACTTATTATGATCCATTATCGGCAAATTTGATTAAGGAGATTGGCAATGAGAAATAAACTACTTAATCAAATTTTATGCTTAATTGCTGTTGGCTTATTTGGCTTTGCAGTCGCACAAACCAATGCAACGGGTGGAAAAAACTGGACAGCGATTATCATGTTCTTCGTGTTCGTCTTTGCAACCATTGCTATTACATTTTGGGCATCAAACCGTACAAAATCAGCATCTGACTTCTATACCGCTGGTGGTGGAATCTCAGGTTTCCAAAATGGTTTAGCAATTGCAGGTGACTATTTATCTTCTGCTTCTTTCTTAGGTATTTCAGCTTTGGTATTTACCTCAGGCTATGATGGTTTAATCTATGCATTTGGTTTCTTCATCGGCTGGCCTGTGATATTGTTATTAATGGCAGAAAGATTCCGTAACTTAGGTCGCTTCACATTTGCAGACGTAACAGCTTTTAGATTGCGCCAAACTCCTATTAGAATTTTGGCAGTATTCTCAACTTTAACCATCGTACTTTTATATTTAATTGCACAAATGGTTGGTGCAGGTAAATTAATTGAATTGTTATTCGGCTTGAACTACAACATCGCAGTATTCATCGTCGGTATTTTGATGATGGTTTATGTACTTTTAGGCGGAATGTTAGCAACGACTTGGGTACAAATGATCAAAGCAGTTTTGATCTTAGTCGGTGCAACTTTTATGTCTATCATCGTACTTTACTGGGTTGGCTTTAACCTCGAAACATTATTTGTGAAGGCAACAGAAATTCACAAAGATGGTGAAGCATTGATGAAGCCTGGCTTACGTTATCCAAATCCAATTGATACCATTTCTTTAGGTATTGGTTTAATGTTTGGTACTGCAGGTTTACCACATATTTTAATGAGATTCTTTACAGTAAAAGATGCTAAAGAAGCTAGAAAATCTGCGCTGTATGCGACTGGCTTTATTGGTTATTTCTACTTATTAATGTTCATCATTGGTTTCGGTGCGATTGTTTACATCATGAACCAACCTGATTATACAACACCAGAAGGTGCAATTGTTGGTGGTGTAAACATGGTAGCTATTCATTTATCGCATGCAATTGGTGGTAATGTGTTCTTAGGTTTCATGTCAGCTGTTACATTTGCAACTTTAGTTGCGGTAGTTGCAGGTTTAACATTGTCAGGTGCATCAGCAATCAGTCACGATTTTTATGCAAACGTGATCAAAAAAGGCAAACCTGTTATGAAAACTGAATTGTTAATTTCTCGATTAACAACAGCAGCATTAGGTATTATTGCGATCTTACTTGGTTTATTATTTGAGCATCAAAACGTTGCATTCTTAGTAGGCTTAGCATTCTCTATCGCTGCATCAGCTAACTTCCCATTACTATTCTTATCAATGTATTGGAGCAAGTTAACAACAAATGGTGCGGTTGCTGGTGGTACTATTGGTTTAATTACCGCAGTTGTAATGATCTTACTAGGCCCAGAAGTTTGGGTGAATGTATTGGGTCATGACAGTGCAATCTTCCCTTATAACAACCCTGCTCTTTTCTCTATCCCAATCGCATTTTTAGTGACATACATTGTTTCAACAATGGATAAATCTAGATCTGCGGAAGAAGAAAAAGCTAAATTCATTAGCCAGTATGTTCGTTCTCATATCGGTGGTGAAGGTATTTCTGTAGCAGTTCAACAGTATCGCCAAGTGAATCATCCTGAGTTTTTTGAAGAGAAAAAAGCTTAATAATTAAGATAATAATATCTATATCAAGCTCGATTAATCATTAATTTAATCGGGCTTTTTATATTTTCATAAAAAAGTTAAATCAATTTTTATTATATTCTCATAAAAAAGAATTGAAAAGTTTTGTAAAAAGAGTAAACTTAATTCAGTTTCAAGATTTAGATGAAACTGTTTTATACGATTACTCTCCCCCTAAAAAAGCCCTGATCTCTCAGGGCTTTTTCTTATTAGTTATTAGAATATTCTAAAGTATAATTAGCACCAGCATCTTGACCTAAAATATCCACTAAAATTGGCATGATTTTTTCTAGCTCTTTTTTCAGTGTGTAAGGTGGATTAACAATAAATAAACCACTACCAAACATCCCAAATTGTTCACCATTTGGCTCATATACAGATAAAGTCACATTTAAGAAATTATCAGCAAGCGCTCTTTGCAATTTTCCTGGCAAAGACAAACTTTCATCGCGCATCAATAATGGATACCAAACCATATAGCAACCCGTTGAAAACCTTTTATATGCTTCTTTCAAGGTATTAACTACAGTGCGATAGTCATTTTTATCTTCATATGGTGGATCAATTAATACAACTGCTCGACGAGATGATGGTGGCAACAAACTAATCAAGCCTTGAAAACCATCACTTTTTTGCACTTGATATTTAATGCCTTGCCCTTTGAAATTATTGATTAAATGTTCACTATCTGCTGGATGTAATTCAAATAGTTTTATGCGATCTACAGAACGAACGATTTTTTGTGCAATCACAGGTGATCCTGGATACAATTTTTTATTGATTTGGAATTGAACTAAAAATTCCAAAAACTCCAATAGCTCTTTAGGCAAATTTTTACTTTTTTGTAATAAACCAATCCCTTCGTGATATTCACCCGTTTTTTCAGCAAACTCATGGTTAATATCATATAAACCTGCACCTGAATGGGTATCAATGTACCAATATGGTTTATCTTTCTCATTGTAATAATTCAAAACAGAAAAAAGTACGTAATGTTTTAATACATCCGCATGATTACCTGCATGAAAACCATGTCTATAACTCAACATAAATTTTATAACCTAAATATGTAATATAAAAAATGCTGCACTTAGATGCAGCATTGATTCAATAATCGTTGTAATAAAAGATTCTTACAAATCTGTGCTCATATAACCCAATGCATTCAAAGATCTTTCATCATCTGACCAACCTTGGCGAACTTTCACAAATGCCTTTAAGAATACTTTTTTGTTATACAACTTTTCTAAATCTTGGCGAGCTTGAGTGCTTGCATCTCTTAAAGTTGCACCACTTTTACCAATTACGATACCTTTTTGGGTTTCTCTTTCTACCCAAACTACAGCATTGATTCTGATAATTTCAGCATCTTCTTCAAAGCTTTCAATTTCTACAGTTAAAGCATATGGCAATTCTTGGTTCAAACGACGTGTTAATTTTTCACGTAAAACTTCACTCGCTAAGAAAGCACTTGATGCAGTTGTAATTTCATCTTCATCAAATAAAAATTCTTGCTCAGGCAAATAATGCGTTAATGACTTAATCACTAACTTCATTTGTTTATCATCCAACGCAGAGATTGGAATGCATTCAACAAACTTATATTTAGCCATCATTTCAGATAAAAACGGGAATAACTCTTCTTTATCTTTAACATGATCGATCTTGTTAACCACTAAGATCACAGGTTTATCAATATATGTTAAACGCTTTAATGCCAACTCATCATCTGGCGTAAATTTTAAAGCTTCCACCATATATAAAATCACATCTGCCATTTCTAATGAGCTGGTTGCTGTTTTATTTAATTGACGGTTCAACGCTGAATGTTCAGCTTTATGTAAACCTGGTGTATCAATAAATATTGCTTGGCAATAATGATCGGTATAAATACCAGTAATCGCATGACGAGTTGTCTGCGGTTTACTCGAAGTAATACTTATTTTTTGTCCAATTAAACGGTTCATCAATGTTGATTTACCAACGTTAGGACGACCTATGATTGATACATAACCGGAATGTTGATTCATAATAATTTCTCAAGCATTAATTGAGCTGCATTTTGCTCTGCACGCTTTTTGCTTGTTCCTTCTGCTACAGTTGTTAGTGACTGAGCATGACATGCTACTTTAAAAGTCTGGGCATGATCCTGACCTTCAATAGAAACAACTTCATACTCTGGAATAGTTTGGCTTGTGGCTTGCAAATGCTCTTGCAAACGACTTTTAGGATCTTTGACTGCTTCAGTAACAAACTGAAATGATTTTTCATTAATTGTATGCAGTTCTGAATCATAGAGTTTTAACACAACTTTTTGTGCAGCATCAAAACCACCATCAATAAAGATGGCCGCAATGATTGCTTCAACAGTATCCGCTAAAATACCTGCGCGCTTTGCACCATCATTTTTACGTTCGCCATAGCTGATCACCAAATATTTTTGTAGATCGAGCTTATTGGCTAATTTATGCAATGTACCTTCTTTTACCAAGTGCGCACGAATGTTAGATAACTCTCCTTCTTTCGCATCTGGGTAGCGCTCATACAATGCATAAGCAATAATAAAGTTTAAACAGCCATCCCCTAAAAACTCCAAGCGTTCATTGTGTGCTCTAGATACAGATCTATGCACCAATGCTTGTTTTAATAAAGAATGGTTCTTAAAAGTATAGTCTAATTTAAGTTGTAATTGATCAATCATAAGTTACTTAAGTATCGTGAAAATATGATCACAATCTTTCAATTGCGTCACGCATTTATAGTTCATCCAGATAAAGTTAGCTTTACCAACCAATTGGTCATCTGTGACAAATCCCCAGAAACGGCTGTCTGCACTATTATCTCGATTATCACCAAATGCTAAATATTTGCCTTCTGGGACTTTAAATGGAAACTGCTGTTTTAAGCCCATTCCATGATCTGCGGTTGTATTGTAAGGCGCCACTTGAATGCCATGTTCAACAATGCCATTTTGTGAAGGTAAAAACTCTGTATATAACAAATCACTTTCAGGCTCTAAAGCTTTACCATCATATTCGTATTTAACGACTTCGCCATTAATGGTGAGTTGTTTGTTTTTATAATCAATAACATCACCTGGCAAACCAACAATACGCTTAATATAGTTAATGCGAGGATCTACAGGATATTTAAAAACAGCGATATCACCACGTTCAACGCCTTCACCCACTTCACTAAAAATACGTTTATTCGTAATTGGGTAACGCAAACCGAATGACCATCTATTAGCAACGATCATATCACCAGCATACAAAGTAGGCTGCATTGAACCACTTGGAATAATAAATGGTTCTGCAATGAATGATCTTAAAACTGTTAAAAATAATACAACAGGAAATAAAAATGCAGCCCAATCTATCAATGCTGGTAATTTTGCATCCTTCTCTCTCTTTTTCTTAAAATAAAGCTTATCTACCAATAATATTAAACCTGTTACTGGTACAGAGAGGACAATTGCTATTGCCAGATAATGTGTAAATTGGGAAAACATTATAATTCCTTATTTGTCTACTTGTAATACAGCCAAGAATGCAGATTGTGGTATCTCAACATTCCCTACTTGTTTCATTCGTTTTTTACCTGCTTTTTGCTTATCAAGCAATTTACGCTTACGACTAACGTCACCACCATAGCATTTTGCCAATACGTCTTTACGCATTGCTTTAACAGTACTTCTAGCAATAATGTTAGCACCAATCGCAGCTTGAATCGCAATATCAAACATTTGGCGTGGGATCAATTCACGCATTTTTTCAACCAATTCTCGACCACGATAAACTGCATTATCTTTATGGATAATTAATGCCAATGCATCAACCATTTCGCCATTGATTAAGATATCAACTTTCACCAAGTTTGCAGGTTCATAACGCACAAATTCATAGTCAAAAGATGCATAACCACGAGAAATTGATTTCAAGCGATCAAAGAAGTCCAATACAACTTCACTCATCGGCAATTCAAATTGTAATTGCACTTGAGAGCCTGCATACACAAGATTTTTTTGAACACCACGTTTTTCAATACATAAAGTGATGATGTTACCTAAGTATTCTTGTGGCGTTAAGATATTGGCACGAATAATTGGCTCACGGATTTCACTAATCTTATTAGGTGGTGGCAAATCATTCGGGTTATCAATCATTGTTGTTGCGCCATCAGTTGTTACAAGCTCATAAATTACTGTTGGTGCTGTCGTGATTAAATCTAAATTATATTCACGCTCTAAACGCTCTTGAATAATTTCCATATGTAGCATTCCTAAGAACCCACAACGGAAACCAAAACCTAGTGCTTGCGATGATTCAGGTTCAAAGTTCAATGATGCATCATTTAATCGTAATTTTTCTAATGCTTCACGCAAGTTTTCAAAATCTGTTGAATCTACTGGGAATAAGCCAGAGAAAACTCGTGACTGTACTTTTTGGAAGCCTGGAACAGCTTCGGCCGCCGGATTATTTTCCAGTGTTAAAGTATCACCCACTGGAACACCATCAATTTCTTTGATGCCTGCAATGACAAACCCTACTTGGCCCGCAGACAAAGAAGCTTTATCTTCACGCTTTGGTGTAAACACACCAACATGACTCACTTGGTAAACTCGTTTACTGCTCATCACTTGCATTTTATCGCGTGGTTTTAAAGTTCCTTCAAAAATACGCACCAAAGAAATAACACCAACATATGGGTCAAACCATGAGTCAATGATCAACGCCTTTAATGGCGCATTCGGATCACCCTTTGGTGGTGGAATTCTAGCAATTAAGTCTTCTAATACATCTTCAACACCTAAACCACTTTTTGCAGAACACTGAACTGCATCAATGGCTTCAATGCCGATAATATCTTCAATTTCAGCAGCAACTTTCATAGGATCAGCTGCTGGAAGATCAATTTTATTCAATACAGGAACAACTTCTAAACCATGATCAATCGCCGTATAGCAGTTTGCTACTGATTGTGCTTCTACACCTTGTGCAGCATCAACAACCAATAATGCACCTTCACACGCAAATAATGAACGCGACACTTCATAAGAGAAGTCAACGTGTCCTGGCGTATCAATAAAGTTTAGATGATAAACCTCACCATTCTTTTTAGATTTATAATCCAAAGACACTGAGTGAGCTTTGATCGTTATTCCTCGCTCTCTTTCGATGTCCATGGAGTCTAAAACTTGTGCCTCCATCTCTCTATCACTTAATCCATCACAGATTTGAATGAAACGATCAGCGATGGTTGATTTACCATGATCAATGTGGGCAATAATGGAAAAGTTTCTAATGTTCTTCATGCAGTTAATTTCTTTCAAATAAAGAGGAGAGAACTCTATATGATTTCTCTCCTGAATTCAAATAATGACCCGTGATTATAATGGATTTGCGACTATTTTGTTGTTTTTTTACGGAGATACGTTTTATAAGCTTCTTCAAACTCTGGAGGCAATGGTTTCAAGACCCCCAAATACTCGTAAACATCAACTTGATATAAACGGTGTTTCGCTCTTAACTCTGGCGTACGATATGGGTAAGCAGAAGCATATATAAATCCAATTAAGCAAATAATAAATATAATCGCCCCTGTTACTGTAGGAATACCCGAAGGAGACCCATACTGATTATTACCTTTAATACCCGGTAAGGCAAACAGTGCAATCGCCCCTATAATCACAACAACGTATACAAACCACTTAATGATCGAATCAATTTTTTTCAATAAATATGATTGCGAGTCATTCGCTAAGTAGTTATCCAAAGTACTTTGCAAATTGAAAAAATTACTATCTAAAGCGTTAAGTTGTAAGAAGTGTTTAGCGAACTTAATTTTTTCAGCATTTAACGCATAATAATCATTAATCATTATACTCAAAAATAATGTACATAATATTATGGTCACAAAAGCCATTTTACCAATAGATAGATTATCCAAGTCACATAATCTTTGTGTAATCACTATCAAGACAAAAATTAAAGCCACAACTGTCATAATAATAGTTACAACAATACTTGTATTGCCAATAACTTTAAATAACTGAATTGGCAGTATATTTAAACATGCCATCAAAATTGCGAAAGCTAAAGTAATACGATAAATAAAACGCACTCTGCCTACTCTTACGCCGCTATCAAACATTGGAGGAATAGCTTCTTTATTGTTATCAACAATAACTATGTCACTTTCTACTTTTTTAGCAATTTTCTTTAATTTTTCAACTCTGTTTACCTCACCAGTTGCGGCATCTTCTTCTATTTTGGCTAAAGTGAAATCCTGAGCTTCCAAAAATTTTTTTCGAATGTCAGCATTTTTTGTTGTAGCTGATTCTTCAATAACTGGCTCAATAAAAATTTCAAGGTTATTTTCGTTAGTAGCAACTGGCTTAGCCTTAACGGCTTCATCATCTAGCCAATCATTAAATCCAAAGTTTTCATCAAAATCAATATCAATGTCAGCAATTAAACCTGCTTCTTCTAGCGCAGCTTTATACTCATCCGCATCTTGACTATCTAAATCTGAGATTAGAACTAATTCTTTATTATTAGTATCAAAAAATCTTGATCGAATATCATCGAGACTTTCATCTAATAACTCAGAGAGATTTTCTATGATTTGATCATGAGAGAGATTTGGCTTTATCTTCCCTCGATAAACTATTTTATATTTCATTATGTCCCTTTATATACAAAGATTTGTGACCAGAAAGATCATCACCACTTTGAGTACCGTCGTACATTATAAACTACTAATGCAAAGCTCTTTCATTAAATTAAGATCAATTTATATACAATAAAATAAAGCAACATCTATAAAGATATATTATAATAATTCGATAAAGTATGAATAATTAGGCAAAAATTTAATTAATTCCGTCATTTTATCAGCAAGATATGACTCATACTAATTTTCATCTTAAATCACATTTTCCTTTATCCACATAATACTCATAGGGGGTGTAATGCGTATTGTTTTGTTTCTTTGTTTATTTATACTAAGTTTATTTCAATCATCATTTGCGTCATCTGCCCTAATAGATGGTAGTAACTTATCTATTGTATATACCATTCCATTCATAGGATTAATTGCTTCTATTGCTTTCATGCCTCTTTTTGCACCAAAATTTTGGGTAAATCATTACGGCAAAGTTACTTTAGCTTGGAGCTTATTCTTTCTTGTACTTTTATATATTAATTACGGCTTATCCATTAGTGGATCAATTATTGTCGATACACTGCTATCCGAATATATACCGTTTATTCTTTTATTACTAACTTTATACGTTGTATCAAGCGGCATCCAAATTTCTGGTACATTCGCACCTAGCCCCGCGCTGAATGTATCTATTTTATTAATCGGAACTATCCTTGCATCTATCATGGGTACAACCGGTGCTTCTATGTTACTGATCAGACCGATCCTAGAAGCTAATAAAAATCGTAAGTTTAAAGTACATGTAATTATCTTCTTCATTTTCTTAGTGGCAAATATCGGTGGTGGTTTAACGCCATTAGGTGATCCACCTTTATTCTTAGGTTTTTTAGCAGGCGTTGATTTCTTCTGGACACTTCAACATATGTTATTACCTGTTCTTATCACCTCTGGTATTTTATTAATCCTATTCTATTTAATTGATAGTAAATTATTTGAAAAAGAGAATTTACCTGTACAACCATTAATGATTAATCGTTTTATCATCAAAGGAAAAGTAAATTTCATTTTGATTGGCGTTGTACTAATGGGAATTATTATGTCAGGCTTTTGGAATCCGCACATTAGCTTTACGATTTATGATACTACGGTTGCCTTAGAAAATTTCTTTAGAGATATGTTATTTATTGTAGTGACCTTTATTTCACTATGGATCACACCTAAAGTATTGCGCGAAGAAAAT
This sequence comes from uncultured Wohlfahrtiimonas sp., assembly GCA_947630895.1. Taxonomy (GTDB): domain Bacteria; phylum Pseudomonadota; class Gammaproteobacteria; order Cardiobacteriales; family Wohlfahrtiimonadaceae; genus Wohlfahrtiimonas. The sequence continues at coordinate 6,720 of CANRJJ010000013.1, read as the reverse complement.
CAATTCAACTGGGAACCAATCTTAGAAGTATCTAAAATCTTCTTAGGCATTTTCTTTACGATCACTCCTGTAATAATAATCCTTCAATCGCCCGAGAATTCTATTACAGAATATCTGATGACTCTTGTTCATAATGAAGCAGGTGAACCTGATAATGTTATCTACTTCTGGATTACGACAACTTTATCTGCCTTCTTAGATAATGCACCGACTTATTTAGTATTCTTTAAAATGGCAATTGGTGATAATCCAGACGGCGCGCAATATATGATGAATGTTATCCCTACAACATTGTTAACCATCTCTATGGCAACAGTATTCACAGGCCCATTAACTTATATTGCAAATGCTCCAAACTTTATGATTAAAAGTATCGCTGAGCAAAATGGCATTAAAATGCCGACATTCTTTGGCTATATGTTAATCGCAGTAGGAACATTATTACCAATCTACATTTTATTGAACTTTATTTTCCTAGTTTAAAATGCGTTACTAATCCAAGTTATAACAGGCGGTGCTATTGATGTATCTATACCTACCACATCAATCCTAGCATCGCCTTTATAATTTGTACCTTGTATATATCGTTCTGCTGTTCTACGAACCTTTTGTTGTTTACGGTGATTAATGCTTTCTAAAGGATCTCCATGGAGCTTAGTGTTTCGCACTCTAACTTCTATAAACACCAATACAGTACCATCCATCATAATCAAATCAATTTCACCCATTTTGCACAAGTAGTTTTGCTGGATAAAATCAAAGCCTTTCTCTTCAAGGTATTGCCTTGCTAACGATTCTCCCCAAGCTCCTCGTAATTGCGGTTCGCTCATTGATCAATTTCCTTGTATAATCCTAAACCTTAACTTTATTAACCTGAGAACTCTATGTCAATTTGTTATGTTGTTGCGACTCCGATCGGAAATATTGATGATTGGTCGCCTCGAGCTATCGCTACGTTAAAGAGCGTTGATTTAATTTTTGCCGAAGATACAAGACACTCTGCAAAACTCATGCAAATGTTCAACATATCTACACCTATGCGCTCTTTACATGATCATAATGAAACTGATCGTATCGATGAAATCTTATCCTTACTCAACAATGAACAGAATATTGCCATCATCTCGGATGCAGGCACGCCATTAATCTCTGATCCTGGCTTTAAAGTTGTCAGAGCTTTAAGAGAACATAATCAAAAAGTCATTCCCATTCCTGGCGTTAGTGCTTTAATCACAGCGCTCTCTGTATCAGGCATTGCCACTGATCGTTTTAGCTTTGAAGGTTTTCTACCTGCAAAATCATCAGGACGCAAAAGCAAAATGGATGCTTTAAAGAAAGATCCTCGCACTTTAATCTTTTATGAATCTAGCCATAGAATCATTGAAATGCTCAAAGATGCTATTGAGATCTTTGGCGCTGATCGCTATGCATTCATAGGCAGAGAAATGACTAAGCACTATGAAAGCTATTTATCAAACTCATTGAGCGAGCTATTAACTTATTATCAAACTCACTCAGATGAACAGCGCGGTGAATACGTTGTTGTCATAGAAGGCTTACCTGCTACAAATGAAGAATCTTCAGACGCAATCGATTTAAATGAATTGTTAACCATTTTATTGGCAGAGCTACCTCTAAAACAAGCTGTTAGTATTGCGATGAAAATTACTAAACAATCAAAAAATCATATTTACCAATCTGCACTGAATATACAAAATAACGTATAATCATGACCAAATGTTAAAGGATAGAGAATAGAATGTTGGAATCATCTGTGAATACGAGCTCAAAATTTACATCCGAGGAAAAAGGCTTAGCAGCAAAATTAGCGGGTCTGTTTTCTATCAGAATGCTCGGCATATTCATCATTTTACCAATCCTAGCAATATACAGTGAAAGCTTAACAGGCTCTACACCTTTACTTACAGGGTTTGTATTTGCGAGCTATGCCATCACACAAATCATACTCCAACCTATCTTTGGGATCGTTTCAGATCGCATTGGCAGAAAACCTGCATTAATTACGGGACTTGCCTTATTCACAATTGGTAGCATTATTTTAATGTTTACCTCTAATATATATATCGCTATCTTTGGCCGTATTATTCAAGGCTCTGGCGCTGTATCCGCAGTTGTTCTAGCGCTAGCTACAGATTTAACTCGTGAACAAATTCGCTCTAAAGTGATGGCAATTATTGGCGTTAGCATAGGCGTAACATTTGGCGTTGCTATTTCAATCGCCCCACTTATTTATTTTTTAGCTAAAGGATATGGCATTTTCGGATTATGTGCTGCATTAGGTATCGTAGGTATTTACATCACAGTAAAATACATTCCAAATCCTGAGAAAATCGCGACCAAAGAAGGTACTCCTCATGAAAAGCAATCCATCAAACAATTAACCACTATCGCATTCCAAGAAAGCAACGTCGTTAGATTGTATTTTGGTGCCTTCATGCTCCATCTCTTATTAACAATGACATTTGCGACATTACCAATCTATTTTAAACAATTAGAAATTTCGCAAATTTCTTCCGCGCTCTACTACACTGCGACATTCTTTATATCAATCATCGTGATGTTCATTTTTGTCGGCTTAGCTGAAAAGTTCTACAAACACAGAATCTTATTTTTAATGGCGATCATCTTCTTAGCGATTTCTTATTTATTTTTAATCATTTATGAAAATAATAATCACTGGTTTATCATCTTCAGCCTAGCATTTTTCTTCTTTGGCTTTAATATCATGGAAGCATCTCAGCCATCTTTAATGTCTCGATTTGCAAATAAAAATTACAGAGGAACAATAATGGGTGTATTCTCCTCCTCTCAATTTTTAGGCGCGTCGATTGGCGGTATTTTAGGATCAAGTATCAGCGGATATCTTGGCGTAGAATACGTCTTTTATTTATCATTCATTTTAGCAGCATTATGGTTCGCCATCGCGTGGCCTATGCAAAACCCAATTAAACCCGTTGCGAATAAAGCAACACAATCATCTATGGAGGAAAAAGCAGTATAATGGAAGACTTAAAATTAAAAGTCGCGCAAAAAATGGTAGGACTGGTTGATTTGCCTTACCTATATATTCAGCTCGATAGCAATAAAGTTATTTCTGACATTGATGCTTTAGGCAACATTGCCTCCATTACAACTTTTACGCAGCACATTAGTACTATTAAAGAATCATTAACCGAGAATTGTCCGAAAATTTCTGCAATCATCAATTATCCTAATGGAGATTTTAATACCTACAATGCAGTGCAAGAGATGAAAAATGCTATTGCAGCAGGTGCTGATGAAATTGATTTAGTGTTTCCTTACCAAGCTTTAGTGAACCGACAAGCAGGTTTATGCTTGAAATTTTTAACATCAATGCGTGAAGCGGCAGAGAATCATCCATTAAAGCTCACCATTGAAGCTGGAATCTTACAAGATGCAAAATGGATCAGAAAAGCATCAGAATTAGCCATTCGCAGCGAAATGGATTTTATCAAGACAACATCAGGACGTAGCCATCAACAAGTCACATTAACGATGGTGCAAAATATTTTAAATGTGATTCAAGATATGAATCATAATGTTGGTATTCATATCCAAACCACCAACAATAGTTTTTTAGAAGCTTCACAATATTTAGAAGAAGTTATCAATCGCTTTGGAGCTTCCTGGGTTGATGCTTCACATTTCCGTTTAAGTGGTCCTAATTTAGAACAATCTCTTTTAGATGTTTTAAACGGTGACCACAATATTCAATCATATTAATTTGAGAGTTTTATGAATCCACAATTAACAATTGCACAAAAAAGCGTATCTAAAGTTAGCCGTTTAATTACACAAATTTTTGAGCAAACTGCAAAATTAAGCCAAGCACAACGTGAAGATACCGAGCGCTTCTCTATTTTCTACAAACAAATTGAATCTGAAATTGCAAAAGAGATCTTATATGCATACCCAGACAATACCGTAGAAACAAAACATGATGGTATTCATGGCAAAGCTAATAGTCGCTGCTATTGGTATGTAAGTGGTATTGTTGGTAAAGAAAACTTCTTAGGCAATAACCCTGACTTTGCTGTATCTGTAGCATTTATGGTGGATGAGAAATTAACAGCAGCATATGTGTATATGCCTATCTCACAAACTGAATATGCTGCCGTTAAAAACGAAGGTGCTAAAATGAATGACATCCGCATTCGTTTACCAAAACACAGCGGAAAACTATTTGATGCATTGGTAATGACTAGCGGCAAATCATTAACTAAAGAATATGCATTGATGACTTCACACATTCACCATACATCTTTAGGTGTACGTGTTGTGGGTGACTCTGCATTAGCAATCTGTAATATGGCTGAAGGCAAAGCATCTGCGGTTTGGTTAAATGAATTCAATGCATGTGATCACTTCGCATCTGTATTAATCGCATTAGAAAGTGGTGCATTAGCAACTGACTTAAAAGGCAATGAATTAGACTTAAGCTCTGAAAATGCTGCTTTTGCATCGCCTAAATTATTGAAACCTTTATTGCAATCAATCCATCAAGCAAGAGACTAAATGACTATACAGAAATCTTTATATACAGCTTTGATTAGCGGACTAATTATTAGCAACTTTTCTTTCGCACTCACCCTGCAAGAGCAAAAATATAATAATGTAGACTTTGCTGTTGTAGAGGTTTCTGAAAAAGATTCATTGAGGCTGTTTTGGAAACAGCCAAATGATGAGCAGGCATATCAGTCATTCAATTCTTTATCAAAAACGCTAGCTAAGCGACAAATCAATGTAACATTTGCCATTAACTCTGGTATCTTTGGGCAAGATCAATCGCCCTTAGGATGGCATGTTGAAAATGGTGAACGCTTACAGTCTTTAAATCGCATCACACGAAAAGATGCCATCGGGAATTTTTCAATGATTCCAAATGGCGTCTTTTTCATTGATAAAAATGGTAAGCGTTACGTCATTGAAACTGAGCAATTCCTGAAAGATCAATACAAATATGATGTCGCATATGCCACTCAATCAGGGCCAATGTTAGTCATAGATGGTAAATTACACCCTAAATTTTATGAAAGCTCTGATAGCTTGAAATATCGCAGCGGTGTTTGTGTTAAAGATCAATCAACCTATTTCGCTGTTTCGCAAAATCCCATTAACTTTTATTACTTTGCTAAGTTTTTCCAAGACAAACTAAAATGCGACAACGCCCTTTATTTAGATGGGACATTATCGCAACTCTATTATTATGGGAAAATTTACGGTGCACCCTTTTGGAATGTGCGCCCATATGTAGGTATTTGGGCAGTTACTGAACATTCAAAATAGGCAATGTAATCGTAATCACTAAACCGTGACCTTCCGTTTGGTTTTCTGCTTTAATGCTACCCTGATGGCTTTTAACCATGTGACTTGCAATCGCTAATCCTAACCCTGCGCCATTTGAGTCTGGCACATCTGTATTTTCAGAGCGATAGAATGCCTCAAACAATCTATCCAAATCAGAAGTTTTTACACCCATACCATCATCACTGATCACAATAACCAATGCTTTGTTGGTAATCGTAAAATCAACACAGATTTTCTTATTCGCATAATGAATTGCATTTCGCAATATATTCTCAATGCCACTGCGGAAATTTTCGACATTCAAAAGCAATTCAACGGAAGGTAAATCTTCATCATACGCAAGTATTTTATTGTTTGCTTCCGCCTCAAATGAAGCCTCTGCCAATAATTCCAATACAGCATCCTGCAAACCAACAATTTCATATTTCTCACGACTCAAGATCAAACCTCTTGATAGAGACAGCATCGCTTGAATGCGATTTTCAATCAAGATGAGATTTTGTTCAATACGATCAATATCCGTTTCTAGAGAAGCATCTGTTTTTCTTCGCAACATACCATTGGTTAAACGTATTCTCGTTAATGGCGTGCGCAGTTCATGAGATAAATTCCCAAACAAACGATTCTTTTCAGCTTCAGCTTCTTGCAATGCCATCACCATTTTATTAAAGCTTTGCCCAAGATAACTGAACTCCATCGTGCCTTCTTCTAACTTAGGATCTACATCCCAACCTCCAGCAGCGACTCTATCTGATGCTTTCTTCAATCGCCTAATTGGTCGATACAAAGAATAAGTGAGAATAAATATAAACGGTAAGCTCGCAAGCATCATCATCAATACTAACAATGAAGGCGAACTGAACAGCTGACTCAAATAATAAGATTGCGGTAATTTTGGAAATAACAGATAAAATTGATAATTCAAATTACCGATCTCAAATGGCCCCATAATCATTTGTGGACCAATCGCCTGTTGATAAGGCTTATGTTCATCTGACACAGCCACAATAAATTCACGATAATCTTTGTTATCAACACTACCAATCGATAATGCTAAATATTCAAAATCTGTCGTTTTAGGGATCGCGATAAATCGCCCTTGATTACTGTGTTTGGTTCTTAATAATCGATGCAGTCTTTGCTGTGCTTTTTCACTTTCAACTGTCGGTACTTCCCTAATTCTGCGCTGATCTAATGTTGGAATAATAATCGCTATCGAAACAACAGCCACACAATAAATTAAGAAAACACAGAAAATACGTACACTTAATAAAGAAAATATTTTTCTCATATCATTACTCGATAAACATATAGCCCAAGCCATGAATTGTTTTAAACCATGGCATACCATTTTCACGGTCTGGGATTTTC
>CANRJJ010000012.1 GCA_947630895.1 uncultured Wohlfahrtiimonas sp. | reverse complement strand
CGTGTTTCAGGCTATGCGGTTAACTTCATCAAGCTCACTAAAGAGCAACAGATGGATGTTATCAATCGTACATTCCACATTAGAGCGTAATTATTAGCTTAAGATAAAAGATGGGCATATTAATCATATGCCCTCTTTTTTGAGTCATTATAAATTTTATAAAGGGTATTGTATGAGTAAAGAACACAAACCACTACCAACAATGTCCATAGAAGATATTGATCAATTAGACTTAGAAAACATTAAACCCAGCGGAATTATCGCGCCTGTTTTTATCAATGAAAACAATCAGCTTTCGGGCTTTGTACACTCAATTGAAACAGGTGCTGCGGTTGATGGCCCTGGCGTACGCTTTGTGATGTTCAGCTCAGGCTGTCAGTTTAGATGTTTATATTGCCACAACCCTGATACTTGGAAACTTCACAATGGACAGCTACGCACCGTTGATGAAATGGTCAATGAAATTGGTAAATACGCGCGCTTTTTAAAATTTGCAGGCGGCGTGACATTTTCAGGCGGTGAACCATTGATGCAAGCTAACTTCATTGGCGAAATTGCTTATCGAGTCAAGCAACAATTTGGTCTGCACATCGCCTTAGACACTCAAGGTTTTTTAGCCGCTCATCTTAAAGATGAATGGTTTGATAATATTGATCTCGTCTTATTAGACATTAAACATATTGATCCTGTTAAGTATCAAGCCCTCACTTCTCAGCCATTACAGCCAACCTTAGACTTTGCACATCGCCTCATTAAAATGAACAAGCCTTTTTGGATTCGCTACGTTTTAGTGCCAGGATTAACAGATGATTTGAATGACATTGAGAAACATGCACAATTTCTTCAATCTTTAGAAAATGAAGCATTAGAATTACACGGAAAAAAATTGCTTGAGCGCTTGGAAGTCTTACCCTTTCATAATCTTGGCGAAAATAAATGGCAAGAGCTTAATTTAAAATACACGCTTGCTGATACAGAGCCACCAACGCCTGAATTTGTTGCTGAAGTTAAGAATATTTATAAAAAATATAATTTACCCATCGCATAAAAAAAGCTTTCATATTCTTAAAATATGAAAGCTTTTCATTTTATTTTTCAATGAATTATAGTGGTACCAATGTAATTTCTACACGACGATTTTGCGCACGACCTTCAGGTGTAGCATTCGATGCAATAGGATTGCTTGGACCTGCACCGTATGTTGAAATTCTATTGATACTGATGCCTTGTAAAATCAAAGCATTCGCAACGCTATCAGCACGCTCAGTTGATAAGCGCTTATTCAATGCATCGCCACCTGTTGAATCTGTATAGCCAATAACATGAGCAGCAGTTTTATTGTACTCTTTCATCACAGCAGCAACACTGCGTAATGTTTCAGTACCACGTGGATTTAACACTGCGCTACTGCTATTAAACGTTAAGCTATTTGGCATATTCAATACAATGCGATCATCATAACGAGTCACACTCACGCCTGTACCTTGCAACAGTTCACGTAACTTAGCTTCTTGACGATCAAAATAATAACCAGCGCCACTCCCCAATGCTGCACCACTTGCTGCACCAATTAATGCACCGCGGCCTGGATTACCTTTATCCACTAAAGCACCAACACCTGCACCTACTAAAGTACCGATCGTTGCGCCAATGCCTGTATCAGAGATTTCTGATTGACCAGTGTATGGATTTGTCGTACAGCCTGCGATAATCATGGCAGACAATGATGTAATGATTAAAGTTTTTTTCATAACTTACCTTCAATATGGTTAATACGAACGATTAGTTGTTGCTGCGCCTGTTGCGCCACCTGCTGCAGCACCAATACCTGCAGCTATAATAGCATTTCTGCCACGATGTTTTTTACTAGAAACTGCGCCAATTCCAGCACCTACGGCTGCACCGATCGCAGCTCCAGAAATTGCATTTTCACCCTGCGTTCTATCACGATATGGATCATTCGATGCACAACCGCCAATTAATGCACCCACTAAGCCCATTGCAATTAAACCTTTGATCAATTTCATTTCATCTCCTTGTCATGAAAGCATGTTAATATTATCTTACTAAAATACATCAATATTAAATTACCTTTTATGAAAATAATTTTAATTATAAATTTAGTAAAAATTAATTTAATATCTGATTGAATTGATTACTGATTTTTTAACTTTTAATGATGAGAAAGGCTTGTAATTATGGAATTAGATCCTACCCTCTTAGCGCGAATACAATTTGCAATAAACATTTCTTTTCACATTTTATTTCCAAGTATCAATATTGCTCTGGCTTGGTTTTTACTCTTTTTTAAACTAAGGTATCAAAAAACCAAAGAACAATCTTGGCAAAATGCTTATGATTTTTGGGTAAAAATATTTGGTTTAAGTTTTGCAATTGGTGTAGTAACTGGCGTAACTATGAGCTTCCAATTTGGCACAAACTGGCCGGGTTACATGGAAACCATCGGAAATATCGCAGGTCCTTTAATTGGGTATGAAGTTCTCACAGCATTCTTCCTAGAAGCAACTTTCCTAGGCGTTATGCTATTTGGTCAAAAGCGTGTTTCCCCAAGAATTCATACGCTGTCCATTTTATTAGTTGCAATTGGTACAACCGCTTCATCTTTCTGGATTTTAGCGCTCAACTCATGGATGCAAAGCCCGGCAGGCTATGAAATGATCGATGGTCAGGTGCATATCACAAGCTGGATGGCAGCAATCTTTAATCCGACATTCCCTGCTCGTTTAGCACACATGCTATTAGCATCAGGATTAACCGCAGCATTTTTCATCGCAGGTATTTCAGCTTATAAAGTACTGAAAGGTGATCCATCAAAAGCGACCAAAAAAGCACTTCATACAGCTGTGATCGTGGCAGCTTTAATCATTCCTGTACAAATCTTTGTGGGTGATGCTTCAGGTTTATTAGTGCTAAAACACCAACCTGAAAAGTTAGCAGCAATTGAAGCAATTTGGGAAACAGAAAGCCCTGCTGCGTTAAACCTTTTTGCAATCCCTAACGAAACAACTCGCTCAAATGACTATGATATTTCCATTCCTCACTTAGGCAGCTTGATTTTGACGCATAGCTGGGATGGCGAAATTAAAGGATTAAACGAGTTTGATTTCCACCCACCTGTTGCGCCTGTATTCTTCAGTTTCCGCATCATGGTTGGTATTGGTCTATTGATGTTAGCTGTTTCTTGGATTGGTGCTATTCAATTGTGGCGTAAAAAAGAGATCGCACCATTTATGAATAAAGTCTTTTTTACAATGACTTTCTCTGGCTGGGTTGCTGTTTTAGCAGGTTGGTATGTTACAGAAATTGGTCGCCAACCATGGATCGCTTACGGAATCCTTAGAACTGCTGATGCTGTGGCACCTCATGGTCCAACTGTAATGATCACTTCTCTGACGCTGTACATCTTAATTTACGTTTTCTTAATGATCAGCTATCTATCCGTAATTTATTACATCACCAATAAAACTGTAAAAAATAATATTGCAGCAGCAAAAGGAGAATAATCATGGATGCAGTTACCTTATTACCTGTAATTTTTGCCGGCTTACTGGCAGTATCGGTCTTCTTATATATTATTTTTGATGGCTATGATCTTGGTGTTGGCTTGCTCTTCCCTTTTGTGAAAAACAGAGCGGATCGTGATGCAATGGTTGCAACGGTTGATCCTTTTTGGGATGCAAATGAAACTTGGATTGTATTAGGTGTTGGTATTTTATTCATCGCTTTCCCAAAAGCATATGGTGAAATCTTAGTTGCGCTTTACATTCCCACTGTAACAATGCTTGCTGGCTTAATTCTGCGTGGTTGTGCTTTTGACTTCAGAAATACTGCACAGAAAAAACATCAACCAATGTGGGACAACCTATTTTGCTTAGGTTCATACTTAGCAACGCTTTCACAGGGCACAATGATTGGCCTATACGTAATGGGTCTTGAACAAAACTGGATGTCTTGGAGTTTTGCGATTTTAACGGGCATTGCAGTATGTTTTGGTTATGCACTATTGGGCTCAGCGTGGTTGATTTTCAAAGCACAAGATCACATCCGTTTGATGGCCATTAAAGCGATCAAAAATAGTATTGTGTTAGCATTCTTTGCAATTGTGTTAATTTCAGTTGCGACTGCATTTACCAATACAACCGTTTATGAAAAATGGTTTGTGATGCCAAACTTTATCTACTTAGCACCAGTACCATTGGCATGCGTTATCTTAGCGATCATTATCTTCAGATTTTTACCAAAAATCGCCGAAGATACCACGTTTAAATATGATTGGGTTCCTTACTTTTGTGCAGTGCTAATTGTACTGTGTTCTTTCATCGGCTTTGGTTACAGCATTTTCCCTGACATCATCTTAGGCAAACTCAGCATTTGGGAATCTAGCAGCGCACCTAAATCATTAGAATTTACATTATGGGGAGTTGCATTAGTTTTACCGCTAATTTTAATTTACACATTCTATGTTCATAAAATTTTCCAAGGTAAAATTGTTCATCACGAAGATGAAGGCTACTAAGTCATTGTAATAAAACATATAAAAGCCCAGTTTATCTGGGCTTTTTTTATTTATATAGATACAGACATAAACCATAATCGACTTACATAAATTAACCCTTGTGATTTCAATGGAGAATCGATATAACTATATGTGCTTTCATCAATCCCTATCTTGAGATAGTTCAAATCGATTATAACCACTGAATCATGAGGCCAAATATGAATGAACATATTATAGAATTCCACGAAGCTGCCGCAGAAGGAAATATTGAAAAGCTGAAAGCTGCTCTTGATAATGCAGTCGATATTAACTCTGTCAATCCTACCAATCGCCAACGCAGACCAGCAATTTTAACGGCTGCCATCAACAAGCACTATAAAGCAGTACAATTTCTCATTGATGCTGGTGCGGACATTAACCAACAAGATGAAACAAATCTGAACCCATTTTTATGGAGCTGCATGAATAATGATTTGGAATTACTAAGAATCATGATCAAAGCAAAACCTAATTTAAATGCATTGTCTCGTATGGGTGGAATTGGTATTACACCTGCTGCTGAAAAAGGTCATTTGGAAGTTGTTAAAGAGCTCTTAGAAACGACAGATATCAGTACCAATCACACTAATAATCTAGGCTGGACAACATTAATTGAAGCAATCATTTTAAATGATGGCAAAGAACGCCAACAAGAAATCGTGCGTTTACTTTTAGAATATGGTGCCAACCCAAACATGCCCGACAAATATGGTGTTAGCCCACTCACTTTAGCCAGAGAAAAAGGCTATACAGAAATTGCAGATCTATTAATCGCTGCAGGCGGAAAATAGCCATTCAATAAAATACACAGTTCATAGCTTTAAAAATCAACAGAAAATTATAAATAACACTAGTCACTTCTACATCCAATAATTAGCAATAAATATAAGGATATAACTATGTCTAAACTGATTGTTATAAAAGCCAATACGTATTTTGACTCGGTTTCATTGATGTCAATTTCAACTCAAGCCAATAAAATCGAAGGCGTTAATCAAGCCTTCGTTGCAATGGCAACAGAAATGAATAAAGAAGTTTTAAAAAATTTAGATTTGGTCACACCAGAACTAGAAGCTGCTAGCAATGGTGATTTGATGATCGTCATTGATGGCATTAACGATGAACGAAACCAAGAAATTTTAAAAGAAATTGAATCCTTATTCACAAAGAAAAAATCATCGTCCAATGCTATGCATGAAACAGTTTACGCAACGCTTGCATCAGCTAAGGATGATATCCCTGAAGCAAACGTGGCAATCATTTCAGTGAATGGTCATTTTGCTGCGCGCGAAGCAAAAATTGCACTAGAAAAAGATATGCACGTTATGCTGTTCAGCGACAACGTAAGCCTTGAAGAAGAATTATCTCTCAAACAATTGGCCCATGAAAAAGGCTTACTAATGATGGGGCCAGATTGTGGTACTGCCATCATCAATAATGTCGGGCTCTGCTTCTCGAACAATGTAAGACCTGGCAATATCGGCATTGTGGCAGCATCTGGCACAGGTTCACAAGAGATTAGTGTGCGCGTGCATGATTTTGGTGGTGGCATCTCACAATTGATCGGTACAGGCGGCCGTGATCTTAGCGAAGAAATTGGCGGCATCATGATGCTCGATGGTATCAAAGCACTCAATAATGACCCCAAAACTGCCGTGATTGTATTAATTTCTAAACCCCCTGCGCTATCAATAGAGAAGAAAATTCTCAATGAAATTAAAAATTGTTCAAAGCCTGTTGTGGTTTGTTTCATCGGTGGATCTGGCGAAGCAACAGTGACAGAAGCTGGTGGTCATTATGCAAAAACAACGAAAGAAGCTGCATTAAAAGCCATCTTGTTAACAGGCGTTAAAGAAGAAACACTAGATTTACATTCGCTCAATATTCCTTTAATTGAAACTGTGCGAAAAAAATTAGCCCCAGAGCAAAAATACATTCGCGGCTTATTCTGCGGCGGTACAATCTGTGATGAAATCATGTATTTAGCCATGGATAAATTGGATAACGTCTACAGTAATATTCAACGCGATCCTAAATTCAAATTGGCTGAGCATCAAAAAAGTGTTGCCAATACATTCTTAGATTTTGGTAGTGATGAGTTTACCGATGGTAAACCTCACCCGATGATTGATCCTTCAACACGCATCGAACGCTTTATTGAAGAAGCAAAAGATCCTGAAGTTGCAGTCATTGTGCTCGATTTCGAAATTGGTTATGGCTCTAACCCTGATCCAGTTGGCGTGATGATTCCTGCCATCAAAAAAGCAAAAGAATTGGCTGCAAAACGTGGTCAGCACTTAGAAATCATTGGCTATGTACTGGGTACAGATTTGGATGAACCAAACATCAAAGAGCAATATCAAAAACTCTTGGATGCTGGCGTAACAGATGCAAGTAGCTGTACAAACGCAGGTTTATTAGCACGTGAAATGGTCATCAAAGGAGCATAATTATGAGCAAAATTAATGAATTATTTGGTCAAGATTTGAATGTTATCAATATTGGACTAGAGCTAATCGAAGAAGATCTCAAAAAACAAGATGTTCCTGTCACGCAATTAAAGTGGGCACCGCCTGGTGGTGGTAATCCTAAAGTCATCCATGCATTGGATAGCTTAGAGCAAAGTGCATTATTAGAAAAAATTGAAAAAGCCAATGCTGAAGCTGTTGAGCGAATCACCAATTCAAGACCGATGCTAGTAGGCTTTGATCAAGCGATTAATGTTGTGCCAGGCATGACTAAAAAAACAATTCTGCATGCTGGCCCGCCAATCACTTGGGACAAAATGTGTGGCTCAATGAAAGGCGGAATTTTAGGTGCTATCGTATTTGAAGGCTTAGCAAAAGACTTAGAAGAAGCCGAAAAAGTTGCAGCATCGGGAGAAATTACATTTTCTCCTTGCCATGAACATGGCTGCGTTGGCTCAATGGCAGGCATCACATCAGCATCCATGTTCGTACATATCGTTCGCAATGAACCTTACGGCAATATGGCATACACAAACTTAAGTGAACAAATGGCAAAAGTGCTCCGCATGGGTGCAAATGATCAATCAGTCATTGATCGTTTAATCTGGATGCGCGATGTTTTTGGTCCAATTTTGAGAGATGCAATGAAAATCGCAGGATCAATTGATCTTCGTTTGATGCTCGCTCAAGCCATTCACATGGGTGATGAATGCCATAACAGAAACGTTGCGGGCACAACACTCCTAATCCAAGCATTAACGCCTTATATCATTCAAACCAACTTCTCAGTAGAACAACAAAAAGAGGTTTTTGATTTTGTTGCGAGTAGCGACTACTTCTCAGGCCCAACTTGGATGGTGCTTTGTAAAGCTGCGATGGATTCAGCGCACGATATTCCTTACAGCACAATCGTTACAACGATGTGCCGTAACGGTGTTGAGTTTGGTATTCGTGTCAGTGGTATTGGTGGTAATAACTGGTTTACTGGTCCTGCTCAAAAAGTTATTGGGCCAATGTTCGCAGGCTACAAGCCTGAGGATTCAGGTTTAGACATCGGTGACAGCGCCATTACTGAAACTTATGGAATCGGGGCTTTTGCAATGGCAGCGGCTCCTGCAATTGTTGCATTAGTTGGCGGAACTGTTGATGAAGCGATTGATTTCTCGAAAAAAATGGGAGAAATAACAACAACCGAAAACAACAATGTTTCAATTCCCTTATTAAACTTTCAAGGGATTGCGACAGGCATTGATGTAAGAAAAGTGATTCAAACCAATATATTACCTGTCATCAATACGGCTATCGCCCATAAAGATGCAGGCGTTGGCATGATTGGCGCTGGGATTACTTATCCACCAATGCAATGTTTTGAAAAAGCAATTTTATCATTAGAAGACAAAATCAAATAATCAATGAAGAGAGAGGATTTTAAATAAAAATCCTCTTTTTTTCACATTTTAGAGGAATTAATTATGAATATAAAAACTCTATGGAAACCTGGTGATTGGGCTGCTTATTTTGGTTTATTAACCAACAACCTCACCAACTTACTCACCATGATTATCTTATTAACGGGAGTCGTTGGTTTTGCGCCTGAATTTGTCTTTGGCACAATCGCACCTTCATTTGGTTTAGCCGTTGGTGTTGCGAGTTTATTCTACGGATACTTTGCCATTAAGCTAGCCAAAGAAAGCGGCCGCACAGATGTTACTGCTTTACCATCTGGACCAAGCGCACCTTCCATCTTTGTTGTGACATTCTTAGTTTTATTACCTGTTTATAAAACCACAGGCAATGAAATGTTTGCACTTCAAATCGGTTTAGTTTGGTGTTTCCTTGAAGCACTGATCTTAGTTGTAGGTGCTTTTTTAGGGGATTTTCTTCGCAAGTTGATTCCTAGAACAGTATTACTAGCATGTTTGGGCGGTTTGGGTCTTTTATTATTAGCAATGAACCCTCTGTTGCAATCATTTGAAGCTCCAACGGTTGCTTTCGTTGTATTGGGCATTATTTTCATGAACTGGTTTGGTAAAACACCTATTCTTAAAAAAATCCCTACAGGATTTTTATTACTTGCGGTAGGTACATTGTTAGCTTGGGCTTTTGGTTTCCAAAGCGTTGAAGAAATTGAAAAATCACTGCAATATTTAGGTTTCAATCCTCCTGGCATTCATATTCAAGATTTCTTCCAAGGCTTGCCACACGCACTGCCTTATCTAGCTTCTGCAATTCCATTGGGTTTAGCGAACTACATCTTTGACTTAGAAAATATCGAAAGTGCTGATGCGGCAGGTGATAGCTATAAAACTCGCAATGTAATGCTGGGCAATGGTTTTTCATCTATGCTAGGTTGCTTCTTAGGGAATCCTTTCCCTGTCACTGTTTATGTAGGCCATGCAGGTTGGAAATCATTGGGTGCGGGAATCGGTTATACCGTTGGCTCAGGCGTTACTATGTTCATCGTTACGCTATTTGGATTAGGCTCATTACTTTTAGCCATTATTCCTATCGCGGCTGTTGTACCTATCCTTGTCTATATCGGTATCGTGACTGCTAATCAATCTGTGCGTGAAACTCCTAGAGTCGAAGTGCCAGTTATCTTTGTTTGTTTATTCCCTTGGATCGCAAACTGGGCAGTCAGCATGTTAGATACTACTTTAGGTGCTGCTGGTACTTCTGCAGCTGCTGTTGGTATCACAACGCTGATAGAAAAAGGCGTTTATTATCAAGGCTTATATCATCTCGGTAATGGTGCACCATTGATCAGTATGATCTGGGGCTGTATCGCAATTTTCTGTATTCGTGATGAATCTAAAAATGGTGCCATCACTTGTATCATTGCAGCTCTATTAACATTTGTGGGCGTGATTCATACAAAAACTATGGGGCTTGCTCAAGAAGCACTATTGCCATACGTTTATGGCTACTTAATGCTTGTCGCATTATTTGCTTATAAATATTTTGTGGTTGAAAAAAATAGTAAAGCCGAACCTGAAACAAAATAAAATTAATTATCTACAAAAAAGCGAGTGATTGATCACTCGCTTTTTTATTCAAATAGATTAACTATTTTTCACTATTGGGTAAAACCCAATTGGGTCTTACAAAGTGGCATGTATAGCCTGTAGGATAATGCTCTAAGTAATCTTGATGCTCAGGTTCCGCTTCCCAAAAATCACCCGCAGGACTCACTTCAGTTTGTACTTTCCCTGGCCAAATGCCTGATGCATCTACATCTCGTATAGTTTTTTCAGCCATCTCTAATTGCTCATCAGATGTATAAAATATGGCTGAACGATAGCTTGTTCCAATATCATTGCCTTGACGATTCAAAGTTGATGGATCATGTATTTGGAAAAAGAACTCCAATAGTTTTCGGTAACTTATAACATTTGGATCAAAAATAATTTCGATGGCTTCAGCGTGTGTACCGTGATTACGATAAGTCGCATTAACAACGTCACCACCTGTATAACCAACGCGTGTACTTGCAACGCCAGGTAATTTACGAATAAGATCTTGCATGCCCCAAAAACATCCACCAGCAAAAACTGCACGTTCCATTATGAATTTACCTCCCGGTTTGAAATTGATTACTTCTGCATTTGATTTTATCAAATCACAGCCATAGCTTTCATTAAATTAAATGCATTAAACCCATAGTAAAAATCCCGCTTTCGCGGGATTCAAAATTAAAATACAACCGTATGATTACCATGAACTAAAACACGATCTTCAATATGATGACGTAAGCCTCTCGCCAATACCACGCGCTCAATATCACGTCCTAAACGAATCATATCTTGCACATTGTCTGCATGCGTAATTCTTGTCACATCTTGCTCAATAATCGGACCCGCATCCAAGTCTTGTGTTACATAATGGCAAGTAGCACCAATCAATTTAACACCACGCTGTGCTGCTTGATGATAAGGTCTTGCACCCACAAATGAAGGTAAGAAACTGTGATGAATATTAATGATTTGATGCTTATAACGATCACATAAATCAGGTGGAATGATCTGCATATAACGCGCCAACACAATAGTATCTGCACTCAGCTCTTCAATTAAGCCATTCACTTTATTAAAACTTTCTGTTTTATTCAATGGATCAACTGGCACATGGTAATAAGGCACGTTATACCATTCAACTAAGCTTCTTAAATCATCATGATTAGAAATCACAGCAACAATGTCACAATCCAACTCTTTAGTGTGCCAACGGGACAATAAATCCACCAAACAATGAGAATCTTTACTTGCCATCAATACCACGCGTTTTTTCACGGCAGTATCTGTAATTTTCCATTTCATCGAGAACTTATCTGCAATCGGTGCAAATCGTTCTTTAAATTCTTCTAAACCAAATGGCAATGAATGCGCTTGAATCTCATGACGCATGAAAAAATAGCCACTGTTAAAATCTGAATGATGGTTAGCTTCTGTGATCCAACCGCCATGTTCTGCTATGAATCCACTGATTCCCGCAACAATTCCAACACCGTCAGGACATGACATTGTCAAACGATATGCATTCATGATTTTTCCTTTATTTATAAAAACTAATATTTAATCGTAAAAGCTAATAATTATAAACAATATCTGAGTGATTATGTTAATAAAAAAGAATAAAAAAAGAGAGTTCCGAGGAACTCTCAAAGTGCAGGGAGCTATACTGATTAAAGATTAAAATCACTCTTGAAGCGTTGTCGTAAAACCGATCTTTGAAAGCCCGGCTTTTTTAATCTCAATCAATGTCTTGGCGACAGTATCATACGGAATACTCTCATCGATATTTAGCTGAATGACTGGTTGCTCATTGTCTAAAGTCTTTTTCATTTCACTCAATTCAATGTGCAGAGAATCCATTGCAACAGTTGTTTGATTCAATAAAATTTCACCATCTTTGGTGATCTCAATAATTTGTGGTTGAGTTTTGGCTGTTTCAACAACATCAATATCTGATGTTTTAGGCAACGATAAATTGACTGACTGCGTAACCATTGGCGCTGTAATGATGAAAATAACCAATAAAACCAACATGACATCAATCAACGGCACCATATTGATCTCTGCATTTTCTGTATGTGCATTCTCACGAATCCTACCCAATGCCATATTAAAACTCCTTAGCGCTTTTGTGTGCCGCCAAGCACTGTGATTAATTCAAATGCAAAAGTATCCAATCGCCCTAAAGCCACTCTATTTCTACGAGTTAGCCAGTTATATGCCATCACCGCAGGAATTGCGACAGCTAAACCAATCCCCGTCATAATCAATGCTTCACCGACAGGACCTGCAACTTTATCAATCGTACCTGCGCCTGTTGCACTGATCGTTATCAATGCGTGATAAATTCCCCAAACAGTGCCAAATAAACCAACAAAAGGTGCTGTAGCTGCAATGGTTGCCAATACCGATAAACCATTTTCACGTGTCATTTGTATCTCATCTAATGTGGTTCTGAGTGTCACTGTTAAAAAATCTGTAAAAGAGGTTGATTCCAATAATGGTGTTTCTCTACTCTCTCTATAAAACTGTATGGCGTCCACACCCTTGCGTGCCAATATCGAATAATCTAAACCTTTAATATTATTTGCAATATCTGAAACTTCTTTGATCGTTTTTGCTTGTCTAAACGCTGCAAAAAAACGAGAAGTTTTTTGTTTACGCATCATTCCTTCAAAAAACTTAATGACAATAATGCTCCAAGAGATTAATGACATTAAAACCAATATTGCTAATAAAGATTTACTTAATAGATCTGACTGCGCAATAAAATGCGTAAAGCCAATGCTGCTTGTTTCCATTGTGTGTCCTTAATTTTTTGTATTAAAAAGCGTAATCAATACGGTGGTGATTGATATGGTTTATCCATTTTCTAAGTATGGATGAATTCTAACACCACTGTCGCTTCTAGCGCAGCTTTATCTAGAACTAATGTCTGATAAAACGATTGATCAACACTATTTTTTAAACCTTCTTAATTCACACTATTTATCATTCATGACTAATTAACGTATGAGAATTATTATCATTTGATAATGATTTGTCAAATACATTTTTAATATTTTTATATGAGAGCCTTTTACACACCTTTTGTTATCAGAGATAAACAATACTTTTACGTGCTTTCTCGCTATAATAAACCATTTTATTTTAGAGGCTTAGATCATGATTCGAATTGGCATTATTGGCGTCGAAGGCAGAATGGGTACGAATATTTTGCAATTAGTGGCAGATGCAAATGATATGACATTAGGTGCTGCGATTACTCATAAAGGTAGTGCAAATCTTGGCAAAGATGCAGGTACTGCTTTGTTACACAGTGATTCATTAAATGTATTGATTACAGACGATCTAGCTGCAACGACCAATGATGTTGACGTTTATATCGATTTCACATTGCCAGAAGCAACGATGCAAAACATCGGCATTATTGCCAATGCTCATGTACCTGTTGTGATTGGTACAACTGGCCTTTCTAATGAAGACTTAGAAAAAGTTAAAGAATACTCAAAAGAAACAGCTATTTTACAAGCGCCAAACATGAGTTTAGGTGTCAATCTTCTGTATGCACTATTAGAACAAACCGCTAAAGTTCTAGGGAAACAAGCTGACATTGAAATTCTAGAAATGCATCACCGTTTCAAAAAAGATGCACCATCAGGCACAGCGCTTCAATTAGGTAAAGTTGTGGCGAATGCGATGGGTGAGGATTTTGATAAAGTGGCTGTTTATGATCGTCATGATATGAACCGCGAACGTGAAGCTGGTGAAATTGGCTTTGCAACATTGCGTGGCGGTAGCGTTGTGGGAGATCACACTGTGATTTTCGCAACACTCAAAGAACAAATCGAAATTACACACAAAGCAAAAGATCGTACATTATTTGCAGATGGTGCTGTGTATGCCGCTCGCTGGTTACATGCTAAACCTGCAGGTTTGTACTCAATGCAAGATACATTGGTGATATAACCACAATGAATATTTTAATCAGTACTTTAAATGCCCGATTTTCACATGCATCTTTGGCTTGCCGCTATTTGTATGCAAATATGGAACCGGAAGTTCAATCTCAAGCGGAAATTTGTGAGTTTACAATTCAGCAAGACACTGAAGAAATTCTCACGACTGTTTATGAAAAACAGCCAAAGATCATGCTTTTGGGCGTTTATATTTGGAACATCAACGAAACAACTAAGCTCATTCGTGAATTAAAAGCATTGATGCCTGAGTTAATCATCGTGATTGGTGGCCCTGAAGTTTCATATGAATACAATGACACACCAATTTTCAACACTTCTGACTATCTCATTACTGGCTGGGGCGACATCAGTGCTTATGAGTTGTGCCGTGATATTTTGGCAGGTAATCCACCTTCTGAAAAAGTCATCACAGGTATACAACCTAAATTAGAACACATCAAGTTACCGTATGATTACTACACTGACTTCGACATTAAACATCGTACCGTTTATGTGGAAGCCTCTCGTGGCTGCCCTTTTAAATGCGAATTCTGTTTATCAAGCTTAGACAAAACAGCATGGACATTCCCATTAGATGACTTCCTTGCTGCAATGGACCGTTTATATCAGCGTGGATTGCGTCAGTATAAATTTATCGATCGTACTTTTAATCTCAAACGTGATTTTACCGTTACGATTTTAAACTTCTTCTTAGATAAATTGGCTGAAAATCCTGAAGAATCCCTATTCTTGCATTTTGAATTAGTGCCTGATTATCTATCAGATGAACTAAAAGAGTTGATTCTAAAATTCCCATCAGGCAGCTTACAGTTTGAAATTGGGATCCAAACTTTGAATCCTGAAACACAGAAATTAATCTCTCGTAGAACAGATCTAGTCAAAGCTAAAGATAATATTTCTTGGTTATCTAAGCACACAACCGTTCATCTACACGTAGATTTAATCGCGGGCTTGCCAGCTGAAGATCTAGAAAAATTTGCAGAGGGCTTTAATGAGCTTTGGTCGTGGGAGCCACAAGAAATCCAATTAGGCATATTAAAACGCCTAAAAGGCACACCGATTGCTCGCCATACTCAAGAGTTTGATTATCGCTATAGTCCTGAAGCGCCATACAGCGTTTATCAAAACAAAGACATGGATTTCACGACGTTAAATCAGATGAAACATGCCGCAAAATTCTGGGATCTCATTGCAAACTCAGGTCGTTTTAGCCAAACATTGCCTTTGTTATTTGCTGATAAAGCCTTTGAAACACTATGGGATATTTCACAGTATTTAGTGGGTAAATTTAAGAGAACTCATAGTATTCCATTGGATAAGCTATTCGCTGAAGTTTTCAATTACTTAACAGAAAGTAAGCAGTTACCGCTCACTGAAGTTCAAGAAATTATGGGACAAGACTTCATGCGCATTGGCTTACAAGGCTGGCCAAGATATTTGGGTGATAAACCTGAAGGCTTTGAAGATCGATTTAAAAATCGTGAAGCTAAAACTGCAACACCAAAACGTCAGCAACAACATTTGTAATATAGAGAACTAATATGAACTATATAGATAATGCACAAGATGAAATCGATGAGTTTGCTTTAGACAATAGTGAGCTTGCTCAACATTTTGCAATCAAGTTAAGCCAGCAACTTCAAGGCTTAGTCAGAGAGGATTGGGATAGCGATATTCACACTAAAGAAGATGTGCTAACCGTCGTACTTGAAGATGATAATGTCTTACAGCAGTTCTGTGATGAAAACAATATCGACATGCAAGGTGACAACTATGATGTAGATTTTGATTTGCAATATGCAATAGAGTTACAACATGGTGTGATTGATGCGATCGCTGAGTTTTTTGAATTAGAATAAATAATCTATAAATATAAAAAGGCTGAGAAATCAGCCTTTTTTCTTATCTTAGCAATTACCTTTCTTAGCTTGTCCAGGTGGACAGAATCGCCCATTGCCGTGGCCTGAATTACTATCAATAGTTACCGTACCATCACGATCAAAAACAATGCGATCAGGCGTTCTTGCAGTCACACAACCTGCTAAAGCTACTGATAATATAGAAACGATTAAAACTCTCATTAATTTATTCTCTATAAAAAAGGCTTATGATTGATCCATAAGCCTGCTTTTGTGTTGGCAGAGAAATTACTCTCTACCCATAAATTCGCCAGTTTCAGTATTCACACGAATTTTTGTACCATTCTCGATATAATCAGGCACTTGAACATCGATACCTGTTGATAAACGAGCTGGCTTCGTACGTTTTGTTGCACTCCCACCTTTTAACTCAGGAGCAGTGTCTACAATTTCCAAAACAATGCTTTGCGGTGGTGCTAATGCAATTGGTTGATCATCAATCAAAGAAACGTAATAACCTTCTACGCCTTCTACGATGTAACCTTTCATTTCATCCACAATTTTAGATGACAAAATGTACTGCGTATAATCTTCAACATCCATGAATACATAGTCTTCTCCATCCATATAAGAGAAAGTTGCTTCACGTTTGCTTAAATCCACCGCTTCTAAATCATCATCCGCACGCAAAGATAAATCTACTTTGTGTCCATCAGGAATAGAAAACATCTGAATGCGGTAAGTTGTATTACCACCACGCGCTGTTGGTGCTGATTTTTCCACCTCACGAACCACATAATATAATCCGTTGTGCGCTAAAACTGTATGTTTTTTAACTTCATTTGCCTTCATAATATTCCTCAATTTAGTTATTTAACGGCATTTTGCATGAATCAATGTTACCGCATGTTGATAAGCTTCTTCAACTTGCTCAGGACGGCTCACATGAAAATTTAAATCATTCAAATGACCATCCGCCAAACCATAGATACAGCCATGCACGGTAAAACGTTGTCCACGCTCCCACGCATCTTGCACGATCGTAGTTTGCGTAATGTTATACGCTTGCTCGATTGCATTCAATTCACACAAACGATCATGGCGCGAAGTCACATCTTCACATAAATACAAAGAGTGCTCTTCAAATACATTACGCACATGCAATAACCAATTGTCCGCCAATCCTACACGCTTACCTTCTAAAGCTGCTTTAACACCTGAGCAACCATAGTGGCCAACGACTAGAACATGCTTAACTTTTAAGATATCAATGGCAAATTGAATCACTGATAAACAGTTAAAGTCACTGTGCACCACAACATTTGCAATATTGCGATGAACAAAAACTTCACCCGGTGCAATGCCTGCAATTTGATTTGCAGGTACACGAGAATCAGAGCAACCAATCCATAAAAATTCTGGAGTTTGCTGATCCACTAAAGATTCGAAAAAACCAGGAGATTCTTCTTTGACTTTAGCAGCCCAAGCTCTATTGTTTTCGATGATTTTTTCAAATGCCATTGTAAAGATTCCTTTATGGGTTATTAATTAGCCAATCGATTTTGCATCGATGTCATAATAATCCAATTTCTTTTTCAAAGTTGAGCGAGTAATGCCTAAAATTTCAGATGCTTTAGACTGATTACCATTTGTGTACTCTAATACTTTTTCAAATAATGGACGCTCAACTTCCGATAATACTAAACGATATAAATTAGCTGGATATTTACCTTCTAATTGCAGAGAAATCTCATTCAAAGCGGTTTTTACAGACTCACGCAATGGGATATGACTTTTGATTCTGCGTTGTGCGATCATTCTTTGTTACTCCTAAAATAAATTACGCAACAATCGGTTGATTGTTAATTAACGACGTTAAAATATGGTATTGCTCATCCCTGCATCTAGCAGTCATTAAAGTAGTTCGCCAATCTTTTGCATTGTCAAACCAAGATGAGTACCACAACAAATGTTTACGTGCGACTCGAACGCCTTTCTCATCGCCATAAAGATCATATAAACCATCAAGATGAGTATTAATCACCTCGAATATTTCATCCGTCGATGGCTGATATAAGTTGTCTTCCATTAAAGAACGGAAAATCCAAGGATTGCCAAAAGCACCACGGCCAATCATTAGGCCATCTGCTTTAGTGATGTCTAATACTTGACGAGCTTTTTCGACGCTCGTGATATCACCATTGGCAATCACTGGAATAGATATTTGTGATTTGATAGTACGAATGGTTTCGTATTCAGCTTCTCCTGAAAAACCATCTTGTCTCGTTCTACCATGAATCGTTAGCATTTGAATGCCCTCTTTTTCTGCGATTTTCGCGATATTGAGTGCATTTTTGTTTTCGTGATCCCAGCCTGTGCGAATTTTCAATGTCACAGGCACATCAACAGCATTCACAACTGCTGATAATATATCTCGCACCAATGCTTCATCACGCATCAACGCTGATCCCGCTGCTTTTTTACAAACTTTCTTCGCAGGACAACCCATATTGATGTCAATAATATCAGCGCCTAAACCAACATTATATTGTGCTGCATTCGCCATATCTTCAGGCTCTGTGCCCAAAATCTGAATAGAAATCGGGCCTGTTTCACCATCTAATACAACGCGATTTTTACTCTTATCGGTATCCCACAAGTTTTCTTGTGCATTCACCATTTCAGACACAGCTAGCCCTGCTCCTTGTGCACGGCAAAGCTTACGAAATGGCAGATCTGTGATTCCTGCCATCGGTGCCATAATAAAAGAGTTATTTAACGAAATATCGCCTATTTTCATGCACGTTTAATTCCATGCACTAATGCCCAGCCATCAATCGTATTAAAAGGCTCAACAAAATCAAACCAAGGCGCATACGCTTCTTTAATCATATCAATGTCAGAGATTAAAATGCCCGCTAAGATAATGTTTGCATTAGGCTTCGCTAGTGAAGCTAATCTTTCAGCCAATGCCGTCAATGGCAATGCCAAGATGTTTGCCATCACTAAATCTACAGGCTCAGCTGCAAATTCATTAGATAAACAACAATTAATAGTGACATTATTGCGGTCAGCATTTTCAAATGTTGCTTTGATTGCTTGAGGATCGATGTCAGTAGCATCACAACGTGAAGCGCCTAATACGCGTGCAGCAATACCTAACACACCTGAACCACAGCCATAATCAACTACTGTATGTCCTTTAACTTCATCCGCATGGTTAGATAACCATGTTAAGCAAAGTGCTGTTGATGGGTGCGTACCTGTACCAAAAGCCAAACCTGGATCAAGCATAACTGTCGCACAGCCAGGCTCAGGTGGATCTAAATGCGTTGGGCAAATCCAAAGATTTTCACCAAATTTCATCGCATGGTAGTGATCCATCCAAGAACGTTCCCAATCGGTATTTTGTAGATGGTTCTCTTTGATAACAGGCAATGCATTAACTTCTGTCGCTAAGACACTAGCAACACAAGTAAAAATTTCTTTTTCATCACATGGCTTTTCAAATAAACCTGTCACTAAGGTTTCTGGCCATAAAGGTGTTTCACCTGGTAATGGTTCTAAGACTGGATTATCTTCAGCATCACTATATGTTACAGCGATTGCTCCTGCTGTGAGAAGCGCCTCATCTAATTCATCTGGAGAATATTGTCCTGATTTTAGAGTGAGCTCAAACCATTCCTTCACGATGCAACTCCTGTAAAGTGTCTAATAAAAAGGCAATGAATACTATCGGAATTTTAAAAGAAGTCAAGTAAAGTTCTTAAAAAAACTCCGGAGGGATATTGTATATAAATTAAGCAACAAAAGTTGATTTAAAATACTATTTTTAAAAAATAAGTATTTCTATAAATGTGGATTAATCTTACGAATCAATCTCTCTTGTGCTTCTGATTTTGGCTCTATTTTAAGGAGCAATAAATCAAATAATTCAGGGTCTTGCATTTCCAACAATTCACCCAACAATAATTTTTCTTCTGCGGAAGCAGTTGGATAATAGTTATCTAAATACTGATCAAATAAGCGATCCATTTCACGCATTCCTCTACGCGCACGCCATCTCATTTTTGGTAATTGATCCATAGAGCTATTCCTCATTAAAATCGGGCGCTCATTCTAACATGGTTAAATTTTTACTGCTTATTCATTACGCATATATTTAGTCGATAAATAAATTTATCCTGACAATTCCTTTTAATTACATAAAGATATTATAAACTTAATGCGCACCTAAGATTTTTCAGAGTGCTTTTCTTATAAATTCAAGTGAGGATATAGTTATGCTAAAGATTTCACCTGATTCATACGGTTTCCCGGTTCAATTGAAGAAAAGATACGAAAACTTTATCGGCGGTCAATGGATACCCCCCATTAAAGGTGATTATTTTGAGAACATTACACCCATCACAGGCCAAGCGATTTGCGAAGTGCCATTGTCATCCATCGATGATGTCGAATTAGCGCTAGATGCCGCACATAAAGCACAAAAAACATGGGGTAAAACTTCCCCTGCTGAACGGGCTAATATTTTAAATAGAGTTGCCGACCGACTCGAAGCAAACTTAGAGCTAATTGCGTCTGTCGAAACTTGGGACAATGGTAAAGCAATAAGAGAAACGTTGGCTGCCGATATTCCATTAGCCATTGATCACTTTAGATATTTTGCAGGATGTATTCGCGCACAAGAAGGCGCACTCAGTCAAATAGATGAAAATACCGTTGCTTATCATTTCCATGAACCCATTGGAGTTGTCGGGCAAATTATTCCATGGAACTTCCCTATTTTAATGGCAACATGGAAAATCGCTCCTGCCTTAGCCGCTGGGAATAGCATTGTATTAAAACCTGCAAAATTCACTCCCATGTCCATTCTCATCCTTGCAGAACTCGTGCAAGACATTCTACCACCAGGCATTTTAAATATCGTTAATGGATCTGGCTCTGTCATCGGTGAGCATCTAGCAAGCTCTCCTCGCATCTCAAAAATTGGTTTTACGGGCTCAACGGAAGTTGGTCAAACCATCATGCGTTGCGCTGCTGAAAATGTGATTCCTGTGACATTAGAATTAGGTGGTAAATCTCCAAATGTTTTCTTTGAAGATGTCATCGATAAAAATGATGGTTATTTGGATAAAGCATTAGAAGGCTTCGCGATGTTCGCACTGAATCAAGGCGAAATTTGTACATGCCCTAGCCGCGTACTGATTCAAGAGTCCATCTATGAAGAGTTCATTGATAAAGCTATAAAACGCGTTAAAGCAATCAAACAAGGCAACCCTATGGATCGTGCGACGATGATGGGCGCGCAAGTATCTCAGCAACAAGTGGATACCATCATGAAATACATCCAAATTGGTAAAGATGAAGGTGCTGAGCTTTTAACAGGTGGTAATCGAGCAATTTTAGAAGGTGATTTAAACAATGGCTTCTATATAGAGCCAACCATCTTTAAAGGCACAAATGATATGCGTATTTTCCAAGAAGAGATTTTCGGACCTGTATTAGCCGTCACAACCTTTAAAGATGAAGAAGAAGCTTTAGCCATCGCCAACGATACTGTTTATGGATTAGGAGCGGGCGTTTGGAGCCGTAATGGAAACATTGCCTATAGAATGGGGCGTGGAATTCAAGCGGGCCGAGTTTGGACAAACTGCTACCATCAATATCCTGCTCATGCTGCATTTGGTGGATACAAAATGTCAGGCTTTGGCAGAGAAACCCACAAGATGATTTTGGATCATTACCAACAAACTAAAAACCTTTTAGTCAATTACTCAGAAACTCCAGCTGGGTTCTTCTAACAATTCTTATTTAATAATTATTAATATAAAAAAACCTGACTCAATAAGTCAGGTTTTTATTTTTAACGAAACAATTTTTATCCTTTACATGAAACAGATAAAACACGTCCTTTTCTGTAAACAATTCGACATTGCTGATTATTCTTCGCACTGCCACACATTGCTGCTGAGATACTGATGTTATTCACCTTACAACCGGCCAAAGCACCTTTACTGTTGTGGATCATTGTCATTCTGCCCGCGATCGCTTGTGGTGGCGATGTCAAAATATTATCAGGCTGTGCGCCTTTTGCGCCCATTTTCGGCATTACGCCTCTCACAGGCTGATCATTTGCAACATTTGATGCAGTATTAGTACTAGCAGGCGTTGCTGCAGGTGCTCTGCGACTATTTGCTACCACTCGTGCATTTACCTGATGTAATGTTTCTAAATTTGCATCACCCGTCACTTTATGGCTGTAGCGCTTTTGGAATGTTTCAATGGTCTTTTTAGTCGTAGGTCCCATCATGCCGTCAGCTTTTAACTTATAGCCCAATTTCGCCAAATCACCTTGAATTTTCTTCACTGTCTCTTTTTCAAATTCTTTGAATAAAGCGTCTGTTAACTCTTCATTCTCGGTCATTTTATTGTCTTTTTTAAACTTCAAAAGTGCATCATTTGTTGATTTACCTTGCAGGCCATCGATTTTGCCATTGAAATATCCCAATGCCGTCAAATACTCTTGCGTAGATTGTATCTTCTCTTTTTGAATACGTTGCTGCTCAAGTACATCCAGATATGTTTTCACATAATCTTCTTTATTAGCATCACCTAATACTATTAATAAAGTACCGATATCTAACTGAGTGGGATCAACTTCCGGTAATTTATGCTGTTTACGTAAATCGATTAAAATTTTACGAGTTTTTGGTCCTAAAGTGCCCGTAGGCTTATCTTCCAAAAGATCTTTATCATTTAAATATTGCTGAATTTTAGTGATCACTTGCTTATTCATCACAGTCATTGTCTGGCGACCCGCTTTACCATCAGCACTTAAATTATTATCCGCTTGGAATGTTTTAATTGCTTCCGTTAACTCAGGGCTATTATTACCATTCACTTCTCCTGTGAAATTGCCCAATGTTGCCAACATCAATTGCAACATTACAGTATCTTCAATACCTTCTGGATTAAAGCCTGCCAATGTATTGGCTACTTCTTCTGCATCTTGCTCTTCTGAAGTTGTTTCCGTATCAGTAATGATACCTTCATCACCACCTTCTTCTTCGATAATGCCATCTTCTTCTGTATGATCAATATTTTCCGTAACCACCTCATCCATTGAGCCATCATTAATCATCTGACCTTCGTTAAACAACATACTCAATGTTTCAGGCAATAAAGCACCTGTTGGTTTTAAGCCAGAGCTTTCCTCATAAGCTTTCAATGCATCGACAGTACTTTTCCCTGCAATTCCATCAACTGCCTGATCATACAACTCCAACTGTTTTAATTTTTCTTGTACTTTTTTCCATACAACTTTTTCTAGTGGCGTTTCCCACTTAGCACTCATCACGCCTGTTGGCTTTAATCCAATAGAAGACTCAAAATCTTTAATCGCTTGACGAGTCGATGGCCCCATTTGCCCATCTAAAGTACCTGCAGGAAAACCTGCCAATGTTAGCCAAACTTGAAGATTGAGCAACTTACCTGCTGATGCATTGCTATCAATTAAGAAGCCCGCTGTCATAGATTCTGAATCGGTATTTACTATTTCTTCAGTAGCAGTCTCTTCAATAGCTTCAGCTTCTATTTCAGAATTTTCCTGAATTTCATCCACTACAGCGGCTTCTTCTACATCTGGCAATGCCTCTTTCTCTGCTTCTGATTCTGGTAAAATCTCAATTTCTTCTGCAGTAGCAACTTCTTCGGCAACGATCGGTTCATTGATTTCAATAGTTTTTTCATCATCAATAATCGTGCCTGCTGCCACAGGAATGACTTCGTTTTCAGAAATGGTATTAGCGTAAGCTTTTTTCAGCGCAACGATATCAGCTAAAGATAGATGGCCTGTTTCTGGTAAACCTTCAGATTTTTGGAATGCCTTTAATGCAGCGGTTGATTCATCATTCCATGCACCTGTAATCTTTTCAGAGTCCGCATCAAATAGAAGCTCTTGAAGAAGACGGATACCATCTTCTTCTAAATGACTATACCAATCTGGCGTAATTTGAGGCTGTTTTGATAAACCTCTCGTGGTTTGATAGTTCACAATCGCTTCTTGCAAACCACGATCATAAATACCTGTTAAGTTAAAATTTTCTGAAGCAACTGGAATTCCCAGTAACAAAAACCACAAACGCACTCGCTCAATCATTGATTGAGATACGCCAGATGATATCTTTTGAGATTGAACCCAAAACTTAACATCTGGATCATTATTCAATACTGCATAGTCATACATGGTAAAACCATTTTGATCTTGAGTATTTAATAATGTAGGTTTTTTATCAATTTCTGCTTGAACACCTTCTAAACTAGAAGATGTCATCACAGTAAAAATATCCTGCTCTGTTTTAGAAAAGTTCAGGAAAACTGGAATAATCACAACAATTGCCAGCCAACCATACTTAAGGTATTTGTTCATCATTACTCCTTAATTGTTGGGATGAGTCCTTTACGTAAAAGCACCAATAATAGCGAGATCGCAGCAGGTGTTACACCTTGAATGCGCGATGCTTGCCCTATTGTTTCAGGCTTTTGACGAGTCAATTTTTCACATTGCTCTCTAGACAAACCTTTAATGGATGAATAATCAACATTTTCAGGTAATTTTGCCTCTTCAAATTTCTTATTACGTGCAATTTCTTCTATTCCGCGCTGAATGTAGCCTTCGTATTTAGTTTGAATCACAACTTCTTCAATCGCCACACGAGATAAATCATCAAACTGCGGTGCTTCTGGCAACACTTCTAATGCTTCAAATGTAATTTCAGGACGCTTCAAAAGTGTTAATGCGCGCATATTATGAGGCATCACAACTTTCGTCTCTTCTTGTAATTGCTTGCCTTGCTCAGATTCAACAGAAACCATCCAATCGCGTAAACGATTTTCAGCCGTAATACGATCTTCATTTTTCTGTAAATAATGCTGCCACTGCTCTTCACCCACCAAGCCAAGCTCATAACCGATTGGTGTCAAACGCTCATCAGCATTATCTTCACGCAAAATCAAACGATACTCTGAACGAGATGTAAACATACGATAAGGTTCTTGAACACCTTGAGTGATCAAATCATCTAGCATTACGCCAATGTATGATTCATGACGCAACGGATACCATTCTTCTTTACCCAAGAATTTACGAGCTGCATTTAAACCTGCTATCAAACCTTGGGCAGCAGCTTCTTCGTAGCCTGTTGTTCCATTAATTTGACCTGCGAAGTATAAATTCTCAATCGCCTTAGTTTCTAGAGTAAATTTCAAGTCACGTGGATCAAAGAAATCATACTCAATCGCATAACCAGGTCTAGTAATATGCGCATTCTCTAACCCTGCAATGCTGTGCACCAAATTAATTTGCACATCGAATGGTAAGCTTGTTGAAATACCATTTGGATAATATTCATAAGTTGTTAAGCCTTCAGGCTCTAAAAATACATGGTGGCGATCTTTATCCGCAAAACGCATGATTTTATCTTCAACAGATGGACAATATCTTGGGCCAATGCCTTCAATTACACCTGCATACATAGGAGAACGATCTAAACCACCGCGAATAATATCATGAGTTTTTTCATTCGTGTATGTTGTCCAGCAAGATGTTTGTTGTGGATGAGGTAATCTTTCTCTTAAATAAGAAAAATACGGAACAGGATCATCTCCTTTTTGCTCTTCCATGCCTGAAAAATCAATTGTACGACCATCAATTCTTGGTGGTGTCCCTGTTTTCAAACGGTGAATATTCAAAGGCAATTCACGTAATTTTTGTGCCAATGTATTTGAAGGAGGATCACCCATACGACCACCTTCATAATTTGACATGCCCACATGAATCAAGCCTGACAAGAAAGTTCCCGCTGTTAATACAACAGAGTGCCCTGTAAAGCGAATGCCTGATTGCGTGACAACGCCTGTGATTTTATCGCCTTCGATAATAAAATCATCAGCCGCTTGTTGGAATATATAAAGATTCTCTTGCTCTTCAACATATTTACGGACAGCAGCACGATACAAAGCACGGTCAGCTTGTGCGCGTGATGAACGAACAGCAGGACCTTTCGATGCATTCAATATGCGAAACTGAATGCCGCCTAAATCTGTCGCTTTAGCCATCAAACCGCCAAGTGCATCGATCTCTTTGACGATCTGCCCCTTACCAATACCACCAATTGCAGGATTACAACTCATCTGCCCAATGGTCTCAATATTATGAGTTAACAATAACGTGGGCACACCCAATCTTGCAGAAGCCATAGCTGCTTCTGTACCTGCGTGTCCGCCACCGACGATAATTACACCAAAATGTTTAGGAAAGTCCATAAATACACTTATATCTTAAAGAAAAGCAAAACAGCTATCTTATCATTTTTATGATGGAATCCCAATAATGCATGCTGAGATTTACATCTTCTAGACTATTTTCCGAGATAAATTACAAGATTATATAAAATCCTTTACAATAATATTTTTCAAAACGTAAGACATAGGATTATCTAATGAAAAAGAAAATCACTGCATTAACATTATCAACATTATTTTTAATCACGGGTTGTGCAGTTCAAAATGATCACACAGCATTTAGAGGCATTGGTTTAACATTTAATGCAAACATTCAAGAATTAGAAGATGGCAATTATGTAGCTGCTGTTGAAGCTGCTCCTGCTGCTGGAAGAAAAACAGGCGCTGAAGGTTATGCACTATTAAACGCAACAAAATTCTGTAAAGAACAAGACAAAAACGTTAAAGTCATCGACACAAAATTAAGCTCACATTTGCAAAATGGCGTAGCTAGAATCACATTTACATGCGTGTAAATTACTCACAAATGACAAAAGCGTGCTGATGGCGCGCTTTTTTTTATACCTTTATCTACAATCCGCCAGCTTATTCATTATTATTTTCACGCATAATCTTTAATCACAATTCAAATACACTTAAATAACTACTATGCTTAACGAATGGATTATTAAAAGGAGCTTCTGATGAAAATACCGATTTCATTATTAGACCTCGTACCTGTCGGCGAAGGTCTATCGATTGCCACTGCGATCAAGAACAGTACTGAGCTCGCGCAAAAAGCAGAAAAAGTAGGTTTTAAACGCTTTTGGCTTGCTGAACATCACAATATGCCTAGTATTGCGAGCGCCGCTACATCTGTACTTTTATGCCACATTGGCAATCATACAAATAAAATCAGATTAGGCTCTGGCGGTATTATGCTGCCTAATCACTCACCTTTAGTCATCGCTGAGCAATTTGGGACTTTGGCAACACTGTTTCCTGATCGAATTGATTTAGGCTTAGGCAGAGCCCCAGGTAGCGATATGACAACTGCAACTGCACTTCGTCGTAGCCATCAAGATTCTGAACGATTCCCACAAGATGTTATGGAACTTCAATATTATTTGAACTCAAACAACGAAAAAGATAACGTCAAAGCTTTCCCTGGCCGTGGCACACAAATTCCTCTATGGATTTTAGGCTCGAGTTTATTTGGTGCTCAGCTAGCCGCTCATTTAGGCTTACCTTATGCTTTTGCATCTCATTTTGCACCCCAAATGCTGAAGCATGCCGTAGATATTTATCGCCAACAATTCAAGCCTTCAGAGCAGTTAGATAAACCTTATGTGAGTATTGCCGCTAACTTAGTATTGAGTGAGTCTGTTGAAAATGCTGAATACCATTTCACATCTAAACAACAAAGCTTCACCAATTTGAGACGTAATCACATCGGATTAACACCAAAACCTATCGAAAACATAGATGCTTGGTGGTCGCCTGAAGAGAAAAAATCTACAAGCCATGCATTATCATGCTCTTTTATCGGCACCGTAGAATCTGTTACGCCGAAAATCGATGAGTTTTTATCAACATATGAACCTGATGAATTGATTGTTACTTGTGGCATTCATAATCAAGAAACACGCTTAAAAACATTAGAATATGCAAAGCAACTTCCACATTTCAAATTCCTCTAACCATTATCAATATAAAAAGCTGAACCTAAGTTTAGCTTTTTCTTATCCGACCTTCTTAGCCAACATAGTGGCAAACTGTAATTTCACACGATTGCCATTAGCATCCAATCTATGCAACTCACCTACCTCTTCGTTATAGGCGATGATCTCCCAATCTTTATAATAGTTTTGTAACTCATGTTCTTTAAATGTGAATGAAAAACCTTGGTCACAAGGATATTGTTCTGTATCCATCGCTGAAACAATTAAGTTATAGCCACCTACGTTTGTTTGCTCCTGCATATTCTGAATAATATGCGGAACACGATCAGCATTTAAAAACATAAATACAACTGTTGAATAAATGAAATCGTAATTGTCTTTAATATCAGCCGAGTTAATGTCATAAGTTGAAGCTACAATATTTGTAATATTTTCTTCTCGTATAACCTCTTGCAAAAAATGAATACTATTAGAATTCACATCGACAGACGTTAAAGCAAAACCCAAACCACTTAAAAACAGACTGTTGCGCCCTTGCCCACAGCCTAAATCTAAAGTTTTACAAGGCTGTATTATTTCTGTGGCTGCTACAACGTCCGTATGCGGCATCGTTAAATTATATTTTTGATGAAAGTAATCTATCTTTTTCGTCTCTGTACTCATATGTCATTTACCTTGATTAATTGTTCGCATCGCTCATTAGCATACTCGAGATGCCACACAAATTTCACACATTTTTGTTATTCATTTTGTTATTCGTTATAATGGGCGGTATTTTTCCTAAGCAATATATTATAGAGGCCATCAATGTTAGATATACAGCTACTTCGTCACAATCTTGATGATGTTGCAAACCGCCTTCAAACGCGCGGTTATGATTTAGATAAAGATCAATTTATCAAATTAGATGAGCGTCGTAAGGGTTTACAAATTGAAGTGCAAGAACTTCAAAACTTGCGCAATGTCAATGCTAAACGCATCGGCCAAGCAAAAGCAAAAGGCGAAAACATTGATGAGATCTTAAAAGAAGTATCCAACAACACTTCTAAATTAGAATCTTTAGAAAAAGAATTAAGCTCTGTATTGGCTGAAATCAACCAAATCTTGCTTGCAATTCCAAACTTACCTGATGAATCTGTACCATTCGGCAAAAGCGAAGATGACAACGTAGAAGTTCGCCGCTGGGGCACACCTCGTGAGTTTAACTTTGAAGTAAAAGATCACATTGCTTTAGGTGCAACAAATAAAGGTATTGATTCTGAAGCTGGCGTAAAAATCACTGGTTCTCGCTTTACTGTATTGCGTGCAGGCGTTGCTCGTTTGCATCGTGCCTTAGCACAATTCATGCTTGATCTTCATACTGAAGAACATGGATATACAGAATTAAACGTACCAATGATTGTGAATAGCGACAGCCTTCGTGGCACGGGCCAGTTACCAAAATTTGAAGAAGATCTATTCAAATTAACCGGTGAAAATGAATATTACTTAATTCCAACAGCCGAAGTTCCTGTCACTAACTTAGTACGCGATGAAATCGTTCCTGAAAGCGAATTACCATTATCTTTTGTCGCACACAGCGGTTGCTTTAGATCTGAAGCTGGTAGCTATGGTAAAGATACTCGCGGCTTAATTCGTATGCATCAGTTTGAAAAAGTTGAGATGGTTCATTTAACTCATCCCTCTAAATCTTTTGATCAATTAGAATTAATGACTCGTCATGCTGAAACAGTTCTAGAAAAATTAGGTCTACCTTACCGCACAATCGTATTATGCACTGGCGATATGGGCTTTGGTGCAACAAAAACTTATGACATTGAAGTTTGGTTGCCTGGCCAAGAAAAGTATAGAGAAATCTCATCATGCTCTAATTGCTTAGACTTCCAAGCTCGTCGTATGCAGGCTCGTTTCCGTAATAGCGAAACAAACAAACCTGAATTATTACATACATTAAATGGCTCTGGTTTAGCAGTTGGCAGAACATTGGTTGCAGTAATGGAAAACTATCAAGAAGAAGATGGTACTATACGCATCCCTGAAGTATTGATTCCATATATGAACGGTAAAACTCATATATAGTTGTCTTAAATAGAAATAGAGGTTATTAGTTATGTCCCTAGAGATAACAGATGAATGCATTAACTGCGACGTTTGCGAGCCTGAGTGTCCAAATGAAGCAATTTCAATGGGTCCTGAAATTTACGTGATTGACCCAAAATTATGTACAGAGTGCGTAGGTCACTTTGATGTCCCACAGTGCATGGAAGTTTGCCCTGTTGAGTGCATCAACAAAGATCCTGCAAACCCTGAAACACAAGATGAATTAATGGCAAAATACGAGCAACTTCAAGCTGGAATGTAAGCTATGAAAAAAATTTCTTTATTGTGTCTTTTAGCTACAATCGGTCTTTTCAGCACTGCGGCTGCAAGACAGTACCCTGCACCTGAAAAAGGCTCGGATGTTATTGGCTATACGGAAGTGATTTATCCTGAATCAGGTGAATCTTTTGTAGAGCTGAGCATAAAATATGAAGCGGGTTATGATGAACTCAAATGGGCAAATCCTGACTCTAACTATTGGACGCCATCGCCACAGATGCCAATAGTTTTGCCTTTTGAATACATTTTGCCAAGCAAAAGACGTAGCGGCATTGTTTCCAATATTCCTGAAATGCGTACATATTATTTCCCACCGGGTGAAGATGTTGTTTACGTTTACCCTGTTGGCGTAGGTCGTATGGACTGGAAAACACCATTAGGCACTTGGAAAATTAACCGTAAACAAGAAGCTCCTGCTTGGTACCCACCTGAAAGTATCCGCCGTGAACACTTAGAGATGGGTAAAGGCCTGTTACCAAAAGTTGTGCCTGCTGGCCCTGATAATCCATTAGGCAACCATGTTCTTCGTTTAACTCTACCTAGCTATTTATTACATGGCACAAATGATGTAACAGGCATTGGTATGCGAGTCACTCATGGTTGTATGCGCTTCTTCCCACACAATATTGAAGAACTTTATAGAATCGTTCCTGTGAATACAGAAGTTACATTCTTAAATGAACCTGTAAAAGTTGGCTGGAAAGGCAATGAACTAGTGATGGAAGTTCACCCACCTTTAGAGGAAGACAACTTAGATATCACAGGTTTAAAAGAAATTGCTTATAAAGTTATTGAGCCTTATAGAAATGATCCTAATTTACAATTATCTGATCAACGCTTGATTGATGCAGTAATTGAAAAAATGTCAGGTTTACCAACACACATCGGTCAAAGAATTGACCATAATGATTCCGGTCTACAGCCACAAGAACGTGGCAGTGCAATTGATATAGACTGGGATAAATTTAAATAATATCAGGAGAGTTTGATGGCATCTATCGAAGAAAGTTTAGCGTTAATAGAACGCGGAACTGACGAAATTATTTCAATTGAAGGTTTAACTGAAAAGTTAAAAGAAAACCGTCCACTTCGAATTAAAGTAGGTTTTGATCCAACTGCTCCTGATTTACATTTAGGTCATACAGTTGTAATCAACAAAATGAAACACTTTCAAATGCTTGGGCATGAAGTCAATTTTTTGATTGGTGACTTCACAGGCATGATCGGCGATCCAACTGGTAAAGATGCGACACGCAAGCCATTGACTCGCGAACAAGTTGTAGAAAATGCTAAAACTTACCAAGAGCAAATCTTCAAAATTTTAGATCCTGAATTAACAAAAGTTGTATTCAACTCATCTTGGTTAGGTGAATTGGGTACTGCTGGCATGATTCAACTTGCATCACACTATACTGTTGCAAGAATGCTAGAGCGCGATGATTTCGAAAAACGCTATAAAAATCATCAACCAATCGCATTGCATGAATTTATTTATCCATTGATGCAAGGTTATGACTCAGTGAGCTTAAATACTGATGTTGAGATTGGTGGTACCGATCAAAAATTCAATCTTTTAGTGGGTCGTGATCTACAAAAAGCTTACGGCAAAGCTTCACAAAGCATCATCACAATGCCTTTATTAGAAGGTTTAGATGGCGTTAACAAAATGTCTAAATCTCTCGGCAACTACATCGGTGTTGATGACACGCCTGTAGAGCAATTTGGTAAGCTAATGTCAGTATCTGATACGTTGATGTGGCGCTATTTTGAATTATTGAGCTTTGAATCTTCTTCAGTCATCGAAGGCTATAAAAAAGCAGTTGCTGAAGGCATGAATCCAAGAGATGTTAAATTCTTACTGTGTAAAGAAATCATTTCTAGATTCCACTCAGAAGCTGATTACGATGCAGCTCATCGTGATTTTATCGAGCGCTTCCAAAAAGGTAATTTACCTGAAAATATCGAAGAAATTACAGTGACTTCTACAGATGGTGAAATTCAAATCGCTGCTCTTTTAAAAGAAGCAGGATTAGTGACTTCAGTGTCAGAAGGCAACCGCTCAATTGATGGTGGCGCTGTGCGTATCGATCAAGAAAAAATCTCTGATCGTGGATTAAAAATTGCCAAAGGCACAACTGCTGTTTTCCAAGTGGGTAAACGCCGTTTTGCTAAAATTACAGTTAATTAATTTTTAGAGGCTATTATGACTTTTGTTGTTACCGAAAACTGCATTAAATGCAAATACACTGACTGCGTTGAAGTTTGTCCTGTTGACTGCTTCCATGAAGGCCCAAACTTTTTAGTTATTGATCCTGAAGAGTGCATCGACTGTACTCTTTGCGAACCAGAATGCCCTGCTAACGCGATTGTTTCAGAAGATGATTTAGCGGCTGATCAAATGCACTTCTTAGATTTAAATGCTGAATTATCACGCAATTGGCCTGTGATCACTCAAATGAAGCCTCATGCTGATGATGCTAAAGAGTGGGATGGCAAGCCAAACAAACTAGAACTGCTTGAGCGTTAAATACTGATGGCGCGTCGATTAACTAAAAAGCAACACGAACGTATTTCTAACAAAAAAACTGAGCAAATTGATGCGCTTAAAAGTTTAGATCCTGACTCTCTCTTTAAAGGGAGAGTCATTACTCAACATGGCCCACACTTGATGGTCATCGATGAAAAACAACAAATATACAAAGCCAATATACGCCAAAATCTTGAAAAAATTGTGTGCGGCGACTACGTATATTTTACATTTGAAAATGACATTCCTGTCGTTTTGCAATTACTTGAACGAAAAAATGAGCTTGCTCGCGTCTCATATGGTCAACATAAAAAATTAATTGCCGCGAATTTAGATCAAATTTTCATTGTCATTGCGCCAAAGCCTGAACCCAGTCCTTCTTTAATTGATAGATACTTAATCGCTATTCGTGAATTTAATATCCCGATGGGTATTATTGTGAATAAAGCAGATATGATCGATGAAAATAGTGATTTCTCATTCATCAAAGAATATCAACAGGCATTTCCTGACATCAAAATCATTTTGACATCGCAAGATAACCAAGAGTCGCTAGACCTTCTACACAAAGAGCTTTCAGGCAATACTTCTATTTTTGTCGGTCAATCGGGCGTTGGCAAATCTTCATTAACCAACAAAATGATTCCTGAGTTGTCATTACAGACTCAACGCATTAGTGCAACGACAGGGCTTGGTAATCACACGACTTCTGCAACAACTTTATATTACTTAAATGACAATCAAGGGGCTTTGATAGATTCGCCAGGCGTGAGAAGCTTTAATGTTGATCATTTATCCATTGAGTCGATTCATAATGGCTTTCCAGATGTTACTCAATATACACAACGCTGTAAATTCAGTAACTGTAACCACTTACAAGATCCTGGTTGTGCGGTAGAATATGCCATTGAGCAAAATCTGCTTTCAGAAAGGCGTGCAGAAAGTTATCTTCAAATCTTGAATACATCCGGCCTATAGAGCTTGATGTTTTCGGCAATCAATATACAATACACTGCTTTTATATTTAACATAAATATCAATTATTCGACGAGCGGCAGCATTCAACATTCTTCTGAACAAAAAGATTGCAACCAATCGCCTTGATTTTTCACCTAACCGTTTTGAATTAAGGAGCTGTGATGTCAACTATCCTATCCAAAAAATCCTACGAGCCTTGGCGCGATCCTAACTCGGTGCCATACATTGAAATTATTGACTTGGTAAAAGTATTCGATGAATATATTGCCGTTAATAATGTTTCACTCGATATCTATAAAGGTGAATTTTTCTCTCTTTTAGGCCCATCTGGCTGTGGTAAATCTACACTGCTTCGCATGCTAGCGGGATTTGAAACACCCACTTCAGGAAAAATCTTATTGGATGGCGAAGACATTTCCCTCATTCCGCCTTATGAACGTCCGATTAATATGATGTTTCAAAGCTACGCTCTCTTCCCTCACATGACGGTTGAAGACAATATTGCGTTTGGCTTAAAACAAGAAAAAGTTCCAAAACCTGAAATCAAAAAACGCGTTGATCAAATGCTTGAGCTTGTACAAATGGGTAAATTTGCTAAACGCAAACCTCACCAGCTCTCAGGCGGACAACGCCAACGTGTTGCATTGGCTCGAAGCATCGTCAAAAAACCTAAATTATTGCTTCTAGATGAACCATTAGGCGCTTTAGATAGAAGATTGCGTGAACAAACACAGTTTGAATTAATGACCATTCAAGAAGAGCTCGGCATAACTTTTGTGATCGTAACCCATGATCAGGAAGAAGCAATGACGGTTTCTAGCCGTATCGCAGTTATGGACAGTGGTGAATTAGTACAAATCGCAACACCAACAGAAATATACGAATATCCAAACTCACTATATGTTGCAGAATTTGTGGGTGATGTGAATATTTTTGAAGGTGTTATTTCAGACATTTCCCCAGTTCACACAACCATTAGCAGCTTTGAAGTTGAAGCACCTTTAGTTTGTAATCAAGGTGTGGGCGCTGTTGTTGGCGCACAAGCTTGGCTTGCTATTCGTCCTGAAAAGCTCGACATTTCTTTAACGCCGCCAGAGAATACAGAAAGTAACTGCATGATGGGCGAAGTTTGGGATATCGGTTATTTAGGTGACATGTCTATTTACCACGTCAAAATGGACAATGGTAAAATGGTGACTGTCGCACAAATCAATCATAAACGCGCTATCGAATTGCCGATCAACTATGAAGATCGTGTTTACATCAGCTTTGATGCTGACTCTGCTGTTGTTTTAATTTCTTAAACGAAATTACAATACTCAAAGGAAGCCACCATGAAAAATCGTCAACAAGAGCTTGGAGCAATGTCTGGTCGTGCGGCAGAATTAATGTCCCGCCTGAACTTTATCCATCGCAATTTATTGCGCTTTTGGCTGTATCGCAAATTTTTAAAAATATTCAATAGCTCCAAAATTATCATTGGCGTGCCATATTTGTGGCTATTTATTTTTTTCGTCATTCCATTTTTAATCATTTTACGCATCAGCTTCACAGAAGCAGAAATTGCATCACCACCTTATACTTCTCTTCTAAGCTGGGCTGATGATGGAATATTAGAAATTAAACTAAATTTCCAAAACTACATTGCTCTTTGGGAAGATGATATCTATATCGCTGCCTACTTAAGTAGCTTGAAAATCGCTGTCATTTCAACATTTCTGACATTTTTGATTGGCTTCCCTATTGCTCTAGCCATTTCTCGCTTACCTAAAAGATGGCGACTTTTTGGATTAATGATGGTCATATTGCCATTTTGGACATCTTTCCTTATCCGAATTTATGCATGGATGACGATTCTTTCACCATCCGGCGTGCTCAATAATTTTATTAATTTTGTCGGCCAAGGCATCGGTCTAATCGATCCAAGTTCTCCTGTTCAATTACAATTACTCGGCACTGAATTCGCAGTTTATATTGGCATCATATACTGTTACTTGCCTTTTATGGTCTTGCCAATCTATGCAACACTCGACAAGATGGATCATACATTAGTTGAGGCTGCTTTAGATCTAGGTTGCTCACCTATCAAAACATTCTGGGTAATTACTGCTAGAATCGCGCTTCCAGGCATTTTAGCAGGATGCTTCTTGGTCTTTATCCCTGCTATGGGTGAATTTGTCATCCCTGATTTACTTGGCGGCTCTGATGTCTTAATGATTGGCAAAGTGCTTTATGACACCTACTTGCAAGGCATGGACTTACCGCTAGTTTCGGCTATTTCAGTGTCATTACTATTACTGGTACTTATCCCGATCTATCTTTTCCAACGCATTCAGCAGAAGCAATTTGAGTAAGGAGTAATTATGAGACAATCACTAACCCGTTTTAATAAAATCTCCTTAATCATCGGCTTTGCATTTTTATACATCCCGATGTTGGTTTTGATCATCTATAGTTTTAATGAATCAAAACTCGTGACTGTGTGGAGTGGCTTCTCTCTTAAATGGTACCCTGAACTCTTTAAAACAAAAGGATTATGGGAAGCAGCCAAAATCACATTATGGCTCGCTATTTTTACGTCTACATTTTCTGTGATTTTAGGCACAATGACAGCCTTTGCCTTAGTGAAGTTTAAACACTTCAGAGGAAAAATGCTGTTCTCTAGCATCACTTATGCACCAATGGTAATGCCTGAAATAATCATGGGAACATCTTTAGCTTTAGCCTTCTTAGCCATGAATTTTAGCAAAGGTTTTTTCACAATTTTATTGGCGCATATTACATTTACTATGTGTTACGTAACAGTTGTGGTGCAATCACGATTAATTGGCTTTGATCGTCACATTGAAGAAGCTGCAATGGATTTAGGCGCTGATCGTTTCAAAACTTTCATCTACATCACTTTACCAATGATCATGCCCGGCGTTGTTTCAGGCTGGCTATTATCATTCACGCTCTCTTTGGATGATTTAATCATCGCTACATTTACAACAGGCCCTGGAGCAACAACTTTACCACTATGGATCTACTCCAAAGCAAGATTAGGTATTAGCCCAAATATCAATGCACTTTCTACAATTATCATTGGTATTGTCGCAACCATCGCTTTCTTGGTGACTTTGTATTCACACCACAAAGAGCAACGAGAAAAAAGAGAAGCCGAATAAGACTGTTATTTTAAAATTAAGCTATTTATACTGTAGTACAGTAATAAATCTTCTTACTTGAGCATTATTTATGAAAAAAAACTTAGCATTGATATTTTTAGGTATTATTTTAATCCAGTCTTTTAGCTGGACTAATACTCTTGAAAGCCAACAAGAAGAACTCAAAAAAATATTAACTTTGCGTTTTAAGTATGAAAATTTAAAAAACATCAGAGAAAACTATGAAAAAGAGCTCAATGTTTTAGAACTTCAATACGAAAGAAATAAAAAAATTGAAGACTTTCAAAAAAAACAGCCTGAAGAAGAGATTAAAACGCCTGTTTATACGACAGCTTTTAACTTCATTCCCACTGCTATCTGGGAAGATAATTTCATAAAATATGCAGATACTATTAAGCTCACAGAAGTACCTAGAAGATCAACCACTGAGTTAATTTTTAACTTTCCTAGTATTTCAAGCAAAATTAAAAATCAACTCAGTACTTATAAGACACAAATGCCTATCGTTACAGTAACTTCTGTATTATTGGCATCCGGCAAATTACTAGAAATTAACAAAGTTGTTTCGCCTAAAATTGATGAACAATCGATTACTGTACCCACAGAAGGTGCATCTATTGTAAAAGTAAACCTTTCCATGAGCTACTTTTTGCCCATTGAGCAAAATTCAAAAACTATTTTGAGTCGCGAGACACCTAAACTCAATGACATGGAGCTTTTACCATCTTTTAAAAATGTAGCCATGATCGAACTAGAGGCAACAA
This sequence comes from uncultured Wohlfahrtiimonas sp., assembly GCA_947630895.1. GTDB lineage: Bacteria > Pseudomonadota > Gammaproteobacteria > Cardiobacteriales > Wohlfahrtiimonadaceae > Wohlfahrtiimonas. Next base: position 208 of record CANRJJ010000012.1, on the reverse strand, counting down.
AAGCCGACACCATCATACAAATTGATGCTGTTGATGTTAAGGGCAACTATCTCGCCACCAGAACAACTGAAAGAATCAGCAATACAAATGATCTATCCACACAAGCCATTCGCATCGATTTATTAAGAAACTTTCTAAAGGCGATCGATGATCGAGATATAAAAACCCCACAAGATGCATTGGACTTTCTCTTGAAAAATTCTGACGC
>CANRJJ010000011.1 GCA_947630895.1 uncultured Wohlfahrtiimonas sp. | reverse complement strand
TTCATTGTCATAATTGTTCCTTGGTTTTTTAGGTAATATTACCAAGTTTTAGTGTCTAAGTTCTTCAGCATAGCTCACTTTTCAAAGCATATAATTATAGAGAAACATCAAATATTATTTTAAGCACAGAGTAAGAAAATTTTAAGCGTTTAATGGGACTCAGTCGTGTAAGCATAGCAGATGGGTTTGAGTTCTTGTTTTGTACTCAATATTGTAGGTTGATATCTATGTATTAGTTTGAAATTGCTTTTTTAAATGGTAGTAGTGGGGGAGGGCTAGAAAGAGTCAGGGTGTATATAGCTATATTTTTGAATGGTATTAGAAAATAATATTTACCATATACTAATTTCTGTCCCCATTTTGTCCCCATCGCTTGAAATTTATTATCTAGGTATATCGAGTGAAATCAATATAAATCAAGTAGATAATATGGTTTATGGTGGTATAAACAGCTAAGTTTTACCACCTATGTCCACCATATATAAAAGCCTGAAGCCCAGTTAAATACTGGGTTTTTTGCTATCTGAGATTTGAAATATTCCAAATTCTGTTCCAAGTTAGTTCCAATAATATGAATCGAACAGAATAATAAACAAGTCTGTAATATTTCAATGATTATTGTATTATCATGCAATGGAAATTTACAACGCATCTAAAATATTCGAATCATTGTCATCTGAAGTAAGGCTCAGTGTATTTCGCTTACTCACAAAGTATGCAGATACAGGCTTGGTGGCAGGTGAAATCGCAGAGAAATTAAATCTCCCAAATACTAACTTATCCTTTCATTTGAAAGCTCTGTTGCACGTCAATATGATCACTGTCGAGCAAGAAGGGAGATATTTAAGATATCGGGCAAATGTTGATCAGATGATGGATGTTGTCAGTTTTTTAACTAAAGAATGTTGTGGTAGCAATCCTGAAAAATGTGGGATTGAATAAAGTAATAAATTTTTTTGAATCAATATTTCAATCATCGTTGAAATATTGAATTATGAAAGGAGGAAATATATGAGTGTCATTATTTATCATAATCCTAACTGTGGGACGTCACGAAATGTTTTAGGATTGATACGTAATTCAGGTATGGAGCCTACAATTATTCATTATTTAGAGAATCCACCATCAAAGAATGAGCTATTAACCTTATTGGAAAACTCAGGTTTAACGCCTAGAGAGGCATTAAGAGAAAATGTAGAAGAGTTCACACGTTTAAATTTAGATGATTTATCGCTGAGTGATGATGTGATTATTGCAGCGATGCTAGAGCATCTTATTTTAATCAATCGACCATTTGTGATGACTAATAAAGGCACAAGACTTTGTCGACCATCTGAAGTGGTATTAGAGATTTTGGAATCTCCTCAATTAAAGTCGTTTTACAAAGAAGATGGCGAACGAGTCATTTAAATATTTAGAGATTAATCAATTAAGGATAAAAAATGATATTGGCATTAGTGATTTTTATAGCAACGCTGACTTTAGTAATTTGGCAGCCAAGAGGTTTGGGGATTGGTTGGAGTGCATCAGCAGGCGCAATAGTTGCATTGTTATGTGGCGTGATTCAGTTTCAAGACATTCCTGTGGTTTGGGGAATTATATGGAATGCGACGCTAACATTTATCGCAGTCATTATTATTAGTTTAATTTTGGATGAAGCTGGATTTTTTAAATGGGCAGCATTGCATATCGCAAGATTTGGTAAAGGCAATAGCCAGAATTTATTCACCTACTTGATTTTATTGGGTGCATTAGTGGCTGCTTTTTTTGCCAATGATGGCGCAGCATTGATTATGACGCCGATAGTCATGGCAATGTTAATCTCATTAGGCGCAAGTCGAGCCACAACATTAGCATTTGTGATGGCGGCAGGCTTTATTGCAGATACAGCGAGCCTACCTTTGATTGTTTCTAACTTAGTTAATATTGTCTCGGCTGATTATTTCAATATTGGATTTGGTCGATATGCTTCCATTATGGTGCCTGTTAATATTGCATCTATCGCGATTACGCTCGTTGTACTTCATTTATATTTCAAAAAAGATATTAAGTTGAAATATAACGCTAATGAATTGGAAGAACCAAAAACGGCGATCAAGGATTATAAGACATTTATGGCAGGTTGGTTGGTATTAGGATTGCTATTAATAGGCTTCTTTATCTCGGATTTATTAAATATTGAGATATGCGTGATTGCAGGCATCGGTGCTTTGATTTTAAGTTTAATCGCTTATCGAGAAAAAATTATTGATCTAAAAGTCGTTGTGAAAGGTGCACCTTGGCAAATTGTGATTTTTTCATTGGGAATGTATTTAGTTGTCTTTGGTTTGAAAAATGCAGGATTAACCGATTATATCACTGAGTTATTGAACTATTTTTCGGATCAAGGCATTTGGGCTTCAACATTTGGTACGGGTATTTTAGCGGCGATTTTATCTTCAATCATGAATAATATGCCGACAGTTTTGGTGGGTGTTTTATCTATCGATGCAAGTAATGCAGAAGGATTGACGAGGGAAGCGATGGTTTATGCCAATGTTATTGGCAGTGACTTAGGACCAAAAATAACACCAATTGGTAGCTTAGCAACATTGCTTTGGTTGCATGTGCTCTCACAAAAGAATTTTAAAATAACATGGGGATATTATTTTAAAGTCGGGATTATTTTAACAACGCCAATTCTGCTCATTACGTTATTGGCATTGGCGATTAGAGTGAGTATTTAGACTTTGATCAAAGTGAATATATTCATTTTTTAACATTTAACTTGATTAGGAAATGAATATTTCCTATATTATCTTCCATGAAAAAGAAAGACGAAATATTATCAGCGCCAGGTAGGCCGAGAGAATTTGACATGAGTATTGCCTTAGATAAGGCAATTACTCAATTCAGTCAATATGGCTATCATGGAACTTCAATAGCAGATTTAAACGCCTGTTTAGGTTTGACTTCAGGGAGCATTTATAAAGCTTGGGGCGATAAAAAAGGGCTTTTTATTGCATCATTGCAACATTATATAGCCAAGCAAAATGAAGCTCTAAAAAGTTATCTTAAAGAAAGTGCATCAGGAAAGGATAAGCTTTCAGCCATCTTTAAAAGATATGTTGAAATGAGTAGCGGTGAGCAAGGTCTTATAGGTTGTTTGGTGATTGAAAGCAGCGCAGAGTTATCTATAGCGGATGATGAAATTCTTAATATCATCAAAAAACAACAAGATCACCAGCAACGATTGATCAACAATATCCTTAAAGAAGGGCAGAGCGATGGCTCTATATCATCTGATATTAATTGCGCGACCATGGCTCAATTAGTGTCTGCATTATTATCAGGTATACGATTAAAAGGTAAATTAGGTGCAAGCTCTGACACGTTACAAGCAATGACATCTGATTTTATGAAATTACTTTAAAAAAATTTAACCAATTAGGAAATAAATGTTCTCTATCTAAGGAGTGAAAAATGAATAATAAAAGTGATCAGCCACAACATGTTGGTGAAACATTCATGTTGAAAAGCGATTTTTGGAATACTTTTAAACATTCTGTTGAAAGAGTGAACGGTATCAATATTCATTATGTTGAAGGTGGTGAAGGTCCTGTTGTTGTATTAATTCCAGGTTGGCCACAAAGCTGGTATGCATGGCGTTATGTGATGGTTCAATTGGTAGAAAAAGGCTATCGCGTTATTGCAGTTGATCCTAAAGGAATGGGAGATAGCGATGCGCCGAAAGGTCAATATGATTTAACAACAGTTTCAACTGAATTGCATCATTTTGCCGAACAGTTAGGCTTGTTGGATCAAGGGCCGATTAATATCGTGGGTCATGATGTTGGCAGTTGGATAGCTTATGCTTGGGCGGCTGATTGGCGAGATGATATAAAAACATTGGCAATTTTTGATGCCTTAATTCCTGGGTTATCCGTTTCACGTAATGATTTATCTAAAAAAGAAGCGAATATTCGTGGTTGGCATTTTGCATTTAATCAGCTGGATGAATTGCCACAATTATTAATTCGTGGCCGAGAAGTAGAATTTCTCACTTGGCTATTTCGATCAAAGGCGGTTCATGCTTGGACAATCACGGATGAAGATATTGCTATTTATGCTAAGTATTTAGCATTGCCTGGAGTGTTGAGTGCAACCACGAGTTATTATCAAGAAGCATTGTCAGATGAAGGAATACAGGCAAATATCAACAGAGCACAAGATAAACTATCAATACCTGTTTTAGCTGTAGGCGCAGAGCATAGCGTGAGTGATCGAATCATAGAAGCTGCTCATTTATTTGCGAAAGATGTATCGGGGCATGTTGTGTTGAATTCAGGGCATTATCTACCAGAAGAAGCACCCAATAAAACAGCGGAGTTGCTAGTAGATTTTTTAGCAAATTAGCTGAGCATTTTTATGCAGAAAAATTATATTGCGAGTAATAAAAAAACTGACAGGTTAATGTCAGTTTTTTTATTCATTAAGCTTCAGCTAAATTATTTACCTTTAACGATGGTTTGGTATTTTTGACGCAATGAGCTGATGAATGGTTCATCAATGTCTAAATGACCTTTAACCAAATCTTTAGGTGTAAGCGCTAACCAGTTATTCAAAGATACATCACTGTATTTTGCTTTATGGAAAACGTTTAAAACGCGTACTGGTTCATCACCAATATTTTCAATGTAGTGAGATAAAGTTCTTGGTACATAGCCAACATCGCCAGCTTGGTAGTCAAAAGTTCTCGCATTGCTTACTGCATCAAATACAGTCATACGCGCTTTACCGCTGATATAGTATTGAAGTTCATCAGCATCAGGATGCCAATGGATTTCACGCATGCCACCTGGTTCTAAGTCAATGATTAATGTTGCAAGATCAGTCACTTCAAATGTTTCATTGTCGACTAATTGCGTTGCGCCACCTTCAAATTCTTTCTTAGGTTGCTTTGATGCTTTGTATACATATTTATTGGTAAAGTTTACTGCACCGAGCTCTTTGCGAACTTCTTCTAATGGACCTGGAACAGGCAAGCGGAAAATATATTTTTCACTTGCAGGAATACCATCAAATGATTCCGGTGGAATGCCAAAGTTTTTCGCCAATACTTCTTTTGGTGTATGAGCAAATAATTCTGTCACTAATAATGTTTGGTTTTCAGAGAAGTTACCATCGTTGAATACTAAAACGAATTCAGTACCTTCGCCTTCTAAGCCTTGAATTGCGTGAGGGAATCCAGGAGGAGCGTACCAAAGATCGCCTTCTTCCAAGTCTTCGATCAATACGTTTCTTTGATTATCGATTAAATAGAATCTAACTTTGCCTTTTAAAACATATGCCCATTCGCCTTCTTTATGCCAATGTAGTTCACGAACAACACCTGCAGGTAAGCGCATATTAACGATCGCCATTTCTTTCATCGCGCCCATTTCACGTTGTGTGACTTCACGTGCCCAGCCGCCATCTTCTAAGCGGTTATGTGCCATCGAGAATGGGAATTTTAAGTTTGGAATGCCACCGTTGTCTGTTTCTGGTGGTAATAATAAATCAGGATTTAACTTTTCAGCATCAGGGTTGCGAGGTCCGATAATGTCTGCGCCTTTTGTACCGCGAATAGGTTGCTCAACTACTTTCATTATTGCGTGCTCCTTGATTAACAGTTTTTTATGAATATATTATTTACTTAATTTTTAAATCATATTATTAGTAATGCATTTAAATTTTAATGTCAAACTTAATAAAATATTAATTAAAATCATTATTTATAACTGCTTTATATTTATTAATAATAAATATAAAGCAGCATCAAAATTATGCTTTTTCTAACACCACAGGAATATTTTTATAGGCAGGAATGCCAGAAAGAGGGTCGATACTCTCTATCGGTAAGAGATTATTAGACTCAGGGAAATAGGTCGCTAAACAACGATCTGCGATATCATGAATCACGACTGTTAAATTATCCAAGCGGCGATGTGTCTTTTGAGAATTTACATCTAACGCCACAATATTCACTTTGTCACCCGCTTGAAGATTTTGTTTGTTGGCTTCATTTTGACTGATAAATACGACATCTCGATGGCCAAATACACCACGATATCGGTCGTTATAGCTATATATTGTTGTGTTGTATTGATCATGACTGCGCACAGTTGCTAACACTAATTCGCTATTGAAGGCAGATTTTGGATCTTCAATGATGCCATCAGTGGTTAAGAAGTTTGCTTTACCGCTTTTAGTCAACCAGCGACGTTCTGAAGCTGCATTTGTTAGATTATATCCGCCTGGAACTTTAATTTTTTCATTAAAATCAGTGAATAGATCTGGGAATACATCTCCCATTGCGTCACGGATTTTGCTGTAATCAGCGATGAATTCATCCCATTCAACTTTTGTATTGGGCAGAGTCGCTTTTGCCATGCCTGCAACCACAGCGCATTCAGAGAGAAGATCATCACTGATTGGTTTTAGCATTCCTCTTGAAGCATGCACCATAGACATTGAATCTTCGACTGTTATTGCTTGAGGTCCTGATGCTTGGGTATCTATTTCTGATCGGCCCAATACAGGGAAGATGTAAGTATTTTTAGCGGTGAGCAAATGTGAGCGGTTAAGTTTTGTAGCAACATGAACAGCTAAATCTAATCCTTTCATACCTTGATACATTTTTTCATGATCAGACATTGCCACGGCTAAGTTACCGCCCATGCTGATTAAGGCTTTAGATTTGCCTTCATAGATTGCTTGCATACTTGCAACAACAGCATGACCCCAATCTTTTGGCGGTGTGAAACCAAAACGTTTTTCAATATTCGCTAAAAATTCTGCACTTGGTTTTTCAGTAATGCCGACGGTGCGATCCCCTTGAACATTGGAATGCCCGCGAAGCGGAGAAATACCTGCGCCAGGTTTGCCAATATTGCCTTTAAGCAATAGTAGATTGATTAATTGCTGAATATTATGAGTGCCATGTTGATGCTGAGTAATGCCCATGCCATAGCAGATAATCGTTGCATTGGATTTAATATAAAGCTCAGCAAGCGCTTCTATTGATTCTTTGGTTAATCCTGAAATTCTAATCAGATCGTCCCAGCTGCTACTGAGTACATCTTTTTTAAGCGCTTCGAAGCCAGAAGTATGTTGTTCTATGAATTCTAAATCTAAAATAGGAGGATTAGCGATAGAAACTGCCAAATCATGCTTTTCGATAATGATGCGCATAACACCTTTGATTAATGCAGTGTCACCACCGATGCGGACTTGGTAATAATGATTTGAAGTTGCTAGTGGCACAGCGTGGTCTGTCAACATTTCTACAGGATTTTGTGGGTAAACAAATTTTTCTAAACCACGCTCTTTCATCGGATTAATTGCCACAATCGTTGCACCGCGCAATGAAACTTCGCGTAAAGTATTGAGCATTCTAGGATGATTAGTGCCTGGATTATGTCCAATACAAATGACGAGATCGGCTTTTTCAAAATCATCTAAAACGACAGTCGCTTTGCCCACGCCAATGGATGCAGCTAAGCCAACGCTCGTTGGCTCATGGCACATATTGGAACAGTCAGGGAAGTTGTTGGTGCCATATTCACGCGCAAATAATTGATATAAAAAGGCCGCTTCGTTAGATGTGCGGCCTGATGTATAAAATTCAACTTGATTAGGGTCAGAATATCCTCGCAATATTTCTCCGACTTCTTGAAAAGCTTGATTCCATGGGATTGATTGGTAGGTATCGGTTTCGGAATTATATTTTACAGGATGTGTAATTCTGCCTTCATTTTCAAGCTGATAATCAGTCCATTGTAAAAGCTCGGTGATTGTATGATCAGCAAAGAATTCAGGTGTTGTTTTCTTTGAGGTTGCTTCCCATGAAACAGCTTTTGCGCCATTTTCACAGATGTCAAAAATAGGAACTTTTTTAGCATCAGGCCAAGCACAACCTGGGCAATCAAAACCTTTTGGCTTATTCATTTCAAACATGGCTACCGCATCATCGCGTATTTCCATCTGGCCTTTTAAGGCTGTCACTACGGCTTTCAATGCACCCCAACCGCCTGCTGCACCTGTATAGTTTTCTATTTTCTCTTTCATAATTAGTCCTTGATAAAGATATAAGTATTAAAGATGATGCTTATAATTATTTAAAGAAGATAATACTTTAATAAAATATTATGGCAATAAATATATATTAACTAGAAAATAATTATTTAATTGTGTATTTTAAAATTCGATTGTAATAAAAAAAATATTCATTTTAAGATAAGATTTTGTAGGTTATAAATTTGTTGAGCGAAAGATTTGGTAAAAATCGTTGCCAGTATGATAGCGAATAAAAACTGTATATAAGCGTAATATTTAATGGGAAGGGAGATATGCAAGAATCATCTACTCATGAGGTTAAGCAGAAAAAAATAATCAAAGTAGCAGCCATCGATTTTATTCCCGATTGGGGAGATTTAAATGGAAATATAAACAGATTAATAGATGCAGTTAATATTATTGCAACAGAAGAAATTGACTATGCGGTTTTTCCTGAAACAGCAACAACAGGATATATTTTTGATGATTATAGTGATATTAAACCTTATTTAGATACCATTCCTGGTAAAACGACCTCAGCATTACTCCCAATTTTAAAAGAATATAATATGTATATGAGTATCGGTATCGCAGAAAAAGATATGGAAACGGGCATTGCATATAATACTGCCGTACTTATGGGACCAGAGGGAATTGTTGGCACATATCGAAAAAGAGGGTTGAATAGTCAAGATCAGAAGCTTTTTGCCCCGGGAAATACATTTGGTAATGTTTTTTCGACAGAGATAGGCAAGATAGGATTGCTAATTTGCTATGACGATACCTATTGGCAGTATGCTCGTTTAGCAGCGTTAGAAGGTGCTGATATTATAGGATGGCACTCTGTATCTGATCGAAAAATGCCATCCGAAAACTCATCAGAGGATGCCACTGATCATTCCACCATTGCCCATGTACAACATTTAAGTGCTTTTAATGGAGTATGGGTGATATGTGCAACGAGAAGTGGTATTGAAACAAACCCGATGACTAAAGCACAGCTTTATTACAATGGAGGATCCAGTATATGGTCTCCATTAGGTAATAAAATAACTCAAGCGCCAGTTGTTCCTCCAATAGAAATAAAGCCAGGCCTAAATGCTATTTATAGTGCTGTTATTGATGTTATTGAAGCAAAGCATTATAGAGAAAAGACTTTACAGAAAAGACGACCTGAGCTTTATCATCCAACTTTGGCACTTCATAAAGCACCTGATGATGTTAATGCAACCAAAGATATTAAAAACATTGTATTAACAGCTATACAATGGGATATGAATGAGTCTTCACTGGATAAAATTAGCCTTCAGAAGGATGAACTGGTGGTCTTGCCTGAGTTGTCAACCATTAAGGAATCAGATTTAACAGACAATATTTTGGATGTTGCAGAAGAACAGGGAGGAGATTTTGAAAATAAGCTGTGCGAGATAGCTAAAAAAGGCGCAGGTTATATAGTGGGAAGCTATCCTGAAGTTGATGGAGAATATTTTTATCACACAGTTGTTTTAGCAGGTCCTAAAGGTACTATTTTGGGACGTTATCGAGCAACACATTTGAATGATAGAGATGCTCGCTGGGCTTCTAAGGGAAATAAGCTTGAAGTTGTAGAAACACCGATCGGACGTATAGGGCTGGCTTTAAATTATGAACTTACAATCGTTGAAGTAGGTGGAGTATTTGCTGTCAAAAGAGCCGATATAATTGCGGCACCAGCAGGAGAGCCTCATGACTTACGCGTTGAAATTGATGCTAGGTTATATTCTGTAGAGAATCCTCCAACAGGATTAGCAGAGTTTCATCCATATGCAACTGCAACATTACAGCAATTATGGGTGGTTTGTGGTGGTCGTGAAAAAGGCACATTTACCTCTAGCGGAATTTATGGTCCAGAGCCAGTCATGTTGACCCCAACATTGTTGGCAAAAGAAGGGGCTGAATCAATCACTCATAAAACTACTGTACCTGCTCCTTCAACATGGATAAGTCAGGAACGTTTAATTCACGGGCAAATGGCAATATTTTTTCCACCTCTTGTTAAATAAAACTTAAAAGGATGCGCAATGACATTACAAAAACAGGCAGTTCAACAAGTTTCTACCAATCGTGCACGACAACTGGTTCCTTTAATGGAGCAGCCGCCAATGGCTTTTTATTTAGCAGTGATCGCAGGTCTAATGAATGGTTACACATATCATGCAGCGAGTGTTTTCAGCACAGTTCAATCGGGGAATATTATTCTTTTAGGTCAAACAATTGCGACGCAAAATTGGGGACATTTTTATAATATTCTATTCACAGTTTTGGCATTTGGTTTGGGTTCGATGTTTACAGCGTTAATCGAAGGAATTAGCCAAAAACAAGGTAAGAAAAACTGGACGTTTACTGTAATATTTTTAGAAGCATTAATCTTGGTTGTATTGGCAAGCGGGTTGTTGGGTAATTATCTTTCAATTTCAATTATTTGTATGGTGATTTCTTTTGTGGCAGGTATGCAGGGTAACGGATTCCATAAAATTAAAGGAATGTTGTATGGAAATGTTGCGGTAACTTTAGTGGTGCAATTAGGCTTTAGTTATTTAATGCAAGCAATTCAAGGCAGTAAAGGCGCATTTCAAACGTCATTACTTTTCTTCGGTGTATTATTAGGATTTGCATTCGGTGGTTTTGTAGGTACTTTAGCAACCATTCAATATGCAGAGCTATCTTTACTCTTGCCGGCTATCTTATTAATCTTGTTATTGGGCTATCTCTTTATCGCTAAGACAGATGATCATGATGTGATTGATCCTACATAATCCTGATGAAATTCTTGTTAGAGGCAAATTAAAATTATTGTAAATTACATGGCTTTATCTAGCCATGTTTTTACAATGTAACCTCGAATTTATAAGAGATGGAGAGTGTTTTTATGAAATGTCCAGTATGTGCTGATGCAGTATTAGTAATGTCTGAACGTAAAGGGATCGAGATAGATTATTGTCCTCAATGTAGAGGTATTTGGTTGGATCGTGGTGAGATCGACAAAATTATTGAAAGATCATTAGAGGAAGCGACAGCAGATCAACCTGTTCAACAAGCACCTCAGCAACGAGCACCGCAACATCAACAACATCCACAGCAACCTTATTCGCAACATCATCATGATGATTACTATCATAGAAAACACAAGAAAAAGAGTTTTTGGATGGAATTATTTGATTAATTAGATGCAAACTAAAAGTCTGCAAACGCAGGCTTTTTCTATTCTATGCTCACTTCAAAAGATTGTTTGATATTTTGGAGCGTAACCATAGTTTTAAAACCGTGAATATTTTCATCATTAAAGAGTAGTTTTTCTGAAATCACTTCATATTCAGACATATCGGCAACCGTCATGATCAGTAAAAAATCAAAATCTCCAGTGACAATATAAACTTGTTGAATGGAAGGCGTGGATAGAAAAACAGATTTATGATGATCCATTGCTGCGGATTGTTTATTCTTAATTCGTACTTCAACAATGAGCGTAATGGGTTTGCCGATCTTTTTATTATCGACAATTGCAATATTGCCTTTGATATATCCATCCGCTTCTAATGCGGCGATTCTACGATTCACTGCAGAGGCTGATAGATTGACTTGTGTTGCTAGCTCTCGTTGAGAAATTTTATTGTCCTGTTGAAGTAATCTTAGGATTTTCTTATCAAAACCATCCAATTCCATTGTGCATCCATCCATATCAAATATTATTGTTAGAAGATACTTATACCGTATTTGTGCTGATGATAATCACTCATATATCAAAAATATAAAAGAAAACCCCATAAATATTTGAGTAAGTATGGGGTTCATTGTGTTTTAGAGTTTTAACTTAGCAAGCAAATTTTTGATTCGCAGGCGCAAAGCTTTCTGCTTGTGCTGTTGACCAAACTGCAGCATAGAATTGGCTAGAGATTTCATCTTGCAATAAAGCACCAGGTTCTAAATAGTAATAAGTATTGGAGAATAAGCGAACCTCATTATCAGTAATTCTTAATACTAAATGGTGTGGGGCAAGATCGTGAATATTGCTAATGCCTGCGGAGCTCAACATTTCAGCCAAAGCATGTAATGTATTGCGATGATAGTTGTAAACACGATTGGTTTTGTTCGTGACATCCAATCCTTTTTGGCGCATTAAATCTTGTGTCGCAATACCTGTCGGGCAGTTATTGGTATGGCAGCTAAGCGATTGAATACAGCCTAATGCAAACATAAAGCCACGAGCAGAGTTCACCCAGTCAGCACCAATCGCTAAAATTTTGGCAATGTCAAAAGCACTGATGATTTTACCACTTGCACCAATTTTGATTTGATCACGTAAATTTGCACCCACTAATGTGTTGTGTACGAATAGTAAGCCTTCATGTAATGGGGAGCCAATATGGTCTGCAAATTCAATCGGGGCAGAACCTGTACCACCTTCTTTACCATCCACAACGATAAAATCAGGCGTGATACCTGTTTTAAGCATTGCTTTAACAATTGCTGCAAATTCCCAAGCATGACCAATACATAATTTGAAGCCCACAGGTTTACCATCACTTAAAACACGAAGTTTTTGGATGAATTCCAATAGTTCAATAGGATTAGAAAATTCAGAGTGAAATGGTGGAGAGATACAGTCGCGATCAGTAGGAATACCGCGAGTTTTAGCAATTTCAGGAGTGATTTTATCTTTTGGTAAAACACCACCATGACCAGGTTTTGCACCTTGACTGATTTTTACTTCGATCATTTTAACTTGTGGCAATAAGGCTTTTTCTCTGAATTTTACAGGATCGAATTTTCCATCTTCAGTGCGACAGCCAAAATAGCCACTGCCTAATTCCCAAATTAAGTCGCCGCCGTTTTGTTGATGATAAGGGCTAATACTGCCTTCGCCTGTATCGTGGGCAAAGTTACCTAATTTAGCACCGCCGTTCAGTGCCAATATTGCATTTGCACTTAAAGCACCAAAGCTCATGGCAGAGATATTAAAGATAGATGCACTGTAAGGTTGTAAGCATGATGGACCGCCAATTGTTACACGGAACTCATCAGGATTTGGCATTGGTACAGGTGCCATCGAGTGGTTAATGTATTGATAACCTGTTTCATAGACATTTTGGATCGTACCAAAAGCTCTATTAGAGTTGATGTTTTTAGCTCTGTGGTAGACTAATTCGCGCTGACCATGTGTAAAAGGAACAGCTTCAGAATCTGATTCGATAAAGTATTGGCGAATTTCAGGGCGGAAATGTTTTAAGAGATATCGTAAGTTACCGAGAATAGGATAGTTTCTACGAACCGCGTAAGTTTTTTGAGAAATATCAATAATTCCGATGATAGTTAAACCGAGTGCTACAACAAAGACGACTTTGCCCAATGGAAAGTGAAATGCAATAGAAGTAATACAGGTCGCAATTGCGATCATAAAAAGTGCGTAGCGCCCTAGGTATGCAATAGCAGTCATGATATCTCCTTTTATAAATGGTGATAATGGCTTAGAATAAATGAGCGACATCATACGCTATATCATTTTAAATTATAAGGACTTGGTATTTAAATGTTTTTCAAGAATAGAAAGTTGGATTCAGACAATGATTGGGATTATAAATCAGTGCCTTCTATTCCATTTAAAACTCAAAAAAATAGTACCGATCGTGCGATTTCTAAATTGATTTACTCTCAAAAAGAAGAAGATGCTGATTTAAAAATACAAATCAGACGAGCACGACAACTAGCCTATGTTGAACCGTGGTTTCAAGAATTTTTACCAAAGAAATTAAAAAAACGATTATTTGTTTCATCATTAGGTCGGAATTTTTGGATCATCGGTGCGTTGGATCAGCTATCTGCAAACCATTTCAAGTTCTACCAAAAAGAAATTCGACAGACTTTAGAGCGTTATTTAAATACCATTTCGCATAAAGAATGGTCTATTCCAGAATTTATCGTCAAAGTTATCCCATTGAAAGGTGAAGAAAAAGTGCCTGAATATTCAGATGAGCCGATAGTTCAGCTGCCGGTGCGTTCTAATAAAACTCTTCTAGAGGATACAACAAAACGCTCGATTGATGATATCCTTGCAAGCATGATGGATAGCGCGAAAAAAAATGGAAGATAATTTATCTCAAGAAGATCGTAACAAAGAAAAACGATACTGGTTCGAGCGAGCTTTAAACCTATTAATGCGTAGAGAACACAGCGTTGTTGAGTTGCAACAAAAGCTATCTGTAAAAGCGTGTCCTGCGTATTTAGTGGATGAAATTATTGCGGAATGTTTAGATAAAAATTATTTAAGTGTTGAACGATTTGCAGAAGTCTTCGCAAGAAATCAAGCACAATTGGGGTACGGGCCCAATAAAGTGAAATTTTTACTTAAGCAACATCAAGTGCCCTCAGATGTTGTATCCATAGCCTTAGAAGAAGCTAATTTTGAAGAAGCGAAGGAAACTGCGCTGAGAAAGATTGGCAATAAACCAGAACCTAAATTGAAAGCTGCACTCTATCGACGAGGATTTTGATGAAGACTCCTGACTTTTGGCAAAAAACAAACGGTGTTGTTCAACTTTTAAGACCATTATCAGCTTTATATGCTTATATTTCTGAGGCTAATAAACAAAAAAAAATCAGCCAGCAAAAAAAATTGCCTGTGCCCGTGATTGTTGTCGGTAATATTAATGTGGGTGGAACGGGTAAAACACCTGTTACCATTGCATTGATCGAAGCATTAAAAGAGAAAGGATATAATGTAGGTTTGATTTCTCGGGGTTACGGCAGAGAAAGTAAAGAGACTGTTGTCAGTGATGGCAAAATATCAGCGGAATATTTGGGTGATGAGCCTTATTTGATTCAGCAAAAAACGGCAGTGCCCGTCTCAGTTGCCAGCCAGCGCTATGATGCAGGCATGGCTTTATTAAAAGAAAATCCCGAAGTTAATATCATCATCAGTGATGATGGATTGCAACATTATGCATTACATCGAGATTTTGAGATTGCAGTCTTTGGTCAGCAGGGAATTGGCAATGGTTATATTTTGCCCGCAGGACCATTACGAGAAGGTGTGGAGCGCTTAAATAGCGTGGATGCAATATTGACCATAGATGAGAGTTTTCAATTTTTACTACCTTATTCTGAAAAATGTTATAAGATAGCGCAGCAAATCGGTGTGCCATATCAATTAAATAACTCCAAACAAACCAGAGAATGGAAGAATTTTTCTCATGTCAGTGCTGTAGCAGGCATCGCACACCCGAACAATTTTTTTACAGCTTTATCCTCTAAGTCTATCTTTGTGAAGGCTTATCCATTTACAGACCATCATGTTTATCATTTGACTGATTTTGCGAAAATGGCTGCACCCATCTTAATGACGGAAAAAGATGCGGTGAAATGCATGCACATTTTAAATCATCATGATGCATGGGTTGTCCCATTAGAAACACAATTACCACAACCATTTATCGAGCTAATCATCCAAAAGATTAGCGCGTCAAAATTATGACAAGTTGATCCAGTATGATCAGCTTTTAAAAAGAATTTATAGGAGACATTGAATGTCGAAATTAACACCAGAACAACAAGCATATTTTTTAGATTATGCAATTAATGATGCAAAATTTAAGGAAGAGCAAGAGAAATATACTTTGGCTATTCCAAGTAGAACCTTTATTCAAGAAGCTTTAGGCGCAGCTAAAAGCGTAACGTTTGAAGAATTGGCGGAAATTTTTAATTTAACGGAAGATTGGCAGTTAGAAGCCCTGAGCAATCGTTTGTATATTATGAGTAAGGCTCGCCAATTGCATCGCAACTCAAAAGACTTATTCATGCCTGTGGGCGGTGAAGAAACTGTGATCGGTATCTTTGAAGGTTCCGTGGAAGGTCATGGCTATGTGATCGTTAAGGATCAAGATTCTGTTTATGTATCACCGAAAGATTGTAAAAATGTGATGCATCACGATGAAGTAGAAGTGGTAATCACAGGTGTATTTAGATCTAAATCCATGCGCCAAGGTCGAGTGACTAAGGTGATCACAAGAAACCTGAAAGAATTGGTTGCACGTATTTCTATGTATGATGGCAGTGCTGTAGCTGTGCCGGAAAACCGTAAAGTATCGCAGCATTTCTTGATTTTGGATGATGCTTTAAATAATGCAAAAAATCATGATTTGGTCAAAATTGAAATTGATCTTGAAGCATTAAATACAGGCGCATTTATTGCAAAAGTCACAGAAGTTTTTGGTCGTAAAATGACTAAAGATATCGCTATTTTGCAAGCAATTATGGAGCATCAATTGCCTCATGAGTTTTCTAAAGCAACCGATGAGCTATTAAAGACAATTTCGGATGAAGTGCGTGAGGAAGATAAAGTAGGGCGTAAAGATTATCGAGATTTACCTTTAGTAACGATTGATGGCATTACAGCTCGAGATTTCGATGATGCTGTTTATGCTGAAAAATTGGAAGATGGGAATTTTAAATTATACGTTGCGATTGCTGACGTTGCTCATTATGTGAAAATGGGTAATGCGATCGATAATGATGCGATTAAACGTGGAACATCAGTCTATTTTCCTGATCGTGTGATTCCAATGTTGCCAGAAAAATTATCGAATGGTTTATGTTCGTTGAATCCGAATGTTGATCGTTTGTGTATGGTTTGTGAGTTAATTATTTCGCCACTTGGTGAAATGTTGAGCTTTAAATTCTTTGAAGGCATTATGCGTTCAAAAGCTCGTTTAACTTATGAGTTGGTTGCAGAGTTGATCACGGATGATAATCCGTTACAAGAAGATTATGCGGAAATCATGCCGCACATTACATCTCTTTATTCGTTATTTAAAATATTGCGTAAAGCACGTAAATTACGTGGTTCTATTGACTTTGAAACCAAAGAAACTGAAATCATTTATAACGATGAAGGTTTGATTGAGCGCATTGAATTTGCAGTTCGCAATGAAGCGCATATGATCATTGAAGAATGTATGATTGCAGCCAATATTGCTGCGGCAACATTCCTAGAATCTAATGAATTGCCTGCGTTGTATCGTGTGCATGGCAAACCGCCAGAAGATCGTTTGGCTAAATTGCGCCGATTCTTAGTGGAATACAATTTAGGAATTGAAGGTGGTGAAAATCCTGAACCGAGAGATTATGCAAAAACATTGGCTTTGGCGGTAGGTTTACCAACGTTTGATATCATTCAAACAATGATGCTTAGATCAATGGCACAAGCAGTTTATCAGCCTGAAAATGAAGGTCACTTTGGTTTGTCATTGACGCATTATGCGCACTTTACTTCACCGATTCGTCGTTATCCTGACTTGATAGTTCATCGTGGTATCAAATATTTAATCAATAAAGCGAAGGGCGAAACTACTCGTTATGCTTACACAGATAAAATGATGATCAGCTTAGGTGAAAGCTTATCTGAAATGGAACGTCGAGCTGATAGCGCAGTTGCAGATGTTGTCACATGGTTGAAATGTGAATATATGCAGCAGCACATTGGTAAAGTTTTAAATGGTCGAGTGTCTGGAATTACCAAGTTTGGTGTATTTGTTGAGCTTGAAGATATCTTTATCGAAGGCTTAGTGCATATGTCAAAATTGCCGGGTGATTATTATCATTTTGATGATATTCGTTATCGTTTGATTGGTGAAAAATCAGGTACGCTAATTAAATTAAATGACTCGGTTGTTGTGAAGGTTTTGGATGCGAATCCTGAAACTAAATTCATTGACTTTGAAATGATCACATTGCCTAAAAATGCCAAGTTGAGCAAGCGTGAGCGTGAAGCAATGTTGGCTGAAATGGCTGCGGCTAAAGCAATGGAAAAATCAGGTAGAAAGCAAGCATCTAAAAAATCTCGTTCAGACAGTCGTGTTGTGAAAGACAAAAAACGAGGTTCTAAAGAAAAACGTAAAATGGTGGCAAAGAAAGTTGAAAGGCCTGCAAAAAAAGTGAAAAAGAAAAGTGTGACGAAAAAAGCTAAAAAGTAAGTTTAAAAACTTTATCGATTGCTATTAATTAGCAATGAAATGATTTAGAATGCCGAGTTATTTTGTGTGTCATTGATCTAGTGTAAGGATAAGGAATTATGAATAAGCCCCCAAAGTATAAACGCATTTTGCTAAAACTCAGTGGTGAAGCTTTAATGGGATCTGGGAATTATGGTATTGAACCAGAAACAATAGGTCGAATTGCTGATGAAATCCAGTCATTAAACTCAATCGGTGTGGAAGTAGGTGTAGTAATTGGTGGTGGAAACATTTTCCGTGGCGCAGGTCTTGCAAGTAAAGGCATGGATCGCGTAACAGGTGACCACATGGGAATGTTAGCGACAGTGATGAACTCATTGGCGCTTCAAGATGCGTTAGAAGATCGTAACGTTTACGTACGTGTGATGAGTGCAATTCGCATCAATGAAGTGTGTGAAGATTACATTCGTCGTCGTGCGGTTCGTCATCTTGAGAAAAAACGTGTCACTATTTTTGCAGCAGGTACAGGTAATCCTTTCTTTACAACAGACTCAGCGGCAGCGCTTCGTGCAATCGAAGTAAATGCTGATATTATGTTGAAAGCAACGAAAGTGGATGGTGTTTATAATGCTGATCCGAATAAAGATCCTAATGCTGTAAAATATGATGTAGTGACATATAAAGAAGCATTGGCAAAAGATTTAGGCGTTATGGATGCAACTGCATTGGTAATGTGCCGTGAGAATAAGTTACCTATTCGTGTTTTTAATATCTTTAATCCTGGTGATTTGGTTCGTACAGTTTGTGGCGACGATATTGGTACTTTGGTAACTGAATAAAACTCAATTTAGATAATCGTTAAGGAAGTTTAAAATTATGATTAATGAAATTAAGCAAGATGCAGAACACCGCATGAAAATGTCCATTGAAAACTTGAAAAGTGGACTGCAAAAGTTAAGAACTGGTCGCGCACATACAAGTTTATTGGATCATATTGAAGTTGAGTTCTATGGCTCACCTACGCCATTGAGTCAAGCGGCAAACATCAGTGTAATTGATGCGCGCACTTTGGGTGTAACACCATGGGATAAAAACATGGTTGGTCCAATTGAAAAAGCAATTTTGATGAGCGACTTGGGTTTAAATCCAGCAACAACAGGTACATTGATCCGTATTCCATTGCCAGCATTAACTGAAGAGCGTCGTCGCGATATGGTTAAAGTGGTAAAAGGCGAAGGCGAAAGTGCAAAAGTTGCAATTCGTAATATTCGTCGTGATGCGAACCAAAAATTGAAAGATGCAGAGTTGTCAGAAGATGAAATTCGTCGTGGCGAAGAAGTGATTCAAAAAATCACTGATGCAATGACAACAGAAGTGGATGCAGTATTAGCATCAAAAGAAAAAGAGTTGATGGAGATCTAATCCTAAATGGCAGTATCTGAATCAAAAGGTTGTAAACACGTTGCCATTATTATGGATGGCAATGGCCGATGGGCAAAAAAGCGTTTTATGCCAAGAACAATAGGTCATAAAGCTGGGGTTAAATCGGTCAAAAAAGTGGTTAGAGCTGCCATTGAGAATAATATCGAAGCTTTAACATTGTATGCTTTCTCAACTGAAAATTGGTTAAGACCAGATGAGGAAGTTAGCTTTTTGTTAAAGCTATTCATCGAAACATTGGATAGTGAATTGCAAGCGTTGCATGATGCAGATGTCGCAGTTCACTTTATCGGTGATATTCAAAAATTTCCGCATGTGATGCAGCAAAAATTGCTTTCAGCGGTGGAAATGACAAAAAATAATAAAGCATTGAATTTGATCATTGCATTGAATTATGGCTCAAGAGCTGAAATAGTTGCTGCGTGTAAAGCGATTGCCAAAGATTATAAAAATCAGCTATTTGATTTGGAAGATATTGATGAAGTCATGGTTAGTCAAAGACTAGCATTACATGAATTTCCTCCTGTGGACTTGTTGATTAGAACGAGTGGCGAGGAACGATTGAGTAACTTCTTGTTGTGGCAATTGGCGTATGCAGAGTTTTATTTTACCGATTGTTTATGGCCAGATTTTACTGAAGAAGAATTTAACAAAGCACTGGCTGCGTATGCTGAAAGAGAGCGTAGGTTTGGTGCTGTAGACGAATGAGAATAATAATATGAAAGAAAGAGTCATTACAGGCATTATCATGGCGTTGGTCGCCTTATTATCCATTCGATATTTATCATCGTATTTATTTCAACTTGCCTTGCTAGTGATTTCCTTGATTGGTGTATCTGAATGGCAGAAAATGATGCCTGCTGATATACGATTACCATATTTTGTCACAAATGCCGTGTTGTTAGTTGGCGTGTATATCATGTTGCTGACCAATATATTGTCACCACTATTAATCGTCAATACTTTTGCAGCATATATTTGGTTGGCTATCCCATTTTTGCTCGTTACACAAATGCGCTCACCACAAAATTGGATGGTTGCAAAATTGGCAATAGCAGTATTGTCGACAGTTATGATGCTAGGTTTTTACGTGTCTTTAAGTTTGTTGCATGAGTTGCCAGGCGCATATGGTTATGGCTTTGTGCTTTATGTCATTGGTTTGGTGGCTTTGGCAGACAGTGGTGCATATTTTGTTGGAAGAAAACTAGGTAAAAATAAATTGGCACCAAGCATTAGTCCAGGAAAAACAATTGAAGGGGCGCTTGGCGGTATTGTGATTGCAATGATTTTTAGTTTGATTGTGATTGGTTGTTTGCCAGATACATTCAGCGCATGGCAAAAGATTGTATTTTTCTTGATTTCATTAATCGCAGCGGTTTTATCCATCTCTGGTGACTTGTACGAAAGCTTAATCAAACGACATGCAGGTTTAAAAGACAGCGGTAATTTATTTCCAGGTCATGGCGGTGTTTTAGATCGTATTGATGGATTAATCGCAGGTTCAACGTTTTTTGCGTTTGGTTTTTTTCTATTTCAAATGAATGTTAGTGTGATATGAAACAAGTTTCTATTTTAGGTGCAACAGGTTCAATTGGGTCATCAACATTAACGGTGATTCGCAATAATCCAACAAAATATAAAGTTCATTCTGTGGTTGCAGATCGCAGTGTGCAAAAGATGTTGGAAATCTGTGAAGAATTTCATCCTGAAACTGTTGTGATGGCAAATGAAGAAGCTGCACAGAACTTAGATCAAGAATTAAAAAATAGAAATTTATCGATTACTGTTTTAGCAGGTGAAAAAGCGATTGAGACCCTGGTGCAAAAGCCTGAAATTGATTTGGTGGTTGCCGCTATTGTCGGTGCGAAAGGTTTCTTATCTTCATTATCAGCCGTTAAAGCAGGTAAAACTATCTTATTGGCCAATAAAGAAAGTCTTGTTATGGGCGGATCTCTCTTTATGCAGGCTGTCAAAGATTATGGCGCTACATTGCTGCCAATTGACAGTGAGCACAATGCTTTGTTTCAATCTTTACCAAAAGATAGCGAAGGTAAAGCAACTTTAGCGGGTGTCGATAAATTAGTATTGACCGCATCAGGTGGACCATTTAGAGAAAAAACTTTAGCGGAAATGGCTAATATTAAAAAAGAAGATGCATTAAAGCATCCAAGATGGGACATGGGTGCAAAAGTTACCATTGATTCATCAACTCTGATGAATAAAGGCTTGGAATTTATCGAAGCGCATTTCTTGTTCAATATGCCGCCTGAAAATATCGATGTCGTCATTCATCCTCAAAGCATTATTCATTCATTGGTAGCCTATCAAGATGGTTCTTTATTGGCTCAATTGGGTGAGCCGGATATGACGATTCCTATCGCGCATGCCTTAGGTTATCCTGAAAGAATCTTGTCAGGTAAAAAGCCTGTAGATATGACGCAGATGATGAATTTAACTTTCAGTGCGCCAGATTTAGAACGCTTTCCATGTTTGAGAATTGCTAAAGAATGTTTATCTAAAGGTAATGCACATTTAGTGGCAATGAATGCGATTAATGAAATATTAGTAGAAGCATTTTTACAGGATCAAATTACTTATTTAGATATTCCTACAAAATTAGAGCAATATTTATCTGAATTAACTGTTGAGCATTTAGATAGTTTTGATGAAATTATAGAATTCGATCAGATCATTAGAAAAGAAACGATTGAAAAATTGAAGGCATCTTTATGATTGAATGGTTAGAAGCATTTTTTAGATCCATCGGTGGTTTTATTATCTTGATGGGAATTTTAGTGACAATACATGAGTATGGTCACTTTTATGTTGCAAGACGTTTAGGTTTCGCTGTCACGAAATTTAGTATCGGTTTTGGTAAAGATATTTGGAAGCGTAAAGGCAAAGATGGTATTGAATATGCGATCGGTATATTGCCATTGGGTGGTTATGTTGCATTTGTAGATGATGCGAAAAATTATGAAGGTGAGCTCAATGGTATGCCTTTTAATCAAGGAAAAATCTGGCAAAAAACAGCAGTTGTTGCAGCTGGTCCTTTAGCAAATATAGCTTTAGCAATTGTTTTGCTGTGGGGGCTTTTTATGTATGGTGTGCCCGCGTACAAACCGTATATAGAAGTGGCTGAGCAAAGCACCCCTTTTGCTGATGCAGGTTTGAAAAGTGGTGACTTAATCATTTCTATTGATGGTGATAAAGTCAGTAGCTTTGAATTTATGATGCAAAAAATGATCGAGCATTTAGATGATGGTCAATTGGCAATTGTTTATGATCGCGATGGTGATGAGCGACAAGCCTTAGTTGATATTGGTGGTCCATTGCAATTGGATGCTAAAACCAATTTATATAAAGAGTTAGGTGTTAATTTATATTTACCACCATTAAAACCTGTGATTGGCGCTATTGTTGATAATAGCGGGGCTGCGAATAGTGGATTGGCTGTTGGAGATTTGATTGTATCTGTTGCGGATGAGCCTGTAGAAGAGTGGCGAGATTTATTGGGCGTTGTGTCAAAGTTAAAGCCAAATGAATCGATTGATATTGAAGTTTTGAGAAATAATCATAATGAAGTATTCTCAATGATGCCGTTGGCTGATGAATCAGGTCATTTGAAGTTAGGCATTGCAGTTAATTCAGAGGTCTATAAAAGCTTAGTAACGAAAGAGAGATTAGGACCTATTGATGCTTTTGGCGCCGCAATTGAAAAAACTTTGAATGATGGTGCTATGATTTTTAAGTTTATTGGTCGTATGATTAAAGGCGATTATCACATCAATACAATGGCAGGGCCTGTGAGTATTGCTAATATTGCAGGGCAAGCGTTAGCATCAGGGTTGGTGTTTTTTGTTCAATTAACAGCGCTTTTTAGTATTAATATTGGTTTATTGAATCTTCTGCCGATTCCTGTTTTAGATGGCGGTAGGTTGGTTGGTTTTGGTATAGAAAAAATAATGGGGAAACATCAGTTTTCAGACAACATCAAAATGAAAGTATTACAAATTGGTGCTGCTATGATGTTTGTTTTTATGGCTATTGTTATCGGATATGACGTTGCTCGATGGTTTTAGTTGGAAATTAAATCAGTGGTAATTACGCTTCATATTCTGTATATTGTCGCCTAGTTCGCCTTCAGATTTTATAGTGTTAGAGAAGAATAATGGTCCTCAAAAATTGTAAGAAATCGATACTTGTTACAGCTCTCCTTATTGCAATGCCTTTTGCTCAAGCACAGTCATATTCTGTGCGTGATGTGCGCGTTGAAGGTTTACAACGACTCAATGCTGGAACTGTTTTTGCTCAGTTAGGCAGTAGTGCTGAAGATATCAAACGCGGTAATGTACAAGATACCATTACACGTTTATATGCAACGGAACTATTTGATGATGTGCGAATTAGCCAACAAAATGGTATTTTGGTCATTGATGTTGTGGAGCGCCCTGTTATTGACCAAGTTTTTGTTAATGGCAATAAAGATGTCTCAACCAAACAGTTTAAAGACATGCTGAAATTGGCAGGTTTTTCCGAAGGGCAAACTTACAGTGCGGCTAAGTTAGCATCAGCTAAGAATAATTTATTAAAAGCTTATGAAGAGCGCGGTAAATACACAGCTAAAATGGATGTTAATGTTATTGAATTGCCAAGAAATCGCGTCAATATTGAATTAAATATCTCCGAAGGTAAAACAGCTGAATTAGCAGAAATTACATTTGTTGGTAACGAAAACTACGGCGATAGTAAGTTAAAAAAACAAATGCAATTAAAAGAATCAGGTTTGATGACATTGCTGACAAAGTCAGATCGTTATGATCCACGCCGTGCCAATGAAGACATGAATAGTATTGAAAAATTCTATAAAGAACGTGGATTTATTAATGCAGAAGTGAATTCATCAGTTGCATCAGTTACACCAGATCAAGAAAAAGTTTTTGTTGATATTGATGTCAATGAAGGCAAGCGTTATCGAGTAGCAGATTTTGAAGTGCTTGGTAATACGCACGTACCACTAGAAGAATTAACTGCATTGGTTGATATTGATAAAGGTAAATATTATAAAAAATCTAAAGTCGATGCAGCGGTAAAAGCTATCGAAGATAGATTGGGCGATGATGGATATGCATTGGCTCGTGTGAATGCTATTCCTGAGCTAGATGAAGAAGCGCAAACGGTTAAGATTTTATTCTCTGTCGATAATGGTGAAAAAGTATATGTTCGCCGTGTGAATATCGAAGGTAATGAACGTACACAAGATAATGTATTCCGTCGTGAAATTCGTCAGATGGAAGGTGGTCAGTTTATCTCTAGTGATGTTGAGCGTTCAAAAATTAGATTGCAACGCTTACCTTACGTAGAAGAAGTTGAAGTGATGACCAGCCAAGTGGATTCAGACTTGGTTGATTTGACTTATAAGTTAAAAGAGAGAAGTGCGGGTAGTATCACATTCGGTTTAAGTTATGGTATGGAATCAAAATTTGGTTTTAATATCAGTTTTGATCAGCCTAACTTTATGGGTACTGGTAATGAATTAAGAGTTTCTGCAGAAACAGATGATGAGACTCAAACGTTCAATATTTCTTATACCAATCCATATTTTACAGATAGTGGTATTAGTGCAGGTGTCTCTGCTCACTACACTAAACAAGATAATAAAAATGGTTATACTGCTGACTATCTAATGGATGGTTATGGTTTTGCATTCAACTTTGGTTATCCTGTGACTGAGTACACTAGCCTTGGTGCAAGTATTGGTTACGATCGTTTGAATTTAAAAACTACTCGTGATTCACCAACTGAAATTGTAAGGGCATTAGGTGGTACTTGCCGTGGAATTAACAACTTATCTGGTGAGTGCGATCATGCTCGTGATTGGAACAGCTCATTCAATAGAGTTAGTCAAAAGAAAAACTTAATTAGATTTAGTGCTGGCGTTGCTCGAGATACTAGAAATAGAACGATTTTTGCGAGTGAAGGTTCTTTAAACTCGTTGAATATCTCTGGGACTTTACCTGGTTCAACAGATCAATTCTATACAGTATCAGCTAAACATAGCAGTTTTTATCCATTATTTGATGACGATAGCTTTGTATTGAATCTTCGTGGTGATGTTGCGAAAGGTTATGGCTACGGCAAAACTTCAGGATTGCCATTTTATGAAAGATTTTACTCAGGTGGCTTAAGAACTGTTCGTGGATTTAGAGCAGGTACTTTAGGGCCTCAATATTTGAATGGTCAAACAGCTGGTGGTGATTTACAAGTCAATGCAACTGCTGAAATCATCATGCGTGTTCCAGGTTTTGCTGAAAGTAATAGTTTGCGTTGGTCAATATTCTTTGATGCAGGTCAAGTATATGGCTTAGGTCAGCACTTATATAAAACTTCTATCAATAGTGAGTATGATAAGTTCAAAACTAGTAGCTTGCGTTATTCAGCAGGTGTGAGCCTTGCATGGTTCTCGCCAATTGGTCCATTAGTATTTTCATATGCTAATCCTATCAAATCAAAAGAATATGATCGTAAGCAAAAATTCCAATTCTCAGTTGGTATTCCTTTCTAATTGATTAAGAGATCATTTATGTTGAAATCTATTAAAGCCATACTGTTGATAGCAATAAGCAGTATGGTTTTAAATTTTGCTAATGCACAAAATCAAACAGTTAAGTTTGGTGTTGTTGATATGGCGAGATTAGTGGAAGAATATTCTGTCATTAAGGGTGTTCATGATATTTTACAGAATGAGTTTTCTGATAAAGATGAAACCTTAAGAACACTGGGTATAGAGCTTAGAAAAATTCAAAATATTACTCTTGAAATAGAATTGACGGATGAAAATCGAAAAACTCATGAGAGAGAATTATTGAATTTAGAAAGAGAATATGCTCGTTTAGCGGCAGAATTTAGACAGGATTATAATTTAAGACGAAATGAAGAGCTGTATAAAATGCAGAAAGAGATTTCAGATACGATTTTAGAATATGCTGAGACACATCAGTACGATTTAATTCTAGAGTCGGGAATGATTTATGCATCAGAAAAATTGCAGTTAACAGATCCAATTTTGGATGCCCTTAAAGAAAAATTAGAGAAGTAATAAATGTTATTGTCAGAAATATTTAATTACGTTGTTCAATACGTAGATGATTTAGTATTGCATGGTGATGGAAATTGCGAAGTTACTAAGCTAGCAACGATTCAGAATGCAACTCAAGGCGAAATTGCTTTTGTTAATAATGTTAAATATCGACAATATCTTGAAGATACTAAAGCAGCAGTTGTCATTTTATCTCCTGATCTATTGGAAAATTTTTCAGGCAATACGCTTGTTACTAAAAATCCATATCTAGCATGGGCATATGTTTCACAGTTATTTGATCCGCGCCCTAAGCAATCGACTAATAATATTCATCCAAGTGCTTCTATTGCTGATAGTGCAAGCATTGGTGAAAACGTTTTTATTGGGCAGAATGTGACGATCGAAGACAATGTGCGCATAGGCAATAATAGTGTGATCAAAGCGGGAACAGTTATTGAAAAAGATGTTGTGATTGGTGAGGATTGCTTTTTATACCCCAATGTAACAGTTTGTTATGGTTGTGAATTAGGTGATAGGGTGACTTTGCATCCTGGGTCTGTGATTGGTGCAGAAGGTTTTGGTTTTGCAAGAGGTCCTAAAGGTTATGTGAAAATAGCTCAGGTAGGGCGAGTGATTTTATCGGATGATGTTGATATTGGTGCAAATAGCTGTATTGATCGTGGTGCAATCGAAGATACTTTTATCGGCAAAGGCACTAAAATAGATAATCATGTTCAATTAGGCCATAACGGCTTAGTTGGCGAACATACAGTTATTTCAGGATTTACAGGAATAGCAGGCTCAGCAACAATTGGCAATAATGTTGTCATCGGTGGTGGCGTTGGTATTAATGGTCATATCACAATACATGATGGTGTGATGGTTACGGGTAATACAATGATTACCCACTCATTGGTTGAACCAGGCGTATATTCTTCGGGGATGCCTGTAACGGATAACCGCAGCTGGCGCAGAAATGTGATTCAGTTGCAACAGATTGATAAGCTCTATCGTCGTGTTAAGGCGTTAGAAAAGAAAATAGACTTGGAAGAATAAGGAAAGTTAGAAGTGTCAGACGCTAAAATTATTGATATTAATGAAATTATGAAATATTTACCTCATCGATACCCATTTTTGTTGATCGATAGAGTGTTAGATTATGTTCCTGGTGAAACGTTGTTAGCGCGCAAAAATGTAAGCTATAACGAACCTTATTTTACAGGTCACTTTCCAGTTAAGCCAATTATGCCAGGCGTTTTGATTCTTGAAGCGATTGCTCAAGCAACAGGTATTTTGGCATATAAAACAGCAGGTGAAGATGCAACACCTAATTCTATTTACTATTTCGTAGGAATTGATAAAGCTCGTTTTAGAAAACCTGTTGAACCAGGTGATACTATGGAAATCGAAGTGAAATTCCTAAAAGCTCGTCGTGGTATCTGGGCATTCTCAGGTGTTGCGAGAGTAGATGGTGCCGTTGTCTGCGAAGCAGAAGTTATGTGTATGCGTCAAGAGGCATTTTAATTCTGTATTTCTATAAGGAGATAGAATTATGTCAAATGAAAATTTAATTCACCCAACGGCTGTGATTGATGCGAGTGCAGATATTGCTGAGAATGTGACGATTGGTCCTTTTTGTGTTATTGGGGCGAATAGTAAAATCGGCTCAGGCACTAAATTGATTTCTCATGTTGTGATTGGTGCGAATACAACGATTGGTAAAGATAATATGTTTTACCAATTTTCTTCGATTGGCGAAGTTCCTCAGGATAAAAAGTTTAAGGAAAATGACTTTACTGAGCTGCACATTGGTGATCGAAATACCATTCGTGAATATGTTTCGATCAATCGTGGTACTGTTCAAGATGCAGGGTTGACTAAGATCGGTGATGATAACTGGATCATGGCAACTTGTCATATTGCACATGACTGTATTGTTGGCTCTAGAACGATATTTGCAAACGGTGCTTCTTTAGCAGGGCATGCGATTATTGAAGATGATGTAATCTTGGGTGGATACTCAATGATTTATCAGCGCTGTAGAGTGGGTACAGGTGCAATTACTGGATTCTCTTCGGGGATCCATCGTGATGTACCGCCATTTATTACAGCGGCAGGATATCGTGCTGAGCCAGCTGGAATTAACTCTGAAGGTTTAAGACGTCATGGTTTTGAGCCAGAAGCAATTTCAGCAACGAAGAAAGCATACAAAATTTTGTATCGTCAGAATTTAGCGCTACAAGATGCGATTGATGAGATTAAGGAAATTGCAGTTGAGTTTCCTCACTTACAAAAAATGGTAGAGTTTTTAGAAGTGCCGACGCAACGTGGCATAGTAAGATAAAGGTTTAATATGAAAGAGATATCATCATCCCCGACATTTATGATTGTTGCTGGCGAACTATCTGGTGATATCTTAGGTGCTGGTTTAATCAAGGCATTGAAAGAAGAGTTCCCTCACGCTGAATTTTTTGGCGTGGGTGGTCCTTTAATGATTGCTGAAGGTTTTCAAAGTTTAGCGCCGATAGAAACATTGTCTGTAATGGGTTTATTTGAAGTTTTAATCCATTTACCCAAATTATTACGATTGAAAATGCAATTGGTTAAAGCCGCAGAAGATAGAATGCCTGTGGCATTTATCGGTATCGATGCGCCTGACTTTAACTTAAAAGTTGCTCATTCAATTAAGCAAATTGGAATTACAACTTTTCATTATGTTTCACCTTCTATTTGGGTGTGGCGTGAAAAGCGTGTTTTTACCATTAAAAAATCAATTGATAAAGTGTTGTGTTTATTTCCATTTGAAGTGGATATTTATCGTAAACACAAAGTAGATGCTGTGTGTGTTGGGCATCGATTAGCAGATGAAGTACCTTTAGAGTCAAATGCAGCTATTGCTCGTAAAGCATTGGGAATATCTGATAGTGCTAAAGTGTTAGCTTTATTGCCAGGTAGTCGAATGAGCGAAGTATCACGCTTATTACCAATATTCTTACAAACTGCTCAATTATTGTTGAACAATAATAAAGAGTTAATATTTGTGCTGCCCGCAGCAACAGAGCATATTTATGAAATTGTTCAAAAAGAATTGAGTCGATATTCAGATGGTGAGCAAGCAGCATTTAAGGTGCTTTTAGGCGATTCAAGATTGGCGATGGAAGCATCAGATGCAATTTTATTAGCCTCAGGCACTGCGACTTTAGAAGCAATGCTTCTGAAAAAACCTATGGTTGTGGCATATAAATTCTCATCTTTAACGGCATACATTGCGAAAAAAGTAGTGCGTACACCATTTTTTTCCTTGCCCAATATCTTAGCTCGTAAAAAATTAGTGCCTGAAGTATTTCAGGAAGCTGTGGTTGCAGATCAGCTTGTGCCATTGGTAGAAGAGGCATTTGCTAAAACAAATGATCCGATTTTGATGGCGGAATATTTAGAGATTCATAAAGCACTGCGCTTGAATGCAGATAAAGCAGCGGCAGATGCAATTATTAGTAAATTAGTGAAATCATTGTAGATGCAAATAGAGCTATTTGAAGAAGACTCAGCAGTTATATTAATTGCAGGTGTCGATGAAGCAGGGCGTGGTCCATTGTGTGGTGATGTATATGCCGCAGCTGTTATTTTAGATGAGAATCATGGCATTGAAGGGTTAACAGATTCTAAGAAAATATCTGAGAAGAAAAGATATTTGATTGCAGATGAAATTAAGAAAAAAGCCAAATCATGGTGTATTGCATCAGCAAGCGTTCAAGAGATTGATGAGCTAAATATCTTGCAAGCAACATTATTAGCAATGCGAAGAGCTGTTGCAGGATTATCAGTAACACCGCAATTAGTTCGAGTGGATGGTAATCAAAATCCTAAATTTCCTAGTCAATATCAATGTGAAACAGTGATCAAAGGCGACTTACTCCATGAAGAAATTAGTGCTGCAAGTATCTTAGCAAAAACTGCACGAGATCTATCTATGATTGAAGCTGATCAGAAAAATCCTGAGTATGGCTTTGCAAAACATAAAGGTTATGGAACGAAGCAGCACATGGAAGCAATTGCGCAGTATGGCGTTTTAGATTGTCATCGCAGAAGCTTTGCGCCGATTCAAAAAGCTTTGGCAATGCATAAGGCTTAAAAACATAGTAGAATCTGTTTCAGATTATATAAATTTAGTGAGATCAGTATGAATACACGAGCAGTAAATTTTTCCGTTGGGTTATTTGTTATTTTTGGCGTGATCGCTTTGGTGTGGTTAGCATTAACTGCGAGCAGTACAGATGGTCGCTTTAGCAAACAAATTACAGTTTCTGCTGGCTTTGATAATGTTGGCTCTTTAAAGGTGAAAGCACCAGTTATGATTGGTGGTGTTCGCGTAGGGCGTGTTTCTCATATCTCTTTAGATCCAGATGATTTTAAAGCGATTGTTGAAATGAAATTGGATGAAAAATACGAAATCCCTAAAGATAGCGTAGCGATGATTTATACCGCTGGATTAGTGGGCGAGCAATATGTTGCTTTAGATCCTGGTGGTGCGCCAATGCCATTGGAAAGTGGTGATTCTATTAAGTTAACGCAATCAGCTTTAGTGATCGAAAGATTGATTGGTCAGTTTTTAACTTCTATGGGTAATAAAGATTAACTGTGACATCTGAAACCCTAGGCGTTATTTTAAAAAGAAGTGCATATCAAGAAGATCGAGTTTTACTCGATCTTTTTACTGAGCGCCATGGAAAAATATCTGTCTTAGTGAATAGGGCACAAAAACAAAAATATTCAGATCAAGTTTTTCAATTGGGCACTTGGCATTTAAAAGAAGGGAAAATATTTTATTTTTCTGAAGATTATGATTCTGTTCAATCATCTTTTATACAAGGCTTGAACATTTGGTCAGGCTATTATTTAAATGAGATTTTGCTTCGATTATTGCCACGAAATCATTCAGATTCAGTATTATTTACACATTATTGGCGAGCGGTGAAAGCGCTAGAATATGGTGATGATGTCTTACAAGAGTGGATGCTTCGTTGCTTTGAAAGAACATTGTTAGAGTCTTTAGGAGTAATGCCTGATTTATCCACGGATAATGATGGTGATGAGTTTGTGGAGAACTTGCATTATCATCTTTGTGCAGAAAATGGCTTCAGTAAATTTAAACAGAAAACACATCATTTAACCGTATTGGGTGAACATATTTTATTAATGAATGAGATCACAGAAAGCAATGATCATGCTTTGATTAATAAAGAATTACTACAAACGTATAAACGAATGATGCGCTATTTACTACAGCCACAGTTAGGTCCTAAGCCATTACAATCGAGAGAGTGGCTGAAATCGTTGTATTTAAAACATCAAGAAAGAGAGAAAAGGAGTTCCTTATGATGGAGTTTGCCCGTCGTTTTTTATTAAATATTCCAGCAGAAACAGCACATAACCTTGCGATTGCAACATTGCCACTATTACCTATTCAACAAACACTAGAAAATGATCCTACAACTGTGATGGGATTAGAGTTTAAAAATAGAGTAGGGTTGGCTGCTGGCTTAGATAAGAATGGCGAAGCATTGTCCGCATGGGCAAAAATGGGTTTTGGGTTTGTTGAAATTGGTACAGTTACACCATTGCCACAAGCTGGAAATCCAAAACCGCGCTTATTTAGAATTCCTGAAAAACAAGCAATTATTAATCGAATGGGCTTTAACAATAAAGGCATCGATTATTTATTAAGAAATTTAGAAGAATATCGCTTGAATCATTCAGATGGTCCATTGATTGGTGTGAATATCGGTAAAAATGCGATTACTCCAATTCATAAAGCAACTGATGACTATGTGAATTGTTTGCAAAAAGCGTATCAATTGGCAGATTACATTACGATTAATATTTCATCGCCTAACACTAAAAACTTACGCTCTCTGCAAGGTAAAGATCAGCTTTCTCAATTGCTTCAAACATTAAAAAATGAACAAAAAGTATTGTCAGAAAAATATGGTAAATATACGCCGTTAGTGGTCAAGCTTGCACCAGATATGAGTGAAGAAGAGTTACTTGAATCCATTGAAGTGATTAAAGCAGTTGAGCTAGATGGCGTAATCGCGACGAACACAACTTTAAGTCGAGATGCAGTTAAAGGCTTGGAAAATGCTGAAGAAGTAGGTGGGTTAAGTGGTGCGCCATTGACTGAAAAAGCAACTGCAGTGGTTAAAACATTAGTGGATAACTTACCTGAATCGATTCCTGTTATTGCAGCTGGTGGGGTTATGACTGGTGAAGATGCAGAAAGTAAAATTAAAGTAGGTGCAAAATTGGTTCAAGTATATTCAGGCTTTATTTATAAAGGTCCTCAATTGATTGAAAACATTAATAAACAATTACTTTCTAAATAAATATATCTATATAAAACACACTGGATATTGATGCTTATTTATATTTGTGGTATCTATGTCGGTTACCCAAAAGGTCTTTCCATTATGTTTACCACAAGTAAACAGTGTCTTTATCCAAGACGTTTTATATAAATATTGAAAAACTTAGAGAGTTAATATGACTATTCGAAAAATTATAGCCATTGGGTTTATGTTGTTCGCCATTTTCTTTGGTGCTGGTAACTTGATTTTCCCTCCAAATGCGGGGTGGTTAAGTGGGGATAACTTTATTCCTGCGATTATTGGTTTTGTTATTACAGGTGTTGGTTTACCACTTTTAGGTATTATTGCGGGTTCATTTTCAGAAGATGGCTTCATCACTGAAACTAAAAGAATTGGCGTTATCTTCTCTGTAATTTTTATGGTTGCGATCTATTTAACCATTGGACCTTTCTTTGCAATTCCAAGAACTGCGACAGTTTCTTACGAAATGGCATTGGTTCCATTGATTAATTCTGATGGTGGTGTATTGCACTCTGTCTTCTTAACATTGGCTGAAAGTGTGAAATCTGTATTGTATTCATCAGATGATGCAGTAACAGCAGCGAGTTTAGTGGGCAAAGTGGCACTTTTTGTTTATACAGCATTTTTCTTCGCGATAACATTTTGGTTAAGTTATAACCCAACTAAGATCGTTGATCGTGTTGGTCAAATTTTGACACCAGCATTATTGTTAACAATGGTTGTTTTGATTGTGATTTCATTCACAAAATTAACAGCACCAGTTGCGAATATTGATGAAGCTTATCGTTTAGCACCGTTTGCTAAAGGATTCGTGGAAGGTTATCAAACAATGGATACGATTGCTGCAGTTGCATTCTCTATCATTGTATTGAAAGCAGTAAAAGCATACGGCATTACTAATCAAAAAGAATTATTTAAATACTCATCATATGCAGGCTTAATCGCAGGTGCAGCTTTAGGTATTATCTATATTGCTTTAGGTTGGATTGGTAATCATTTCCCAATTGATGAGGCGCATTTTGCATCATTAGGACAAGATCGTGGTACATATATCTTGACTGAAGTGGCTGCATTAACGATGGGGGCAATCGGTAAATTCATTTTAGGCATTATCGTATTCTTGGCATGTTTAACAACTGCAATTGGTTTAGTTGTATCAATCAGTAGTTATTTTGCAGAATTGTTACCAAAATTCACATACAAGCAATTCGCAATCATCTTTACTTTGATCAGCTTCGGTTTAGCAAATCAAGGTTTAGCACAAATCATCAAAGGTGCAATTCCTGTATTGTTGATCGTTTATCCATTAACGATTACATTGATAGCCTTAATCTTTATCGATAGATTGATTTTGCCGTTGAGCAGCCTCGTATTACAAATCACAATTTATGTTGTATTAGTAATCAGTGTTTCAACAGTATTTTTACCAGAAGCAGGATTTGTAGCAGCATTACCATTTAATAATATTTCAATGGGTTGGGTTGTACCTGCCATTGCAGCATTTATTATTGGTTTGATTGTTAATAAATTATTATCTGGTAAGGCTCGCCAAGCTTAATTAAAGCAAGTACAGTAGCACATTAGTAAAACATATATGAACCCGCCGAAAGGCGGGTTCTGATTATGTAAATTTTATTAGTTAATAATGTAGAGGATCAAAATGACTATATCTTTTAGCCAGCAGATTTTTAATCGAGTAGAGCCTGTATGGCAATCTTATTTAGCTCATCCTTTTGTTCAAGGGATTGGCGACGGTACATTAGATAAAGCCAAATTCATTCATTATATGAAGCAAGATTATATTTACTTAATTGAATATTCTCGTTTGTTTGCTATTGGTGCATCGAAAGCGCATGACTTATCAACGATGACGCTTTTTGGTGAATTGTTGCATGGTACTTTAAGTTTTGAAATGGATCTTCATCGACAATATGCTGCTAAATTTGATATTACTGCTGAAGAGTTAGAAGCAACTGAGCCATCAGCAACAATGCTGTCTTACACTAGCTATATGTTGAGCCAAGCTTCTTTAGGTGGCGTTGAGAATACGATCGCTGCTGTTTTAGCGTGTGCTTGGAGCTATAACTACATTGGTAAAGCATTGGCAGAAAAACCAGGTGCAACAGAGCATGAGTTTTATGGTGATTGGGTGAAAACTTATTCATCTCCTGAATTTACAGCGTTAGTCGAAAAATGCATTAACTTAATTGATAAAATTGGTGAAACAGCATCAGAAGAATCTAAACAAGCTTTAGAAGAGATCGTAGTACGCACGAGTTATTATGAATATATGTTCTGGGATATGGCGGAAAATATCTCAATGTGGGATGTTTCTGTAACTGTTTAATTTATATTTGAAAATATTGAAGCCAAAATAATATTTATTTTGGCTTTTTTTATTTCTTATGGTTATCAAAGTGTTCGATAAAATTATCAGCACAATAGTTTTTTTCAATATAAAAGTAGGGTATGATATTGCGCTTCTCTGACCATCTTTATTTGAGAGTAATGTAATGTCCTCGATTATTTCTTTATGTGGTTCACTAGCTTTATCTGATTTTAGATTGGATAAGTTAAGGCAAAATGCTGCAAGATTAGGTTTGCCACCAGATATCAACATCACTGCAACTTATTGGTATTTTTTAGAAAGCAAGCAAACACTTAACACATCTTCTGTAGCATCCCTCTCGGCTATTTTGACAGCCACTGAAACACCTCCTCCACATCTATCTTCTAATGAACATCTATTTTTGGTAACGCCACGAATTGGTACTATTTCGTCTTGGGCTTCTAAAGCGACGGATATTGTTCACAATTGTGGTTTTAATGATGTTTCACGTATAGAGCGTGGCATTGCATTTGTGCTCAAAGGTGATTTAACTGATGTTGAATTACAAAAATGGTCATCATTATTGTACGATCGCATGACTGAATCATTGTTGACTTCATTTAAAGAAGCAGAGCAATTATTCCATCATGCTGAAGCGCGTACTTATGAATCTATTGATATTCAAGGTCAAGGCATTCAAGCATTGATCGATGCAAACAAAACATTTGGTTTTGCATTGTCTGAAGATGAAATTGAATATTTATATGAAAACTACCAAAAATTGGGTAGAAATCCTCATGACGTAGAACTAATGATGTTTGCACAAGCAAACTCAGAGCATTGCCGTCATAAAATTTTCAATGCAGACTTTATTTTAGATGGTGAAGCGCAACCAAAATCATTGTTCAGAATGATTAAAGATACGCATGAAAAAACACCAGAAGGCACAGTTGTTGCTTATAAAGATAATGCTTCTGTCATCGAAGGCTACACAATTCCTCGTTTTTACCCTACTTCAAGTAATCATGTGTATAACTACAATGAAGAGTTAACGCACATTGTGATGAAGGTTGAAACACATAACCATCCAACAGCAATTTCTCCATTTGCAGGTGCATCAACAGGTGCTGGCGGTGAAATTCGTGACGAAGGTGCGACAGGTCGTGGTGCTCGCCCTAAAGCTGGTTTAACAGGTTTCAGCGTTTCTAACTTACAAATTCCTAACTACGTTCAATCTTGGGAACAATACCAAGAAAACGGTAGTTACGGTAAGCCAGATCGCATTAGCAGTGCATTTGACATCATGATGGATGGTCCATTGGGTGGCGCTGCATTTAATAACGAATTTGGTCGTCCAAACCTATTGGGTTATTTCCGTACATTTGAAGCGCCTTTCCAAGGTAAAGTGCGCGGTTATCATAAGCCAATTATGATCGCGGGTGGTTTAGGAAATATCCAAGCAAAACAAGTAGAAAAGAAAATTTTCCCAGCAGGTGCATTGTTGATTCAATTGGGTGGACCTGGCTTATTGATCGGTTTAGGTGGTGGTGCTGCATCAAGTATGGAAACTGGTGCTAATAGCGCAGATCTAGACTTTGACTCAGTACAACGTGGTAACCCTGAAATCGAGCATCGCGCACAAGAAGTGATTGATCGTTGTTGGCAATTAGGTGATGAAAACCCAATTATTTCTATTCATGATGTGGGTGCGGGCGGTTTATCCAATGCATTCCCTGAATTAGTGAATGATGCAGGCAGAAGTGCAATCTTCAATCTTCGTGCAATTCACTTAGAAGAAGAAGGCTTAAGCCCAATGGAAATCTGGTGTAACGAAGCGCAAGAACGTTATGTTTTGGCGATTTTACCAGAAGATTTAGAGCGTTTTACAGTATTGTGTGAGCGTGAACGTTGTCCGTTCTCAGTGGTGGGCACAGCAACAGATGATGGTTTATTGAAAGTTAAAGATGATCTCTTTAATGATGAACCAGTAGATTTGCCATTAGATGTTTTATTGGGTAAACCACCTAAAACAACTCGTACTGACATCGCAGTAGAAGCACCAATTGTGCCATTCAATGCTAATAAAATTGATGTGGTTGAAAGTGCTTATAATGTATTGCGTTTACCAACTGTTGCGAATAAGAGCTTCTTGATTACGATTGGTGACCGTACAGTTGGCGGTTTAACTTATCAGGATCAAATGGTTGGTCCTTACCAAGTTCCAGTATCAGACGTTGCTGTAACGAAAATGGGCTTTGACACATTGCACGGCGAAGCGATGACAATGGGTGAAAAAGCACCGTTGGCATTATTTGATGCCGCTGCATCAGGCCGTATGGCGGTAGGTGAAGCGATCACTAATATTGCGGCAACCAATATTGGCGCAATGAAAAAAATCAAATTGTCAGCGAACTGGATGGCGCCATGTGGCCTAGAAGGTGAAGATGAAAAACTGTACCGCACAGTAGAATCAGTGTCTAACTTCTGTCAATCATTGTCATTGTCGATTCCTGTGGGTAAAGATTCATTGTCGATGAACACTGTATGGGAAGAAAATGGTGAGAAGAAAGCAGTAACCGCACCATTATCTTTGGTTGTGACAGCATTTGCACCAGTTGAAAATGTTCGTAAAACAGTGACACCTGAATTGCAAAATGTAGCAGACAGCTCATTGTTCCTAATTGATTTAGGCGCAGGTAAAGGGCGTTTGGGCGGTAGTGCATTGACACAAGTAAATGGTGAATTATCAGATATTTCACCTGATATCGACAGCGCGCATTTAGATGCATTCTTTAAATTGATGCAATCATTGATCGCTAATGATCAAGTGTTGGCATATCACGATCGTGGCGATGGTGGTTTGTTATCAACTATTGCAGAAATGATGTTTGCAGGACAAAAAGGTGCCAAATTAGATTTAACATCAGTATTGTCAGCAGCTGAAGCATCAGCAGAACACGAATCAATTGTAAGAGCATTGTTCAACGAAGAGTTGGGTGCGGTATTACAAATTGAAAATCGTTTTGTGGATGCAGTTAAAGCATTGGCAAAAGATTTAGGCATCGAGCATTTGATTCATGCGATTGGTACATTGCAAGATGAGTACTCATTAAAAGTTTCAGCGGGCAATACAGAAATCTTGAATGAAAAAGGCTTTGATTTACAAAAAGTTTGGTCTGAAGTGAGCTATCACATGCAACGTTTGCGTGATAATCCTGAATCAGCAGACAGCGAATTCAAGTTAATCGAAGAGCCTGAGTTGAAAAAACTCTTTGCAAAAACAACATTTGATGTGAATGAAAACATTGCAGCACCATTTGTTAATAAAGGTGTGCAGCCAAGAATCGCTATCTTACGTGAGCAAGGTGTGAATGGTCATATCGAAATGGCGGCAGCGTTCCATAAAGCAGGCTTTGAAGCACAAGACGTTCACATGAGTGACTTGATTGCAGGCAGAGTTTCGTTAGAAGACTTCCAAGCATTGGCTGCTTGTGGTGGTTTCAGCTATGGTGACGTATTGGGTGCTGGTCAAGGTTGGGCTAAAACAATTCTGTTTAACCAACAATTACATGGTCACTTTGCGGCATTCTTCGAGCGCGAAGATACGTTGAGCTTGGGTATTTGTAATGGTTGCCAAATGATGAGCCAATTGGCAGAAATCATTCCTGGTGCGGAACATTGGCCTCGCTTTATGCGCAATAACTCAGAACAATTTGAAGCGCGCTTGAGCTTGGTGGAAGTTGTAAAATCTCCATCAATCTTCTTAAGTGGTATGGAAGGTTCTGTAATGCCAATCGTTGTGAGTCATGGTGAAGGCCGTGCACAATTTGCAGGCAACAGCATGGATCAAGCAAATATTGCATTGAATTATGTGGATGGTTTGGGGCAAATCACAGATCGTTATCCGTTGAATCCTAATGGTTCACCTAATGCGATTGCTGGTGTTACATCTAATGATGGTCGTGCGACAATCATGATGCCACATCCTGAGCGTGTTTATCAGCGTGATCAATTAAGTTGGAAACCTGAAGGTTGGGATGAGTTCAGTGGTTGGTACAGAATGTTTGCGAATGCTCGTAAATCATTTAACTAATTTCTATTGAGCATTGAATCAATAATGAATACTCTGCTTCGGCAGAGTATTTTTATTTGGAACAATAAAAAGGTAAGAAAGTATGGAAGAAATCGTTCTTGGATTTGATTATGGCATTAAGAATATCGGCATGGCGGTGGGCAATCGTTTAACGAATACCGCACAACCGATTGCGATTTTAAAAGCCAATGAAGGTCAGCCTGATTGGGATGAAGTAGAGAAACATCTCAAAGAATGGACACCAACCATTATCGTTGTAGGGATGCCTTATACCGCAGATGGTACAGAAACTGAGCATATGAGAAAGATTCGTAAGTTTATGAATCGTTTACATGGGCGATTTGGTTTGCCTGTTGTGGAAGTGGATGAGCGATTATCTTCTCAGGAAAGTGAACAGTATATAAAGCCATCTAAGAAAGGTAAAAAAGGGCAGTTGGACGCTCATTCTGCTGCAATTATTGTCGAGCGTTATTTGAATGATGGATTGATGTTTTAATCCATCATTTCATTCTTACTATTCTATTATTGTTGAACTTTTAATGAAGGTGCGCCAAGTTCTTTGGAATCATGCCCATGATGATGGTGACCACTTGTATCTGTCCATAAAAATTCACCAGTTTCACAAGTTTGAATAATAGGAAAAAATATTTGTTTTTTGAATTTGCCGGTATTTTCAGCAAAGTAACCTGTAACTGTAAATTCATCATAATGAGCATCAGGTAATAAACCTTCCCATGTAATTGAGGTCGCACCTTTTGTCACTTCTTTGCCATATTGTTGGTAAGATTTAGCGTAATCATTAACTTCAGTTGTTAAATTCCAATCAGCTTTTGGCATTGGTTTAGCAGCAATAATCCCTTCAGGAATTTTAATCGTAACTTTAGTTGTCGCTGTGCCTTCACAGCCATGAGGAATAGCGAAAGTAGCTTTGAATGATTTGCCTACTACCAAAGGTTTTGCATCAATGAAGCTGATGTGCGCTGATGCCATTTGAGCTAAAAAGATTGGTGCAATCAATAGGGAAGAGGCAATTTTAAATTTCATGAATATTTCCTAGTAATGTGAAGAAAAAATATTGAGAGCTCATATTAATCTGATAATACAGAATGTAAAGTTTTAAGCGTAGAAATAACAGCATCAGGGCTTGCGATAAAAGTAGGTTCGCCCTTCATCATAAACACTTTGCCATTTTGTATGGCAGATAGGCTTTGTAAGTTTTTCCATGCTGGTTGTATTTTGCTGACGGCGATATTGCGCTCAATATCTAACTCTTTAACTTGATCGCCTTTAATGATCACGATGATTTCAGGATTCATCATTAACATACCTTCAGCTGACATTAATGGTGCATTGAGTTTACCTTGGTAAGCATTTTGTGCGCCTACTGCTTCTAAAATATCTTGGTGAAAACTAAGGCCTGCCGCTCTTTCAGGTAGGCGATTGAGGTGATCATCGCCATCATAAGCATATAGCATCAAAACTTTAGGCGAATCATCGATTTTGAAAGTTGCTATCGCATGCTGTAATTCATTGTTTTTTTGTAATGTTAATTGTTCAATACCACAGATAGAACCAAGCTCAATCAGTGATTTTTCAATCGATTCAAGCGATGTGAAATCTAAAAATGCTGTCTGAAAACCTAACGATGATAATTTTCGTCTTTGAAGGCTATCTTCTGGAAGTTCTGTCAAAACTATGGAAGGTGAAAGTAGGGTGATTGCTTCATAGTTGGGATCAAACATTCCGCCAACTTGCTGGATATGACTATCTTTAGGGATACGATCATAGCGTGTACCTGCGATGATTTGATCTTCTAAACCTAAAGACAGCAACGTATCTGTAATGGTTGGTGAAAGAGAGATGATTCTTTCACATCGTTGGCTAATGTTTGAAGCCAAAGAAAATTGCGATAAAAAAGAGATGGCGAGCAGAATAAATAAAGAGTTTTTCATAATTTAAAAAGAAATTTTAACGCCTAAAGAACCATTAATGCGTTTTTCAGCGTGCCCCCAAGAGGTTAGGTAATGTTTATCGAATAAGTTATTCACTTGTGCAGTTAAACTTACGGTGTCATTAATTTTATAATTTGCAGATACATTCATCACCCAATAATTTTTTAATTTATGGCTATCATCGATGAATGTTCCACTGTACAACGTGGTTGCTGTAAGATTCCAACGTTCATTGGGTTTAAAATTAATATGCCCACCTGCTAGGTGTTTTGGTGTATCTGATGCAGGCCCTTTGGAAACACTATTTTTATCAAGATAATAGTCTGCGGCATCAGTGTATGTGTAATTTAGACCAAACGATATGTATTTATTCACTTGTGTTGTGCTCACAAACTCAACACCATGACTTTTAGTTTTTTTCACATTTACAAATCGTCCCCATGGATAATTAATTAAATCAGGATTAATGTGTGTGATTCTGTCATTAGAGGATTGTTGAAAGTAGGTCAAATCAATGGTTGTATGATCAAAAGGCGTTAATACGAAACCAATATCAAATCCTTTACTTGTTTCGGCTTTTAGTTCCTCATTGCCTAAGCGATTTGGTGCATAAAGTTGAAATTCAGTATATGGCGTAAAACCTGTGCCATAGCTACCTTTAATGGCAATTTTATCGTTAATATTATAACGAGAGGTTAATCGATAAGTGACTTTGCTGCCATAAGTGGATAAATGATCATATCTTATGGCTATGTTATTAAAGAAGCGATCATCAAAATTGAGTTGTTGATTGATGAATGCACTTTTTGTTGTGGAAGTTTTTTTAGGGAGTACATATTGATTATTGCTAGGATTTTTCATCCTCAAAGATTCATTGGTATAAGTTAAACCAAAAATTGTTTGAAAGTTTTTATGTAATGTCACTGTGTTGTTCCAATTCACAGTTTCGCTTTTACCTGTATATTTTTCGTTCGGTCCCCAATCATAATAATCACGTTTAGTATTTTGGGCATTGTAACTGACAGTACTGAGCCATTTTTTATCAAAAAATGCTGTGTTGATTGCAAAATGGCCAATCCATTGACGAGTTTTTTGATAATACGAAGCTTCATCTTTGATTTCAAATGAACCGTCAGGATTACTGTAATAACTATCTAAGTCTGTTTTTTTATGATAATAAGTTGTCATAAAATCAAAGCTGATCCAATCTTGTGGTGCATAGCTGATTGAGAAAGAAGCATTGCGATTCCTAAAACGATCATGCTCACTTTTATCCAATTCACTTGCAGCGATTGATCTACCATGTTCTTGATTAGTGCCAAGAGCGAGAGAATACTTAAATTTATCAAATTCACCTTGATTGTTTAACGAAGTTTGAACATAACCATAGCTACCACCTGTTACAGAGATTGTTGTGCTTTGAGGGCCACCTCTTTTGGTAAAAATACGCACAACACCACCTGTTGCGTGTGCACCATAGACAGCACTTTGAGGACCTTTCAATACCTCTATGCGTTCTATGTTTGCAACATTGATGGTTCTTAAGTCAAAACTATGATTAGGGCTTGTTGTATCATTCATGGCAACATCATCAACCATTATGAGAATGTTATTGCTACCTAAACCACGTATCAAAACTTCAGGCACATTGGCTTCTCCGGTTTTGATGATATTAACGCCAGGAACAGTCGCTAAAGCATCGCTGACATATTGATAATTACCATCAGCCAGTTGTTCTTCTGTAATAATATTGATGCTAGAGCCAACAGTATTAATATTTTGTTTAGAACTATTAGCACTAAAGACAATATCCTTTAATGAAGGATCTATATTTGCAAAAGCCAATGGTGTTGATAATAAAATTGTTTTTATACAAAGAAATTGATACTTTTTCATAGGTGTAAATCTCAAATATAATCTGTTATTATAATTTTAATATTATTAAATAATTAATTTTAACTATAATAGATTAAATAAAATAAAGAAGAGATAATCTTCTTTATTTTATTTTTAATTAATATTTTTAGAATGAAATTTTCACACCAACTGCCGCATTGATGCGTTTTTCACCATATCCCCAAACTGTATAATAATCTTTGTCGAGCAAGTTATTCACACGAGCATAAATACTTACATCGTCATTGATAGCATAGTTAGTTGCGAGGTTTACCATCCAGTAAGGTTTGATATTTTTTGGTTCACTAGTCCAATCAGGTTTGAAATATATGTCATGAGTTGTACTGTTGTATTTTGCTTCTGCGAATATATTCCATTCTTTTGTTGGTTTAAAGTTTACATGAGCACCAATCATATGTTTTGGAACTCTTAATGCTTTTTCACTGGTAGTAATTGATCCTGTTGTTTCATAGTTGCGAGCATTTGTATAAGTATAGTTTAGTCCAAATGACCATTGATCATTAAGTACCGTATTGCTAGATATTTCTATGCCTTTAGATTTTGTATTTTTATTAGCAAATACATTGGTAAATAAAATGTTGTTATCAATTTTTTGATGAAAGTATGTAATATCTATAATTGTAGAATCTATAGGTGTTATTACTATACCAATATCGTAGCCTTTGCTTGTTTGAGCTTTTAAAGTTGGATCACCGTATTTTCTATCATAAAGTTGTGCTAATGTTGGTGCTTTAAAGCCTGTACCGTAGCTCCCTTTAACTGCAATATATTTGTTAACATTGTAGCGAGAAGTTAGTCTATATGTGGTTTTATCTCCAAAATAGTTATGATCATCATATCTGATACCAATAGTATTAAAAAATTGATCGTTAAAATTTAAATGCTGGTCAAGATAAACGCTTTTGGTATTTTGAGATGTTTTATTAGGAGTATAACTACCTTGCATGCTTTCTTTTGAATAAACAAAGCCAAATAAAGTTTGAAAGTTTTGATGTAATGTTAAATTATTTTGTAATGTAATTGTTTGTAGCTTGCCCTTATATGTACCATTTGGACCATTATCAAAATAATTTAATTTAGAATTTTGTTGATCATATATTAATGATGACAACAGCTTTTCATCAAATAATATAGTATTGATGGCAAAGCGACCAGTCCA
The DNA here is from genome assembly GCA_947630895.1 of uncultured Wohlfahrtiimonas sp. GTDB lineage: Bacteria > Pseudomonadota > Gammaproteobacteria > Cardiobacteriales > Wohlfahrtiimonadaceae > Wohlfahrtiimonas. The sequence continues at coordinate 819 of CANRJJ010000011.1, read as the reverse complement.
ACGTTTAGATTTTTGAAAAGCAAACAAATTATCATAATTTGGTCCACCTCCATCGTCTGATTCTGCACGCTGATCGCTATAGCGTCCCATTAAATCAAAGTTAATCCAGTTCAATGGTGCATAATTAATTGAGAAAGAAGCTGTGCGATTTTTGAAATGATCTTTTTCTGAGTTTCCTTCTAATTTTGAATCTGCAGCTGATATTCCTTTTTCTTTATTGAAGCCTAATGCTGCTGAATACATTAATGTGTCTGTTTGTCCTTGAGTTTGCACTGTTGTTTTAATATGTTCATAGCTTCCACCTTCTAGTGTGACAGTTGTACGCTGTGGCCCACCTTTTTTAGTGAACACTTGAATAACACCTGCCATAGCATCAGAGCCATATAGAGTGCTTTGTGGTCCTTTTAATACTTCTATACGTTCGATATCTAATGTATCTAACGTACTGAAATCAAAACCTCTATCATAATCAGCAGCACTATTAACAATGACTCCATCGATCATAACTAAAAAGCTTTTACTTCCCATGCCTCTAATAAATGCATTACTTAATCCATTAGAACTAGAGCTTGAAATGTTCACGCCAGGTAAAGAGGATAAAGCATCGCTTACTCGTTGATATTGTCCATTTTCTAATTGTTGTTCTGTAATGACATTAATTGATGAACCAACGGTATCTAGTTTTTGATCTGTTCTATTGGCTGTAAATACGATTTCATTATTTTCTGAAGATTGAGTTACACCGTCAGTATCATTATTTTCAGTTTGTGCGGCAGCGATTGCTGAAGATAGCAAAATAGCGCTAAGCGCCAAAGATAG
>CANRJJ010000010.1 GCA_947630895.1 uncultured Wohlfahrtiimonas sp. | reverse complement strand
TGAGCACTTGACAAGAAGCCTGCTTCAAATGCACTTGGTGCTAGGTAAATTCCACGATCCAATAAACCGTGATAGAATTTTTTGAAGAAATCAATATCGCTGTTTAACGCATCTTTGTAAGTATTCACTGGTTTGTCTGTAAAGAAGAGCCCGAACATGCCACAAACATGATTAATGTGTAATGGGAAATCGTGTTTTTCAAAGACTGTTCTAATGCCATCCATTAAATAGTTAGTTTTTGCTTCTAAATCTTCATAGAAACCGTCTTCAGAAATCAATTCTAATGTTGCGATGCCTGCCGCCATTGCTACAGGATTGCCTGATAATGTACCCGCTTGATAAACTGCGCCATTTGGTGATAAATGTGCCATGATTTCAGCTTTACCACCAAAAGCACCAACAGGCATTCCACCGCCGATGACTTTACCAAAAGTTGATAAGTCTGGGATGATGCCATATAGACCTTGTGCAGAATGTTTATGAACTCTAAAACCTGTCATAACTTCATCCATAATAAATACAGCACCAGCCTCAGTACAGCAATCGCGGATCGTTTGTAAGAACTCTTTTGATGGTGGAATGCAGTTCATGTTACCAGCGATTGGTTCAACGATCACACACGCAATTTCTGAACCATATTTAGCAAAAGCTTCTTTTAGTTCTTCTGGGTTATTATATTCTAAAACAATTGTATGTTGAGTTAGGTCGGCAGGTACACCAGGTGATGATGGTTCTGCAAATGTTAATAAGCCTGAACCCGCTTTAACTAACAATGAATCTGAATGTCCATGATAGCAGCCTTCAAATTTGATGATTTTATTGCGATTAGTGTAACCGCGCGCCAAACGAATTGCGCTCATTGTTGCTTCCGTACCAGAGCTGACCATGCGTACACTATCCATTGAAGGAATAATTTCTAATACTTTTTTAGCTAATACTGTTTCTGAAACAGTTGGAGCACCAAAAGATAGGCCGTTTTTTGCTGTTTCAATCACTGCATTTAAAACTTTTGGATGAGCATGGCCAACAATCATTGGTCCCCATGAGCCGACAAAATCGATATATTTTTTATCATTTTCATCGTAAACATAAGCACCTTTCCCTTTTTTAAAAAATATAGGTGCACCACCAACTTGTTTGAAAGCTCTTACTGGAGAATTTACGCCACCAGGAATATATTGCTGAGCTTCCTCATAGAGTGTTTCAAAACTGACCATTTATCAACCCTTAAAACTGAAATATAAAGTTAATATTCTATCAAAATTAATTAAGATTTAATTGTTAAATTAAAATGAAGTACAATAGGCACAATTGTGTGTATTAATCTTAAAAGATATTGGAAGAAATTTATGTCAGAAGCGATGAAGAATCTTGTTGAAACAACCTTGGACGATATGAAAGGTGTTGATATTAAGGTATTCGATGTTAGCAAAATTGTAAATTATGCGGATTGGGTTGTGGTTGTAACAGGTACATCATCAACGCATCTAAAAGCAATGGCTGATAAATTAGAAGTAACGATGAAAGGTCAAGGTAACTTGGCGATCGGTACTGAAGGTGTTGAAAGTGGTAACTGGGTACTTCAGGATTACGGTGATGTAGTTGTACATATCATGACAAAAGATGCTAGAGAGTTTTACGAATTAGAGAAATTATTTATCTAGTATGATTGTTCACTTGATTGCTATTGGTAGTAATATGCCAAATTGGGTTAAAGACGGCTTTGATGAGTATCAAAGCCGTTTGCGTAATGAAGTTCAGTTGAAAATGGTTGAGATTCCCGCGCAAGCGCGCAAAAAAAATGCTGATATTGGCAAGATCTTAAAGGAAGAAGGGCAGAAGATGTTGGCTGCTGTTCCTAAGGGTGCTCGCATTGTAGGACTGGATGTTGTCGGTAAAGCAGTTACAACACCAGAATTGAGTCAAATGATGGCTGGATGGTTACAAGGTGGTACAGATATTGCATTGTTGATTGGTGGTCCTGAAGGATTCTCTGATGAGGTTAAACAAAGCTTTCAGCAGAGTATATCTTTATCAAAATTAACTTTGCCTCATCCAATGGTCCGAATTTTAGTGGCTGAACAGCTATTCCGCGGTTGGAGTATTTTGCATAATCATCCATATCATCGAGAGTGATTGTTTTTTCGTTTTTGGTAAAAACGAACAAGATGATTAGCCCATAAACATACAAAAATAATTATGTAATAAATAGCGATAGGATCTTTGACTTTAAGCGCTATGTAATAATGCCAAGCAGCCAAGATAGCGATTGGATAAACTAAATTATGCAATCGCTTCCAGTTTCTCTTAAGGTGTTTGATTGAATATTGATTGGAAGTAATCGCTAGGGTAAATAAGCCTAACCAAGCAATGGCGCCTAAAATTAGATAAAATCTGCTAGTAATTTCGCTGAAAAACAAATTGATATCGCCGGCTAGCTCAAAAATTAGATAACTAAGGATGTGTGCGATTGCCCAAAAAAATGTTGTTAATCCAATCGTTCTTTTTAATCGATTAAGTATGTTCCAATGGGATATTTGTACGATTGGTGAAATTAACTGTGTTGCCATTAAGAAATTAATGGTTGTTATTCCTGTGAAATGTTGCACATCTTTTGCAGGATCAGCACCTAATTGATTGGTTGTAATTAAATATACTAGCCATAGCAAAGGTAAAATTCCTGAGATTATGGCTAATATTTTTAATGTGATAACTGAGTTTATTTTTATCATGTTTAATAATATTTATGTAGATTCATATTTTTATATAGCTCAGCAACTTCAGAATATCCATTAAATAGAAGGGTATCTTGACGTTTTGAGCCAAATAAGCCTTCTGAACCAATGATTCTTTCGGATGCTTGTGACCATCTAGGATGTGGTACGTCAGGATTAACATTGGCATAGAAGCCATATTCATGTGGCGCGCTTATATTCCAAGTAGTTGGTGGTTCGTTCTCTGTTAAACGAATACTGACAATTGATTTAATGCTTTTGAATCCATATTTCCACGGTACAACTAAGCGAATTGGTGCGCCATTTTGTGGTAGTAATTTGTTGCCATATAATCCAACTGCAACAAAAGTTAGAGGATGCATCGCTTCATCCATTCTTAAGCCTTCAACGTATGGGAATGAAAAATTACCTGAGAATTTTTTTCCTTGATTCGGAAATTGTGAAGGATCATATAAGGTTTGGAAAGCAACGTATTTAGCATTGCTTGTTGGATCAGCCATTTTTAAAAGTTCAGCGAGTGGAAAGCCAATCCAAGGAATCACCATAGACCATGCTTCTACACAGCGAAATCTATAGATTCGCTCTTCTAAATCAAATTTTGTGAAAATATCGTCTAAGTCTAATGTCATAGCCTGATTGACTTCGCCATCTATTTCTACTTTCCATGGATCTGATTTGAAATTTTTGCTAAATCTAGCAGGATCAGCTTTGTCCCATCCAAATTCGTAAAAATTATTGTAGCCAGTAATTTTATTTTCAGGCGTCAATGCTAGATTAGGTCGGTATAAAGAAGAGTTTTCAAACTTAAGAGAAGAAGGATCATTGCTTGGCTGAGTCGGTTGTGAATCAAACCAGCTCTTGGCATAGCTTGGAGCAATTGATGCAGTTATGCCTGTTGCAGTTAAAATTCCTAATTGTTTTAAAATAGCTCGTCTATTTAGGAATACTTTTTCATCCGTTACTAAGTTTTCTTTTATATTATTTTTAAAACTCATTATCGCAGCCTCTTATGGAACTTACATAGCTAATGATTACATAACAAAAATAATAATTAAATTTTATTTATTAAATTAATATTATTTGAAAAACAAAAAACCCAATTAAAAATTGGGTTTTATATTTTAAATTATTAATTTTATTAGTCTTTGTAGCGACTCAATACAACTGTTGCATTCGTACCGCCAAAACCAAAGCTATTGCTCATGATGTTGTTGATTTCGATGTCTTCAATTTTATTGCGAACAATTGGGAATGATTCCAATAAAGGATCGACATTGTCAATGTGTTGGCTAGCTTGGATAAAGTTATTTTCCATCATCAATAATGAGTAGATTACTTCGTTAACACCAGCGGCACCTAAAGCATGACCTGTTTGAGATTTGGTTGATGTGATGTATGGGAATTTATCACCAAATACACGTTGAACAGCCATAATTTCAGGAATATCACCTGCAGGTGTTGATGTACCATGTGCATTGATGTAATCAATAGGGCCAGTCACAGTTGATAATGCTTGACGCATACAACGTTCTGCGCCTTCACCACTTGGAGCAACCATGTCATAACCATCTGAAGTTGCGCCGTAACCAGTGATTTCAGCATAGATTTTAGCACCGCGTTTTAGAGCATGTTCCAGCTCTTCTACAACAACGATACCACCACCGCCAGAGATTACGAAACCATCACGATCACGATCATAAGGACGAGAAGCAACTGAAGGATTGTCATTGTACTTAGTAGACAAAGCACCCATTGCGTCAAACATTGCACTCATGAAAGGATGTAGTTCTTCGCCGCCACCTGCAAAGATAATATCTTGTTTGCCTAATTGGATTTGCTCCATAGCATTACCAATACAGTGTGCAGAAGTAGAACAAGCAGAGCTGATTGAATAGTTGACACCTTTGATTTTGAAAGGAGTTGCCAAGCAAGCAGAAACAGTTGAGCCCATAGTACGAGTTACCATGTAAGGACCCATTTTTTTAGTTGCACCAGTGTTTCTCATGCTATCAATTGCTTCGATTTGATTGCGAGTTGAAGCGCCACCAGAACCAACGATTAAGCCTGTGCGCTCATTAGAAACTAATTCAGGTGAAAGCTTAGAGTCTTCAATCGCCTGTTCCATTGCCAAATATGCATAAGCTGCGGCATCAGCCATAAAGCGAAAAGATTTACGATCAATGTGTTCAGCTGGATTAATGTGAATAGCGCCGTGCACATGAGATCTAAAGCCATAATCAGCCATTTCTTGGGAGAATTCGATCCCAGATTTGCCTGTTTTTAATGACTCTAATACTTCTTCTTTGTTGTTTCCGATACTAGAAATTATCCCAAGACCAGTGATAACAACACGTTTCATAATGCTCTCCTAAACGTTAAAAATTATCTGTTGAGGTAAAAAGACCAACTTTTAGGTCTGAACCTGTGTAGATGATTTTGTCATCTACAGATAAAGTTGCATCTGCAATACCCATTGTCAATTTGCGCAAAATAACACGTTTCATGTGAATATGGTAGGTTACTTTTTTAGCGGTTGGTAAAACTTGTCCTGAAAACTTCACTTCACCTGATCCTAAAGCGCGACCGCGACCAAGGCCACCTTTCCAGCCTAAGTAGAAGCCAACTAATTGCCACATTGCATCTAAGCCAAGGCAACCAGGCATAACGCTGTCACCGATAAAGTGACAATCGAAAAACCATAAATCAGGATTAATATCAAGCTCAGCTACAATTAAACCTTTGTTGTAGTTACCGCCATCTTCTGTGATTTGAGTGATGCGATCAAGCATCAACATTGGTGGCACAGGTAATTGAGCATTGCCTTCACCAAATAGCTCGCCTCTGCCACATTTTAGAAGTTCTTCTTTGGTATAACTTGATTGTTTTGTCACATCAATTCCTTTGAAATTAATTAGTATTTGTTTAAAAATCCGACGATTATACTGTTTTATCCTTAGGATTGAAAACATTTTGATAAGTGTTTAATACGTCATTTGCTGTAATTTGTTTAATTTTATTGCTATTTCCAAAATTTTGCGCTCTTAATGCAATCACTTTCTTTCCATAAGGCTGTGATTGTATTGGGTCAGTTGGATAAGCTGAATTATTCGCTCGCATATAAATCTTTTTCACCCTCAGGTCTAGATTTAAAACGGCGATGGGCCCAAAGATATTGATCTGGCGCTTCTAATATCCAAGATTCAAATAATTCGTTCAGATGTTCGCAGTCCTCTGTGACTGAGTCTGAAGGAAAACTTTCTAATGCAGGAAGGATTTTTACTTTGTATTGATTACCTTCACGAATGCAGTAATAAGGCAGAACTTTTGCTTTGCCTAGTTTCGCCATTTGAGATGTTGCGGTAATCATTAATGCTTTGGTACCGAAAAAATCCACGAAAACATGTTCACTGCCACCGTAATTTTGATCAGGTGCATACCAAAGATATTTACCTTGTCGGAGGAGCTTAATTGTTTTGCGAATTTCGTTGCGATTGACAGGTTCATTCTGAGATTGTTGTGTTCTCATTTTGAATTGGCGATCTTCGTATGTCTTATTTTTATGTTGGCGATACATTGCCACAAAAGGAGTTTGTAATGTTATTGCGCGAGCGCCCAATTCTAAATTACAAAAATGCACGGTGAGCAAAAGAGCGCCTTCATCTGAAGCTTTTAAGGCTTCTAAGTTTTCTAAGCCTTCATAAGTGAATAGCTCTTTAACTTGATGCTCAGGTTTAAGCCAAGCCGCTAAAGTTTCAAATATTCCCATGCCTAATGATTGGAAGTTGGCTTTAACGAGTGCTTTTTGTTCAGAGGCTGATAAGTGAGGAAAACATAACTCTATGTTTCGCTCGATGATATGACGACGGTTTTTCGCAACATAAAAGGAAATATTACCAATGCCTTTGCCTAAAGAGAGTAGAAAAGGCATGGGTAACTTAGCAATAAATTTGCCAACCCAAAAACCTAAGGCAATAGCATTGTCTTTAATCCAGTTGGGTTTATGGTATTGCATGCTTATTGTTTATCTTGATCACATAAAGGCGGTACGAATTGTACTGCTGTATCCCAAGGTTGTTCGATCCAAGTATCTTGTGGAATATCAACAACGCTGAAATCAACCAAAGGTTTGCCTTGAGGTTTTGCACAAATCGTTACGAAATAAGCTTTTGGATAAAGCTTGCGAATTAATTTTGCAGTATTGCCAGAGTCAACTAAATCATCAATGATGATAAAGCCTTCGCCATCATTTGGAACATTGCACTCTTTAATGAGCTGCATATCTGTTTGATGTAAGTGGTCATGATAACTTGCAATGCATAGAGTGTCGACGTAACGAATATTGAGTTCGCGGGCAACAATAGCTGCAGGTACTAAACCACCGCGACTCACTGCTATGATACCTTTCCACTCTTGACGTTCGATTAAATGTTGAGATAAAGCTTTCCCGTGAACTTGGAGCATATCCCAAGTAACTAAATATTTTTTCGACATTTTGGTTTCCAGTAGATAGGGTTCTGATATAAAATAGCTAGTTATTATAGTTTTTTTTCTCTGATTACACCAGTCAAAACATTAACAGATTTTGGCTGGTTATCTTTTTTTGAAGGTTTGATAGTGACTACTCCTAAAATTGGCTTTGTTTCTCTTGGCTGTCCAAAAGCGTTGGTGGATTCTGAATATATTTTGACTCAACTACGCACAGAAGGTTATGAGATCGTTCCAAAATACGATGATGCAGATCTAGTCGTGGTGAATACGTGTGGCTTTATTGATTCAGCGGTGCAAGAGAGTTTGGATGCAATTGGTGAAGCTTTGGATGAAAATGGCAAAGTGATTGTAACGGGATGTTTGGGTGCGAATGCCGACAAAATTTTGGAGCAATATCCAAATGTTTTAAGCGTAACAGGCCCTCATGCTTTCCAAGATGTTATGACAGCTGTGCATACAAACTTACCTAAACCGCATGATCCATTTATGGATTTAGTGCCACCTGCAGGTATTAAATTAACGCCTAAACATTATGCGTATTTGAAAATTGCCGAAGGCTGTAATCATGCATGTACGTTCTGTATTATTCCTTCAATGCGTGGAAAGCATCAATCTTATCCTGTTGAAAATGTTTTAGCACAAGCTAAAAAACTCGTGCAATCAGGTGTAAAAGAATTATTAGTTGTGGCGCAGGATACGAGCGCATATGGCGTGGATGTTAAATATAAATTAGGCATTGCTGATGGTAAGCCAGTTAAAACTCATATCCAAAATCTATGTGAAGAGTTATCTCAATTGGGTGCGTGGGTGAGATTGCATTATATCTATCCATATCCTCATGTGGATCATTTAATTCCATTAATGGCTGAAGGTAAATTACTACCTTACATCGATGTGCCTATGCAACATGCATCACCAAGAATCTTGAAAGCAATGAAACGTCCTGCGAACACAGAAAATATGTTGAATCGCATTAAAAAATGGCGTGAAATTTGTCCTGAAATCACTATTCGTTCTACATTTATTGTGGGTTTCCCTGGCGAAACAGAAGAAGAGTTTCAAATGTTGTTAGACTTCATTGCTGAAGCACGATTGGATCGAGTAGGCGCGTTTATTTATTCACCTGTTGAAGGTGCGGCAGCGAATGATATTGCAGAACCTGTTCCATTAGAAATTCAACAAGAGCGCTTGGATCGATTCATGGAGTTGCAAGCTGGAATCTCTGCTGAAAAATTACAAGCTAAAGTTGGCACGGTAGTGGATGTATTAATTGATGAATTTGATGCAGAAGAAGGCGTTGCAATTGGCCGAACAAAAGCTGATGCCCCTGAAATTGATGGCTTAGTGTACATTGATGGAGCATCACAAGATATCGTGGGCAAAATAGTAAAAGTAGAGATTGAAGAAGCTGATGTCTATGATTTGTATGGCCGATTAATCTAGTGAGATTTTCATCTATTTAAGCTAGAATGGCACGATGGATATAATAGGAAATCATAATAATGGTTAGTGAGATTTACAAAATACTTTACGTTGAAAATAATGCAGAAAAAGTGACTCAGCTAAGACAAATTGTCAGAGCCAATAGCTTGGACAGCAAAATTACTTTTGACATAACAACTACGGATTCTATTGAAGGGATTCATTTAGCTGTTAACAAAGAGAATTGTAATCTCATCATTTTGCAAGATTCCCCCAAAGTGCCAGTTTTGAAAGAAGTCATTGAAGCGATTGGCATAAAAACGACACCTATTTTGGTTTTAGTTAATCCTGATCAATTTCTAGAAAAGCGCCAAATGATGATTGATGATGGGGCGATTGATGTTGGTATCCTTCAACAAGGCAATGCTTTGTTTAAACAGATTGCTCGAGCTGTTTTTGAAGTTAAAACTCAGGATGGATATCGTGAACTTTTAGAAAAAAATGCAAAGTTGGTTGAGCTAACAGAGCAATTTGCGTCATCTTCTGAGGATTTAATTGCATATTTTGGTGCAGAAGATGGTTTATTTTTGTACGCAAATGATGCGTTTTTAAACTATTTGGGCTATCAAACTTTTGATGAGTTGGCTGCGACAACTGTGTTGGAATATGTCAGTGCAGAGCAATCCGCTCTATTCAAAAAAATGATGAAAATTGTTGGTAAAACCGGCAAAGAGCAACAAGAAACACTATCTTTAAAACATCCAAATGGAGAAATACTTTCTGAGAATGTTTTAATTAAGCAAACTATCTTTGAAGAATCAGCATGTTTAGAGCTTTTTATTGCTAAAAATACAAATAATAATGTTGTCGTTGAAAGTAAAAATGTTGAGGTGCAACCATTATCAGAACAAGCGAAGTTCTATGATCGTTTATTGTTTATCGATAGTTTAACTAATTTTGTTGGTAGTTCTTCTTGGTTGGTCAGTGTTGTTTTACAAGATTATTTTGAATTCCGTAAAAAATACGGCATTAAAATTTTAGAAACCTATTTGTTTAATTTGGCGAAACATCTGGAAAGTCAAATTAGCAATTTGCACTACGCACGCTATTCAGATGAAAGTCTTGTCTTGCTGATGACGAACAGTGATATGACTAAAGTTGATCGTTTAGGTATGGCGATTACTTCGAGCGCTGAAGGTTTTATTTATAAAGTTGGTAATATTGAAGTTTCTGGTAAATTTACATTTGCCTATACCAATCTAGGGGATTCCATTGAAAGTATTTCTGATTCTTGTAATCGGTTAGATGAATTGGCAGGTTTATTGGATGCTAGATTAGTCATTTCTAATCAACAAGAAAATGTGATCCCTGCAAATACTATTACAGTATCAGAGCTTACTCCTGAAGATAATAATCTTGATGAAGAGTTTTTACCATTACATAAAGCATTAAGTGCGCAACAGATCAAGCAAACGTATATGCCAATCGTCGATTTTTCTATGAAAGGGGAAGAAAATTATATCGCGTCATTTAATCTTTATGATGCAGATGGTGATGCTGTTGTGTGGAATAAAAGTTTTACCTATACAGCCAGCAATACTTTGATGCGTGATCTTGATATTTTTATGATGCAACAAGCGGTTGCTAGTGTTCGTAATGCAAACGATTCTGTAAAACGATTAGCAGTTCCATTATCTATGTATTATTTGAATAGAGTGGATGAGTTGATCGCTTGGATCAAAGAGAATGGTCATGATATTTTTGCCGGTGGGCAAGTTTGTATTGGTCTAGCGGAAGAAGTTGTTAATGAACATTTTGAAGCGACAAAAAAATTCTTTAGTGGATTAAAACAGGCGGGCTATTTAGGGCTTGTACATGATGTTGTGGATATTACTTCTACTCAAGTAACAGATCTTGATGTGGTATTAGTTGCATTATCTGAGAGCTGTATTGGCCGAATGAGTAGAGGTTTAAGCAGTGATGAACTGAAAAAATTCCCTGTTTTATTATCAGCAATGTCCGACAAAGGTGCGAGTATTCTAGCAACGGGTGTTAACTCACCGACAAGTATGACATTGGTATGGGAATATAATATTCCATATGCGTGCGGTAATATGATCGGAGCTCCATCATTGGCGTTAGACTTCGACTTTTCACAAATGATGATGTAAAGAGGCTCATATGATTCGTAAATTAGTATTGTTAATGTCATTGGTGGTAATTGTTGGATGTGGATTTAAGCTGCGCGGAACAATACCATGGCCTTCGGAATATCAGAGTGTCTACATGGAAGGTTACAATCCAACAGATCGTAATTCATTTTTTTATTCAGTAAAAAATTTCTTTCCTGATCACGTTAATATAGTAAGTAATGGTCAAGATGCCGATGCGATTATCAGAGTACTATCAGAAACTCAAACAACACGCACAATTTCAGCATTAGCAGCTAATCGTGATACAGAAGAAGTTGTAACATTAACGATTGTTGCACAAGTTGTAGAAAAAAATGGAAAATCTATTTTACCGCCAACAACTTTAATGAGAGAGCGTGACTTTACTTATGATGAGTCTAATTTATTAGGTAAATCAACAGATATACAAAATGTAACTCGTCAATTACGCCAAGATTTGGCGGCTATGTTTATGCGCCGCTTAGAGGCAGCACTTAGAAATCAGGAAGAAGCAACAGAGCAATGATCGCATTAATACAAAGAGCTAATTATGCTGAAGTTAAAGTATCAGGTGAATCTGTCGGTAAAATTGATCATGGCATTTTGGCTTTAGTGGCAATAGAAAAAAGTGATGATGAAGCATCTGTTAAAAAAATGATCGATAAGATCGTAAACTACAGAATTTTTTCTGATGAAAATGACAAAATGAATTTATCTTTACTAGATGTTAAAGGTGAATTATTGCTTGTATCCCAATTTACATTATTGGCCAATACGGATAAAGGAAGACGTCCTTCATTTAGCGATAACCCAGATCCAGCAATGAGTGAGCGATTATATTTGTATGGTGTTGAATATGCTAAAACTTTAATCACTAAAGTTGAGCAAGGAAAATTTGCTGCAGATATGAAAGTTTCTTTAGAAAATGATGGGCCTGTAACTTTTTGGTTGAATGTGTAGATGATAGAGTCAGATAGAATTTTAATTAGTGGTGAAAAGCAACGTGAAGAAGTTGTGGTTGATCGGGCAATTCGTCCGAAATATTTGCAGGATTATACAGGGCAAGAAGCACTGCGTAATCAAATGGAAATATTTATCCAGGCAGCTAAAAAGCGTGGTGAAGCACTAGATCATGTTTTGTTGTTTGGACCGCCAGGTTTAGGTAAAACAACATTGGCACACATCATTGCTAATGAATTAGAAGTTGGATTAAAGCAAACATCAGGCCCTGTGCTCGAGCGGGCAGGAGACTTGGCGGCATTATTAACTAATTTAGAGCCAAATGATGTTCTATTTATCGATGAAATTCATCGATTGAGCCCAATGATTGAAGAAGTGCTATATCCTGCTTTGGAAGATTATCAGTTAGACATTATGATCGGAGAAGGGCCGGCAGCCCGCTCAATTAAGATAGATTTACCACCTTTTACGTTGATTGGTGCTACGACACGAGCAGGTTTATTAACCTCTCCTTTGCGTGATCGATTTGGCATTATGTCAAGACTACAGTTTTATTCTAATGAAGAGCTGACCTCGATCGTATTGCGTTCTGCAAACTTATTAAATGTTGAATTAACTTTAGAGGGTGCACAAGAAATTGGTAAGCGATCACGCGGAACACCAAGGATTGCGAATAGATTGTTAAGACGTGTGCGAGATGTTGCAGAAATACATTCTAATGGTGTGATTAATGTATTAATTGCACAAGAAGCATTGAATATGCTCGAAATTGATGCGTATGGCTTGGATGAATACGATCGTCGCTTATTGCAATTGATTGTTGAAAAATTCTCTGGTGGACCTGTTGGATTGGATACGATAGCATCAGCTTTGGGTGAAGATAGAGGCACATTAGAAGATGTGATTGAACCTTATTTGATACAAGAAGGCTTTTTGATGCGCACACCTAAAGGTCGTGTCGCAACTTCAAAGTGTTGGCAATATTTAGGTATAGCGCAAGAGGACGTATGAGTCGAATTGGTGGATTGATCATTGGATTACACGGAACAGAGCTGACTAATGTTGAGCAAGAATGGTTGCGACACCCTTTAGTTGTCGGTGTCATTCTTTTTACACGAAATTATCAAAATAAAGATCAGCTTAAAAAGCTGACTAAAAGCATCCGTGATATTAATGAAGATTTATTGATCTCTGTTGATCATGAAGGTGGTCGTGTTCAGCGTTTTAGAGAAGAATTCACGCGTTTGCCTGCAATGAATCAATTAGAAAAACTGTACGAAGAGAATCCTAAAGCAGCACTGAAAACGGCTTATGATTATGGTTCATTGATAGCAGCTGAGTTAAAGTCAGTTGGTGTAGATTTTAGTTATGCGCCAGTTTGTGACATTAACTATGGTCAAAATGAAGTGATAGGCGATCGATCATTTCACTGCGAAGCAATTGCTGTGAGTCTTTTAGTGCAAGCCTTTTATCAAGGATTACGCTCACAAAACAGTATTGGTGTTGCGAAACATTTCCCGGGACATGGCTATGTCGCGATCGATACTCATCTTGGATTGGCGCATGATTATCGTTCAACTAAAGAGATTTTAAATAACGATATTTTGCCATTCAAGAATTTGATCGAAGAAGGCATTGAAGCAATTATGCCCGCTCATATCATTTATGATGATTTTGATGCCGAGCATACCGCTGTTTCTTCTCCAAAATGGATGAAGTATTTACGTGATGATTTAGCATTTGATGGTTTGATCATCAGTGATGATTTAGATATGAAAGGTGCAGAGCATCTTGGTTCTATGGTGGAAAAAGCACAAAAATGTTTTGATGCAGGCGTCGATATTTTATTATGTTGCAATGATTTTGAAGCCATTCAATTATTGCTCAACGAATATAGTGAATCATCCATCAGTGAAGAAGTGTTGAATCGATTAGAGTTTATTCAAACTAAATTATCTTAAATTTTTGTAATAGATCGATTGGGCAATTTCGCCCAAGATCAAATTGCAGTTCATTATTCTCATTGTGATATGCATAAGCGTAGTGCTCATCATAGTAATGCCAAATGTGAATGGTATTGGGTTGTTTTTTTGATGATAGTTCTAGCATTTTGAATGTTTTGCTATTTACTTTAAAGCAGCCTTGATACTTAAGATCATGTGCTTTTAGCCCATCCTCATCGATTAATAGATCGCCATATTCATAACGCATTTGCTGAGGAATGCTTCTTTCTTCTGCGTCGCTTAATCCTGTTATACCAAACCAATTGGCTTCTTCTACAATAGAATCCTCAGCGATGTCGTTTCGTTCAAAAATATCATCGGTAATGATGCCATTTGGCAAAGCATAAAAAAATTCAGATTTACAATGACCTGAATAAATCATGGATGAATTTTTATGTGGTAAAGGGATCAATATATTATGCATCCCTTCAATGAGAGAAAGCTCATTGGGCTCTTTTAACCATAAAAAATGAACCACTGTCACTTGTATTGCTTTATCTATTTCATAAAATTGCTTAATGATTTCGATGGTGGAACACTCAGATAATGCATCATTAATGATCTGTTCTTGCTGAGGTAATGCCAATAGTTCCTCATAAGATAGATCTTTGAGTGATTGAATGATGGATTCAAAATGTTGGCCGTCTTCTTGGTATGTTTGTTGTGACATGGATCGCCTCATTGATTGTGCAATGGAGATCAGTGTACGCATAACGAAAAATAATACTTTGATCTATGATCAATTTTTAGTGGAATGCAATGAAATATCAATCGGTGCGATAGAAATTATTATCTGAAAGAGAAGTGCCTTTTTAGTATGATACAGCCTCATGATTTGGATGCAATTTAGGGAAATAATATGACATATTTTATTGGTGCACATGTAAGTGCGGCTGGTGGAGTTGATCAAGCGCCGATGCGAGCGAAAGAGATTGGTGCCAATGCTTTTGCACTTTTTACTAAAAATCAACGTCAATGGAAAGCAAAACCATTAGAAACTAAAGTCATTGATAACTTTAAACGAAAGTGTGCCGCGCTTGGTTTTACGAATGATCAAATCTTACCGCACGATAGCTATTTGATTAATTTGGGTCACCCTGAAGCGGAAGGTTTAGAAAAATCACGTGAAGCATTTTTAGATGAAATGCAGCGTTGTGAACAATTAGGCATTAAATTACTGAACTTTCATCCAGGTAGCCATTTAAATAAAATTACAACATCTGAATGCCTTGCAAAAATTGCGGAATCTATCAACATCACTTTGGATCAAACTGAAGGCGTGGTTGCTGTGATTGAGAATACAGCAGGGCAAGGCTCTAACTTGGGTTTTGAATTTGAGCATTTGGCAGAAATTATTGATCAAGTGGAAGATAAAAGTCGTGTAGGTGTTTGTATTGATACGTGCCACACTTTTGTTGCAGGTTATGACTTGCGTACACAAGAAGATTGCGCGCGTACATTTAAGCAATTTGAAGAAATTGTTGGTTATCAATATTTACGAGCAATGCATTTGAATGATGCCAAAACGGATTTTGCGAGTAAAGTGGATCGTCATGATAGCTTGGGGCAAGGAAAAATCGGCTTAGAAGCATTTAAATTTATCATGCAAAATCCTCAATTTGAGAATATTCCTTTAATTTTAGAAACCACAAATCCTGACATTTGGGCGGATGAAATTGGTTTGTTGCGTAGTTTTACTCATGAATAATTCATTACCACTTATTATTAAAAATGATTTGCAGCCAGATCTTTTAAACGATTTTTCAGTACAAAATGAGCCTTATGTATTCCCATCTTTTGTATGGGATGAAGAAGGTTTATTTTGGCAAGATGAAGCTAAGCAAAAGTTGAAAGTAGATTTTGCTTCTGAAAAGCAATTGTGGCGATTTTCAAAGCTCAATAAAGCACAAGAGCCTTTATTGCGTGCATTAAAGTGGAAGAATGGTGAAACTCAATCTGTGTGGGATTTAACCGCAGGTTTGGGGAGAGATGGTGGTTTGTTGGCATATTCAGGCTTTCAAGTCACTTTCTTTGAGCGCAATCCAACTTTACAGATATTGTTGTCTGAATCCATTCATTCATTGCAGTCAGAAATGTCTGATATGGCGCAGAGAATTGTATTGAATCAGCTAAGTTCCATCGATTATTTACGAAAAGCCATCGAAGATACAGCGATAGAAGTGCCTGATAACTGCTACATGGATCCGATGTATCCGCATAGAAAAAAATCTGCTTTAGTTAAATTGGATTTGCGAATGGTGCGAGATTTAGTTGGGGATGATCCTGATAGCTCCGAGTTACTTTCTTTAGCTTTAGAGTTATTGAAAAGTGGTCGTGGAATGAAGCGGGTAGTTGTGAAACGACCCGCTAAATCAGAGTTTTTAGGTGATTTTAAACCGAGCTATAGCGTTGAAGCACCAAATACTAGATTGGATGTTTATATTCCATAAGTTATTTGTTGGTAAAAGTACCGCGTAATTTTACAGTTGCGGAGCTACCACCAACATCACAATAGTAAAAACCAGGTTTTGAGCCAGGAGAATGTATATTTTTAACAATAATTGCATTCTCTTTGGTTGCTTTCTTTTGTAGCTCAGCCAAGGCTTTGATGGCTGCATATTGGCAAGCTTTTTTACGACCATAAGATAAACTTTCAGAGCCATCTGCTGCTGTGCTTTTTTCACGATTATTGGCTTTGCCAAACCAAAGATGTGGTCGGCTTGTTAAGGTTGCTCGGCCTTCTTTCATTTTTTTAGCTTCATACAAAGAGAACTGCTGAGCAGGCGCGATTAAGATTAAACATGATAATAGTAGGCTTAGGCTGATTAGGATTTTTTTTCTCATGGGTATCCTTCTAGTTTTATATCGTTTTAGTAGCGAGAATTGTACTATATATCTAGAAATGATGACAGAAAGCACGAAAAATATATAATAGCGCTAATTATTTGTTTTTGAGGTAAAAATGAGAGAAATTCGTGGTGCAATTTTTGATGTAGATGGATTGTTATTTAATACTGAGCAAATGTATTGTGATATTTGCATCGAGCTTGCGCCGAAGTATGGTATTGAAAATTATAATGAAGACTATTATAAAAAATATTTAGGTGTGACCAATGCATCTTTGTTTGATAGATATCATGAAGATTTTTCATTTTTAACGCGTGCAGATGTTGAAAATTTTATCAGAACAGCGCAAAAAATTGCAGAAGGTTATATCGAAGATGGCAAAGTGGAAGCCAAAGCTGGTGCACAAGAGATGCTAGCTTTTTTAAGCGATCATAGTATTCCTTGTGTGATTGCTTCTAATAATCAGACTCGTTACATTGAAACGATGCTAAAGCACCATAATATCTATGATTATTTTGATAAAATTTACTCATTTGATGATGTGCAAAATGCAAAGCCTCATCCTGAAATTGTGCATAAAGCATCTGATTATTTAAATATAGATCGTAATCAATTAGTCATGTTCGAAGATTCATTTAATGGTGTGAATGCCGCAATTGCCGCAAAAGTGCCTGTGATTATGGTACCAGATATGATTGCCCCAACTGATGAGCTTCGCATTCAGTTATTACAAGAATGCGAAACACTTCATCACGCAAAAGATTATTTAAGCGCTACCCATTTGTTCGGATAGATTATCGATTTTTACACCAGAACTTGCGAACAGCTCATTCCACAAAGATTCTTTTTCAGAGCGCGAGAAAAGAACTTTTTTGTCAAAAGGAATGGGCATCCAGATATTGTTTTTTAGCTCATTATTAAACTGATCCGTGCTCCAAACAGAATAACTGTCCACGATGGAATGAGAAATTTCAGGGTATGATTCAATGATCGTACCTAAAATTTCTGCTGAAGTTGTAATGTCGATACCCGGCACAATTTCAACCGCTTCACTCCATTTTTGAATATGTTCATGCAAGACAAATAACTCTTTTAAACGAATAGGTCCGCCAGAAATAAAGTTTAATTTATCAAAATCTTGAGGATCAATATCGACATCATATTGCTCTTTAAGCTCGTAATTAGACAAAAAGTTTTGCTGATTAATAATGATACCTAAGACAAATTGTTCAGTATGCTCCACGATAAAAATAACTGAACGATGAAAGATTTCATCGTCAATATGAGGCATGCTGATTAAAAATTTACCGCGATAACTAATTGACATTGTTTTTGTTTTTCCACTCTTCTATCAATACTGTAATTAAATCTCGACCCACAGGAATCCCTGTTGAGTTTTCTATTTGACGAATGCCTGTTGGGCTTGTGACGTTGATCTCTGTTAAATAGCCACCGATCACATCTAATCCGACAAAGTATAACCCTCGTTTTTTCAGCTCTGGCGCAACAGCTTCACAAATTTCATATTCTCTTGGAGAAAGTGATTCAACAACCGCAGTGCCACCTACAGCTAAATTAGCTCGGGTTTCACCAGCAGCAGGGATTCTATTCATGGAATAGGGAACAGGCTCGCCATTGATGAGTAAAATACGTTTATCACCTTGTTTGATTTCAGGAATATAACGTTGAATCATCACAGTCGTTTTCTGATGCTCTGTTAATGTTTCCATAATCACATTGAGATTCGGATCATTTTCTTGAATTCTAAAAATAGCACTACCACCCATGCCATCTAGCGGTTTAATGATCGTGTCATGGTGCTTTGCAATAAAATCTTTAAGATGTTTATATTGGCTCGTGATCAATGTTGGCGGGCATAATTCAGGGAACCAAGCAGTGTATAGTTTCTCATTACAATCACGAAGTGAGCGTGGGCTATTGCAAACCAAAGCACCTTGTTTTTCTGCAATTTCCAATAGATAAGTCACATAAATATAGTGCATATCAAAAGGCGGGTCTTTGCGTTGCAAAATAATATCATTTTTAGTAAAAGTCACCACTTCGGCTTCTTTCAGCTGATACCAATCATTTTGAGTTAAATCGATTGTCACAGCTTGTACAGTAGCTTTGGCTAGAGTTTCATCGATAAATATTGCAGAAGGCTCAACGTAATAGCATTCATCAACCAAATCTTGTGCAGCCATCATCATGGATAATGTGCTGTCTTTATGGATGTTCAAGCTATGCAAAGGATCCATAATGAAAAATATGCGTGGCTGTGTCATGGTAATTTCCTAAAAATAATTTTATTAAGAGAATAATGACACTAATGATGGGGATGTTATAAAAAATAACAAGGCTTACGCCCAATCTCCTAAGCGAGAATGTAAACTACTGATGACCGACAATGCAGCAGTTTCAGTGCGTAAGATCCTATTACCAAGTGAAACTGGATGGCAATTATTGTGATTGGATAAGAATGATATTTCAGCTTCACTGAATCCGCCTTCAGGGCCAATAATGATGCCAAATTCAGTTTGAGAATTGGGTTGATCATTAATCCATTGACCCAATGATTTTTCTGCTCTTGGAGAGAGAATTAAATATGGACGATCTTGCAAAATATCAGCAATGTTTTTTAATGAAGCAAAATCAGTCAAAGTCGGGATAATATTCAAACCACATTGCTCGCAGGCACTTTCTAAAATACCTTGCCAATGGGATAGTTTTTTATCTTGTTTATCATTACCAGTTAATTTGAAGCTACTGTGTTCACTGGTGAATGGTGTCAATCTTGCGATGCCTAATTCAGTGGCTTTTTGAAAAACAAAATCCATTTTATCGAATTTAGCAAAGCTTTGAATTAAGTGAATATCGAGTTTTGATGTACGATTATTCTCATCAAAACTTTGTAATTCAATGTTTAATGAGCGTTTATTGATCGCAGTAATTATGCCTTGAAATTCTCCGCCTTCACCGTTGAATAGTGTTAAAGAATCATTTTCTTTTTTACGCATCACACGAACGATGTGATTAAACTGAGGATCGCTCAATTCGATGGTTGTATTGAGTGAAAGAGGTTGAGAGGTATAAATACGCATAATTAAAGATATCTATCAGGTTCGCCCTCAGGCGCTGTTTTAAAACGTTTATAAGTCCAAAGATATTGCTCAGGTGCTTTTCGAATTTCTGTTTCAATCGCATGATTTAAAGTCGTGATTGATTCCAGAGTATCTTCACTTTGTAATGCATCATCAATTTTAATCAGTTCAATGGTAAATGTTCCTGAATCTAAATTTCGCTTAGAAGCGACGATATAAGCAGGGATTTTGAATTTATTAGCCAAGCGTGAAACGAGAGCGATTGTATTTGTTTGGATGCCAAAAAATGGAGTAAAAACACCTTCACCTTGTCCAGGATCTTGATCCGGTAAAATACCGACACTTCTGCCATTGCGCATTGCTTTCATCATGTCTCGAATGCCTTGCGTGGTTGTTGAAACTAACACAGAACCATTTTTAGCACGACCTTCGATGATTAAAGGATCGATGTATAAGCGGCTAGGGCGGTATAAGGTTGCCAATGGATATAAAGATGAAGCATATAAGCCACTTAATTCCCATGAGCCAAAATGAGGTGTGATAAAAATCATCTGCTCAAACTGTTGTTGATCTTCTAAAAATTCGTTAGGAACCTTTATATCAGTCACGGATTGTAGGATTTTTTCATACGAATTTAACCACATGAAACTTAATTCAAACATTGTGGCTGAGTTATGTTTTAAAGTTTCGTGCAGTAGTTTTTTTTGTTCGTCATCAGATAGTTCAGGGAATGCTAAGGCAATATTTTTTTGAGCAATATCGCGTGTTTGATTCGGTAAATAAATAACAAACAGCGCGATAAAGTTTGAAAGACGATACAAGTTTTTTAAAGAGAAGCGAGCAAAAAAGCGCAATAAAGCAGTAATAATTTTTGCTCGGATTCTACGACGTAATGGTATCGACTGGCTCATTATTATTGATCAGCATTTTGACGAGCAATGTCAGAGATTGAAAACTCTTCTTCGTCATCATCATAAGATTTATTAGGGATATCAATCCCAGCTTTGCTGAGCTGATTATTTCTGTATTGCATCACTGATTCACGTTGGAATGTATAGTTATCGAGAGAGATTTTCTTCGATAAATTATCAGCTGATAATAGCTCAGAACGTGCATTTACAGTATCTAATGCTGCCAATGCTAATTCTGTTTCAAAATTCATAACATAACCGCGAGGATTAGTTGCAAATACATCTACGCCTAAACCAACTTGATCACGCATTGTGCGAGGTGGCAATAAAGGCAATAAGAAATAGCTCGAATCTTCCCAGCCGTAATAAGCAAGTGTCATACCAAAATCTGAAGCTTGATATTCAGGTAATTTGAAAGTACTGGTTAAATCGATTAAGCCACCTAAACCAAATGTACTGTTGAATACGAATCTGTGTGTTGACTCTAAGAATGCAGTAATTTTGCCTTGTAAAAGGTTATTAACCATATTCCGTGGTTCTGAAATATTGTTGAATGCATTCGTCACACCTTCACGCACGATGGCAGGCGTTGCAGCACGATAACCTGTTGCTACTGGTTTGAGTAAAACTTCATCCAATGTTGTATTGAATGCATAAATTTTACGGTTATAGTTTTCGTATGGATCCGCCGGATTTTTACCCGCACAACCCACTAATAAAATTGTGCCTAAAAGCAGCGAAGTTAATCTAATCATGTTAGAAAAATCCTGAAATTTATGGATAAAAATGAACTAGTATTTTAACCCAGTTCCTCTGTTCATTAAATGGTTGGCAAAGTAAAATAATCCTACTAATAAGATGCTTAGTAAGCCTAAAGTCCAACTGATACTGATATCTGAAGTCCCTAGCATGCTGTATCTAAATCCGTTAACCATGTACAAAATTGGGTTGAAGTAAGATAGTTTTTCCCAGAAGCTTGGTAAAAGGCTAACTGAATAGAAAATGCCACCTAAATATGTCAATGGTGTTAATACAAATGTTGGGATGATAGAAATATCATCAAACGAGTTTGCATAAATTGCATTGATAAAACCAGCCAAGGAAAATACTGCTGAAGTTAATAAGAAAATTAAAATCATTAAGAAAAAGTTATGGATGGAAATAGATGTGAAAAACAATGTAACAATGGTCACAATGATTCCAACAAATAAACCACGCGCGATCCCGCCTGCAATATAGCCCGAAATAATTAATAAATTAGAAACAGGTGATACTTGTAACTCTTCGACATAATGTTGGAATTTTGCACCAAAGAATGATGACACAACATTTGAGTAACTGTTATTAATCACAGTCAGCATGATTAAACCTGGCGCAATATATTCTGGATAACTCACGCCACCCATTTCACCGATGCGAGAACCGATGATTTGCCCAAAGATAATAAAATACAATGCAGTTGTAATCGCAGGAGGTAATAATGTTTGTGGCCAAATGCGAACAAAACGTAAAATTTCTTTGATTAAAATGGTTTGGAAGGCGACCCAATTAACACTCTGACGATCCACTTCTATGATTCCTTATTGCTGGTTAATTTGATGAATAACTCTTCTAAACGGTTGGCTTTGTTGCGTAGCGTTTCTACTTGCAGATTATGAGTTTTTAAAATATCAAACACAGTTGTCACTGTATGAGGCTTTTCAATCTCTACTTCTAGTGTCAATGGATTAATAGCAGTAAAAGTTAAGCCATCAATATTTTCAGGAATTGCTTGCAAAGGCTCACTTAAACTCAAGACAAAAGATTCTGATTGTAATTGTCTTAAGAGCGAATCCATTGAACTATGTTGAACAATTTCACCTTGATTGATAATTGCAATGTTTTTACATAGCAATTCAGCTTCTTCTAAATAATGCGTAGTCAAAATAATCGTTGTGCCTGTCGCATTAATTTTTTGTAGAAGCTCCCAAGTTTGACGTCTGATTTCAATATCAACACCAGCTGTTGGTTCATCTAAAATTAGCAATTTTGGTTCATGCATTAAAGCACGCGCAATTAATAATCGGCGCTTCATACCGCCTGATAAATTGCGTGCCATAACACGAGCTTTATCAGTCAAATTTAAAAGCGCTAAATATTTATTTGCACGTTCTTTGGCGATTTTTCTTGGCACACCAAAATAACCTGCTTGATTGATGAGAATTTCTTCACATAATTCAAACTGATTGAAGTTAAATTCTTGTGGCACTAATCCAACCATTGATTTTGCATTGCGCATATCTGATTTGTGATCGTGTCCAAAAATTTCAACATTGCCTTTAGAAGCATCTAGAAGGCCAGTCACAATGCTGATTGTTGTTGATTTTCCCGCGCCATTCGGACCGAGTAATGCAAAGAAGTCACCTTGATCAACAGTTAAGTTGATGCCTTTAAGAGCTTCTTTTCCATTACTGTATGTTTTGGCTAAATTACGAATTGAAAGTGCAGGAGTCACATTAATCTCTGTCATATCTACGATTGTTTGATTTAGGTTTTGATGATGTTGAACGATTTTTTGAAGGTGTCACCATAGTCGCGCTACCAAAGGTACGAGTATTTTGTTTTGCAACAGGTCTACTTTTCGTATCTCTAGTCGCTGAAGATCTTGTTGGTGCTTTTTTACCAAATTCAGATTGATCAAATTCAGGGCGAGCAGGTTTTTCTTCAGATTCAGTGCGAGGTTTA
This sequence comes from uncultured Wohlfahrtiimonas sp., assembly GCA_947630895.1. Lineage (GTDB taxonomy): Bacteria > Pseudomonadota > Gammaproteobacteria > Cardiobacteriales > Wohlfahrtiimonadaceae > Wohlfahrtiimonas. The sequence continues at coordinate 23,631 of CANRJJ010000010.1, read as the reverse complement.
GCAGTGAAGTTGTTCGCAAAACGTTTATTTGGTTTAGCTTTATAAGCAGCTTTTTTATTTTCTGGTGGCGCATAGAAGCTATCAATGCGGAACGGCATGCCAGCATCTTCCAAAATCGCTTTAGTTTGGTCGATATCTAAATCGATAGATTGACCAGGGCGAAGTGATTTTGGCAATGTATAACTACCGTAACGAACGCGAATTAAGCGTGAAACAGTTAAGCCTTGAGATTCCCATAAACGACGAACTTCACGGTTTTTACCACCTTTTAGAATAACGTGGAACCAAATATTCGCGCCTTCGCCGCCTGAATAGAGGATTTCATCGAATTTAGAAATTCCGTCTTCAAACTCAACGCCTGTTGTCATGTTTGTAACCATTTCTTCGGTCAATGTCCCTAAAACACGCACAGCATATTCACGCTCAACTTCACTTGAAGGATGCATCATTTTATTAGCAAATTCACCGTCGTTTGTGAGTAACAAAAGACCTTGTGTATTGATATCTAAACGACCAATAGAGATCCAACGACCATTTTTAATTGGTGGCAAGCTGTTAAAAATCGTTTGGCGACCTTCAGGATCATTGCGCGAAGTAACTTCGCCAACAGGTTTATAGTAAGCAATGATTCTGCGTACAAAAGGAGAATCATCCATTTTAATAGGCTTACCATCCACTAGGATTTTTTCTGAGCCATCCACAGTTGTACCTAATGTGGCAATAGTGCCATTGACGGAGATTCTACCTTCTCGAATCCAGTCTTCCATGGCACGGCGAGAGCCTAAGCCCAAATTAGCCAATACTTTTTGTAAACGATCGCTCATAAAATTAACCCAATAAAACTTACTATAAAAAGGGCATCATTCTACTAGAAAATAGCAATTAAGCATAACCTATTTATATATCGTTGCTGATTAAAGGTACTTTTATAATGACGATAAATCCTTCATCTTCTGCATTTTTAAAGGAGAGTGAACCATTATGGTTATTAATAATGGCATTGGTAATTGTGAGGCCTAAACCATAACCACCATCTTTTTTATTTCGTGCACTATCAATTCTATAAAAAGGTTTAGTTAAGAATGGAATATTTTCTTCTGGTACACCGCTTCCAAAATCACGTACAGCAATGACAGCTTCGTTGGTTTCTTTATCTGTGGTTAAACTAACTTGGATTTTTGTGTATGGTTTTGTATGAAAGAGAGCATTTCTAACAATGTTTTCAATGGCGCGTTCTAATTTTAAATAATCACCCAAAACAATAAATTCTTGCTCAAGATCGATATGAGTTTCGATGCCTTTATTTTGTTTAGAGAATTCGAAAGCAGCATCATCAGTAATTGACTCAAGCATTGATGTTAAATAAATGTGCTCTGATAACTCATCAAATTGTAGATGGTTGCTCTGTAGCGGACGAAGATAGTTAAGAATTTCGTCAATTAATTCATTTAAACGAGTACCTTCATTTTCAACTCTGTCTAATAGTTCTTTGTAATCAAACTTATGAAACTGACGATCTTTTAAAAGATTAATGGCTAGCTTTTGTCTTGCCAAAGGTGAACGAAGTTCGTGAGCAATATCTGAAATCATCTCTTGCTGACTTTTTTGTAATTTCGCAAGATTTTTAACCATGACATTAAATGTTTGGGTGAGCTCTTGAATTTCAGGCGTTGCATTTTGATTAACAACAGCAGAGACTTCTTGTAAGTCTCCTTTACCAACTTGTTGAGCTGCTTTGATGAGCGCTTCTACAGGTGATAAAAACTTTCTTGCCCAAAAAAATGTAAAAAATAATATGAAGATAAATATCGGAATGGTTCTAATAATAAAACCTTCCGTAGATAAGCTAAAATACAGCACTGAGTGGCTAGGGTTTTTAATTTCTATTAAATATAGGTTGGTGTCTTTGCCTGTGAAGTAAATGAGTTGATTCTGTTTGATGTTGCTCATTTCGAATAATTCTGTGTGAGCTTTTAATATATTTTGATCTGCTGAAATAGCACCCAATGAATACACTGTGAGGTACTGGGAGTATTTGTCTGCTAAATTTTCGATGGTCGATAGTGGATTAATTTTATCAGGATCGCTACCTGCGGTGATAATATCGGAGAGAGCAGGTAATACCTCTGTATGGTATATTTCTCTCCATTCATTATTATATTTTTCTGTTACATACACATACGCCATTTGTGCTGAAAGAACGATAAGAGTATAGGCTAAAACAACCGATAGCCATGCTCTAAAAAGAAAACTTTTAGAAAATTCTTTCAGCTTAAGGCGCATGTTATACGCTCAATTGATATCCACGGCCCCTAACGCTTTTAATCTCTACGTTTTGATCCATGATTTTTTTACGTATGTTAGAGATGTGAACGTCTAAGCTGCGATTAAAAGGCGGAAGTTTTTTGTGCATAGCTTGCATTGAGATTGTATCCTTAGGTACTACAGCACCAGGATTTTCAGCCAATACAACTAAGATTTCATATTCTATGCCTGTTAAATCAATTGGGTTTTGGTTGATATAGAAAATTCTTTTTTGCTTATCCCAGTGAATTTTATCTTTTTCAAAGCTTTCAACGATAGGCAAAGTATTTTGGCTTGCTCTACGCAATATCGCTTTAATTCTAGCTAATAATTCACGAGGCTCAGGTGGCTTGGCAATATAATCATCTGCACCTAATTCAAGTCCTAGAATTCTGTCAATTGATTCTGCCTTAGCAGTCAACATAATCACTGGTAAATTTGGGTGTAATTGACGTAATTGTTTGAGAGTTTCGATACCATCTAATTCAGGCATCATTACATCCAATAAACAGACATCAAATGTAGACGTTTGTGCAATTGCTAAGGCTTCGTTTCCATTATGAGCTGTTATAACTTTTAAACCTTCTCCTGAAAGGTAAGTGGATAATAGCTCTGAAAATTCTATATCGTCATCAACAAGTAATAATTTTTTATTATTCACACGGTAATCCTATAAACTACAATAAAGTTGGGGAAAAGATCCGATCATCTGTACTGAACGATGTATAACTATACAATATTATTGTAAAGAATTTCACATAAAGTTGCTTATACTTATTCTATGGTACACTGCCGAGACATGAAAATGAAATCTAGTATAATACAAAAACAAACACAAACCATCGCATTGACTCAATCAATGCAAAATGCGTTGAAGATTTTACAGTGTTCTCAATTAGAATTAGAACAAGAAGTAGCTGCATTTTTAGATGAAAATATGATGGTGGAACAAGATGTTACCGCAGAGGATGAATTTGATTTATCGTCTTATGATTTAGAAATTGGTAGTTTAAAAAATGATCAAGATAATAATGAAATAATTGAAAATAAAGAAGAGTCAATCGATTTAGACCGTGATACTCCGATGGAAGTTTTGGAAGATTGGAGCAGTTATGAGGATAGTGGTAGTTCAGATTATGTAAGTTTAAATAGTTCAAGTACTGAAAATGAAGGACATGATATTAATACTTATGACATATCTTTGGATGAGCATTTATTAGAACAATTAAAATTATTACGATTATCTCAAACTGATTTTATAATCGGTGCTTTCTTAATCGATTCTTTGGATGATAATGGCTATTTTACTCAGCAACCATCAGCTATAGTCGAAGCTTTAGAAAATCAATACCCACATTTAGAGATTGAAGAAGATGAAGTCTTAATGGTGTTAAGACACATTCAGCAATTTGATCCGATCGGTGTTGGTTCGACATCACTAGAAGAATCTTTAATTCAGCAAATTAAACATATTGAGCCTGTGCCATATTGGCAAGAGGAAGCGATAGATTTATTGCGTTATCATTCAAAATGGTTAATGCAGCATGATTTGAAACGCATCGAAAAACATTATCATTTTTTGGAAGAAGAAGTTGTCGAGATGCTAGAAGGATTTAAGCGATTAAACCCTTATCCTGCAGCTAATTACAGTAAAGAAAAAGTTGAAGCCGTTAAACCTGATGTAATCGTGCTACAAAAAGGTGATCAGTTAACAGTGACTCTCAATGAAGAGATATTGCCTAAACTTCGAATCAATCGAAAATATGCCCGCTTAGCTCAAAAAACAAAAATGGAAGGACGTGATTTAATGCGTTCACAGCTAAATGACGCTCGATTTTTTTTGAAAAGTATTGAAGATCGTTTTGATACTTTATTAAAAGTTGCCACTGCTATTGTGAAATCTCAGCAAGAATTCTTTATTCACGGGCAAAAATCGATGAAAGGTTTGAGGATGCAGGATATAGCGGGAATGCTCGAATTGAATGAATCTACAATCTCTCGTGCTGTTGCAGGTAAGTATTTAATCTGTGCGCAAGGTACATTTCCATTGAATTTCTTTTTTACGAATCAAATTTCTACGGGCAATGAAGATGCTTCTGGTGTTGCAATTAGAGCAGTTTTGCAAGAAATTATTGATGCTGAAGATAAAAGAAAGCCTTTGAGTGATCAAAAACTTCAAGAAATACTAATGGAAAAAGGGCATGAACTGTCCCGAAGGACAGTGGCTAAATATCGCGAAAATATGGGGATTCCAAGTTCAACTCAGCGTAAGCAATTGGTTTAATTTATTTAGAAAATAACTAAAATTAAAATTCCAAAAGCGATTCGATAAATACCAAATGCTACGAATGTGAATTTTTCTAAGAATTTTAAAAATAACTTAATAACACAAAGTGCAACTAAAAATGAAACAACGAAGCCAATACCTAAATTGAGTAAGTTGCCTGAGTGTAGAATTTCTTTGTGATGTTTTAGAAGGTCATATGCTGTTGTTGCAGCCATAACGGGTACAGCCAGTAAAAATGAGAACTCAGCACTGGCTTTCCTATTCAAACCTACGAGCATTGCACCGATAATGCTAGCACCTGCTCGAGACATTCCCGGAATCAATGCGAAAACTTGAGCCAAGCCGATGTATAACGCTTGTTTATAACTCACATTTTCTACATCGATTATGTGAGTTTTTTCTTCTTTGTAAAAGTGTTCAACGATTAAAAACACGATACCACCAGCGATGAATGCCCAAGCAACAACATCTATGCTAAATATAGCTTTGACTTGGTTTGAAAAGAGAAAGCCAATAACACCAATTGGAATAAAAGCGAGTGCGATTTTTGTCCATAAATTGATGTGTTTAAAAGTGAATTTTGATGGGTAAACAAACACTAAAGCTAAGATAGCGGCAAACTGAATGATGATTTCAAACGCTTTGTTTACATTGTTTTGTTCTAAGCCAAGTAAATCACTTAAAACAATTAAATGGCCAGTAGATGACACAGGAATAAACTCAGTAATGCCTTCGATGATGCCTAAATAGATCGCATCTAAAATATCCATGAAAAATCCTTATCGTTAAAGTGCTGTTATTTTTTTGAGGTTAATTTTTTTTCTTCGCCTTTTAAAATGCGCTGAATATTTGCTTTATGGCGAATGATTAATAAGATATCCATGATTACGACAGCGATCACAACAGATGTTGAAGCATCAAATAACCATAAATAAATGGGTGCAATGACTGCCGCTGTTAAAGCAGATAATGATGAAATGCGTGAAATGGCAAAGACCACAAGCCATGTTCCAAATGCGCATAAAGCAACCCATAAATTCAAGCCGATAATGCAACCTAAAGCTGTTGCAACGCCTTTTCCACCTTTGAAGCCAAAGAAGATCGGGAAGAGATGGCCTAAGAAAGCCGCCAGTGCCGTTAAAGCAATCAATAATGATTCTTCAGGGAATAATATCTTAACGATCACAACAGGAATTAAGCCCTTTAATAAATCACCCATTAATGTGATTGCTGCAGCTTTTTTGCCGCCAATGCGCATCACATTTGTTGCGCCAGGATTATTAGATCCAGTTGTGCGAGGATCAGGTAAGCCCATTATTTTACAAGTGATAATCGCAGCTGAAAGAGAGCCGATTAAATAGGAAGCAATAACAACGATAGGATAAATAATCATGAGTGCTGTGGATGACATATCAGAGTCCTTTAAAAATATTCGGCTTATTCTAAGCGTTTTTTCTCAACATATTCAAAAAACTTCTGTACCCGTTCAATTTTTTGAGTTTTAGCCATTTCAGGCAAGCTATTGAGGAATTGTTTGCCATAAGCTTTGGTGATTAATCTTGGGTCTGCGATGACTAATAAACCATAATCATTTGGATCTCGTATCAATCGTCCAATGCCTTGTTTGAGGGTAATGATGGATTTAGGTAATTGATAATTAATGAAAGCGTTTAACCCTTTTTTATTAATAAGATCAATTTTGGCTTGCTCAATAGGATCACCAGGAGAAGAGAAAGGTAATTTTTCAATGATCACGCAAGATAAAGCTTCTCCACGTACATCTACTCCTTCCCAAAAGCTTGTTGTGCCTAGTAAAACACCGTTGCCAGAATCTCTAAATTGATCAATTAAGGTGATTTTTGGTGCATCACCTTGAATAAATAAAGGATAGCTTAGAGATTTTTTCAAAATTTCAGCGGCTTCATTTAAAGCACGATAGCTTGTGAAAAGAATAAAAGTACGACCTTTAGCTTCAGTGATCACAGGCAACATCGAGTGAATAAATTTCGAGATATAAGTTGGGTGATTTGGTTCAGGTAAAGCAGGTGGATGATAAAACAGTGCATTAGTCTTATAGTTAAACGGACTTTTTAAACACAAAGAATTTTTATCTGATAAACCAAGCGGTGCACAGAAATAAGCGAATTTACCATTTACCGCTAAAGTTGCAGAGGTAAATACCCATCCTGCTTTTAAGCCGCGACTATTTTTTTGGAATATTTCGGAAATGTCCAAAGGTGTAGAAGCAATAATGAGGTGATGAACATAGGTTTCAATCCATACAACGGCATTATCGTCAGGATTTTCTTGCGAAGTAACGGTGATTTTTGTCCAAGCTTCTTGAAACTCTTGCATGCGTTCAACGATTTGTGCCAATGTTTTCGAGCGCACAATTAAAGGCTTAATCACAACAACCAATTCTAATAATTGATCAGCGATTTCAGCCAATTGATCTGCAATTCTAGGGTCTTGATAAAACTCAGTCAAAGCATAACGCTTAGTGCCTTCGGGCAACATTTTACGCAGTTCGATCATGCCTTCGATCACATTGGTTGCGATATCATCATGGCTTGAAAAGTCACTGGCTTCCAATGCAAGTAAACGATTGAAGTCTTCTAGCCAATCATAAAATGCTTTCGTGCCCACTTGCTCGCTAAAGAATAATCCTGCTGTTTCTGCTAATTGATGAGCTTCATCAATGATGATGCAATCAGCTTCCGGTAAAAGCTCACCAAAGCCTTCTTGTTTGAGTGATAAGTCCGCACAGAACAGATGATGGTTAATGACAATGATGTCTGATTCCATCGCTTTTTTACGTGCTTTAAAAATAAAGCAATCTTCGTAATCAGGGCATTCAGTGTGTAAGCAGTTTTCTGTTGTGGATGTGACATGAGAAAACAACGTTGAATCTTGGAAGTTCTCTATTTTGGTGATGTCGCCTATCGGATCTTGCTGTGCGTAGCGTTCGATTCGATAGAAATCATCCACTTGTTTTTTGTTTTCAAAACGTCCGCGCTGGCGCAAAGTTTTGATGCGATAAAGGCAAAGATAATTGCTTCGACCTTTGAGTAATGCTGTGCTGACTGGCTTATATTTAAATATCTTTTTCAATAATGGCAAATCTTTATCGTACAGCTGATCTTGAAGATGTTTTGTTCCTGTGGAAACAATCACTTTTTTGCCAGATAACAATGCAGGGATGAGATATGCAAAAGTTTTTCCTGTTCCTGTTCCGGCCTCGATAATGACAGTTTCATGCTCTTCAATGGCATGTTGCACCGCTTCAGCCATTTCAATTTGCGCTTCACGAGGGGAATAGTGAGACAGCGCTTGATCAAGCTCGCCATCTTCGGAAAATATGCTTCGAATATCTGTCATTATTTTATTAACTAGTTAATAGCCTTTATGAAAATGATTCATTATACGAGCTTTGTTAGGAATTTCGAGGTCAATATTCAGATGGATATCGTATAATGCGTTTTTGCTCTAAATAAACAGTGCTGACTATGATTGATGAATTTTTGAAAACAGTTGCGACATTAAGATCTCCAGAAGGTTGTCCTTGGGATCGTAAGCAGACTCATGAAAGCTTGATTCCTTTTTTAAATGAAGAGAGCGCAGAAGTTGTAGAAGCGATCCTTCAAAAAGATAGCGATGAGCTAAAAGATGAGCTGGGCGATTTGTTATTACAGATTGTTTTGCATGCACAAATTGCAAAAGAAGAAGGGCGATTTGATTTCAATGATGTCGTGAAAAGCGTGAATGACAAAATGATCAGAAGGCATCCTCATGTATTCGATGGTGTTGTATATGCCGATGAAGCTGAGCAAAAAGCAGCTTGGCATGCCATAAAAGCAGAAGAAAAGGCTAACAAAGGCATTGAAGAAAGTTACTTAGATGGCGTGAAAGCATCATTATCAGGTTTAACGGTTGCCTATAATTTACAAAAGAAAGCCGCAAAAGTAGGCTTTGATTGGAATGATGCGGAGCCAATCATTCATAAAATTGAAGAAGAGCTCGAAGAAGTTAAAGTTGAGCTGCATAATCAGCAACAAGAAAAACTTCAAAAAGAGATTGGCGATCTATTATTTGCTGTGGTGAACTTAGCGAGACATTGTGAAATATCGCCTGAAACAGCGATTGCTGAAACGAATGTGAAATTCAAAAAGCGTTTTCAATACATTGAACGAAATTTATATAAGCCGATCGAGTCGGCAACTCTGGAAGAAATGGATCACTTGTGGGAAGCAGCTAAAAAGGAAGATTAATTGTGTTGAATGAGATGAGATATTTAACGGTCAGTGAGTTTAGTCAGCAACTGAAATTTCATATGGAAGATGCGTTTTTCCATTGTTTAGTCGAAGGTGAAATTTCTAATGTGATTAGAGCGCAATCAGGGCATATTTATTTCAATCTCAAAGATGCATCATCCGTTGTTCGTTGTGTGGTTTGGCGAACGAGTGCGACAAGTTTTCAGCAGTTTATTGAAAATGGTGCAAAAGTAGAAATACAAGGGAAGTTGTCACTATATACGCCGCGCGGAGATTATCAATTAGTCATTTCTCGTTTAGCGCCTTTAGGGCGCGGAAATCTCTATTTAGCATTTGAGCGGTTGCGTGAAAAACTTCAGAAAGAAGGATTGTTTAATCCAGAGCATAAAAAACAGATTCCAAACTATCCTAATCGCATTGGTATTTTAACATCGCCAAATGCAGCGGCTTTGCAAGATGTGCTCAAAGTTTTACAAGATCATCGTGCTGATATTCCTTATGAAATTTATCCATCGTTAGTACAAGGTGAAGAAGCTGCTCCTCAAATTGTTAGAGCTATTGAGAAAGCCAATGCAGAGCAAATTTGTGATCTGCTTTTAGTGGTTCGTGGTGGTGGCAGTATTGAGGATTTGTGGTGCTTTAATGATGAGCGAGTTGTTCGGGCGATTTACGCATCAAACATTCCAATCATTACAGGAATAGGGCACGAAACGGATACGACATTATCTGATTTTGTATCTGATTTAAGAGCGCCGACGCCAACTGCCGCAGCTAAATTGTCGAGCATTTCGAAGCAAGAAATTATGCAAACCTTGGATCGTTACGAATATCAATTGGTACAAGTTATTCAGAGATTACTAACGCTTAAGAATAAGCAGCTAGAAGAGAGATTGACGAAGTTGTCTTATCTTCATCCTGCACAAAAGATTAAAGAAAAATTATCATTATTAGCGCTCAAGGAACAGCAGTTACAAGGTTTAATGAAGCAAGCTCATCAGAAAAAAATTGTGGAATTAAATCATTTGGAAAAGCGATTAAATATTGATTTATTGCATCGACAGCATAAATATCTAAATGAACGATTAATGCAAATGAGCCGATCATTGAATCAGCAGATGAATGGTAAATTTGAGGAAGCACAAATAGCTTTACAAAATAAAGCTTTATTGTTAGATGGATTGAGTCCATTGAAAGTGCTTGGGCGAGGCTATTCTGTCACACAAAAAATTGCCGATAATGGTGAAGTTGTGAGTCTTCAAAAAGATGTCATTAAAGTTGGGGATCAAATTACCACTCGAATGAAAGATGTGGAAATTCATTCAACAGTGACAGATATTCATAAGGCATAAAAAAAACCGTACTCACTTCGGGGGAGAGGGATGAGTACGGTGCATTAAATTGTATTATGGATAAGTATGAATGGAGTTACTGAACTTTTGTAATGTAGTCCACATCAATTTCAACTGAATTCCAGTCTTTATCAACTTCACCTACGATTTCTACTAAATCTTCTGCATCAACCGTTAAACCGCGCCATTTATCTTTATCAATCTCAATTGTGATGCTGCCTGTACCATCGCTAAAGATATATTTATCTTTATGAGAATGTTTGATAATTTTTCCACGCATTTTTACGTAAGCATCATCACGCAAAGTATTTGCTTCTTTAACTGTAGTGATGGATTGGCTTAGTGAAGGGCCTTTATAACCGCCATTTTGATCTGCTTGATCGCCTTGTGGACCCAAATATTGAGCTGATGCGGTTGATAAACCTAAAATAATAAATGTTGAGAGAGCAAGCTTTTTCATAAAAACTCCTAGGCCTAAATCTATGTTAATTTTGTTGGATGAAATATTAGCATTCTTGTTTTAGAAAGAATAATGAGTTTTCTAAGTTTTACTTGCCATTTACAATCTTTGACATTCGATATTTGGATCCAAATAAAAAAGATTTTGCAGAAATACTACAAAATCTTTAGTTTGAGTGAAAAATATAAAGATTATTTCAATGAATCAAGTTCTTTTAAATAGAAGTTCAATTTGTCTTGGCGCTCTTGCAATTTTTCTGTTTTTTGACGAATTTTTTTGGTTTTGCCAGACAATTTTGCTTCATCTAATTCATATTTTGCTTCAGCAACTTTTTTCTTCTGATTCAAGACCTTTTTATTCAAGCTTTGTTTGTATACATCATCATTGAGCTCGATATCATCATAGTCTGAAACATATGAATCAGTGCCACAATATTGTTGAACATTTGCTAGAGCACGACGTAGGTTTTCAGCTCTATGCACATTGTTATACTGTTCAGCATAGCTCAACTGCTTACGCAAATTATGTTCTTTCTTTCTACAACCATAATCGGATTGGTAAGCAAAACTTACAGATGTTAAACTCAATACCAATCCGCTTAAAACTAATAATATTTTTTTCATAATATAATCCTATAAATTATTGTAATAATGCACACATTATAGAATATAAAAAATGATTTTTAAAGAACTGTTAATTTTGCGTAAAGTAATACAAGTGTTTTTGTACCTGCTTGCTTGAAATTAACCGTGACTCTTGCATGGTCTCCGACACCTTCAAAGTTAGTAATGACGCCTTCACCAAACACTGGATGTTCCACCAATTGCCCCAACGCATAGCCTTTCATTGATTGGTCTTGTGACGTTGAGCTTACGCTAGAACGCGCAGTTAAAGGTTTCGATACAGCTATTTTTTCTCCTTGCACTTTGAGTAAATGCGCAGGAATATCTTTCAGAAAACAAGATGGAGTTAAATAAACTGTTTTACCGTGAATCATGCGAGAGTTTGCTGTTGTCAGTGTTAATAACTTTTTAGCACGTGTGATACCAACATAAGCCAATCGGCGTTCTTCTTCCAAGCGAGTAGGATCATTCATGGAACTTTCGCTAGGGAATAGCCCATCGTCCATACCAACTAGGTAAACATGATCAAACTCTAAGCCTTTTGAACTGTGTAATGTCATTAGCTGAATTTTGTCATCATTGCCTATATCCGCATTGACAGCAGAATCCAGTGTGATTTGACCTAAGAATTCAGATAAGTAACCAAAGGATGTCAAAGGAGCTGAATCAGGTTCATTGTTGTAATCTTCAACAAATTGACGGCTTGCTGATATGAATTCATTTAAGTTTTCAATGCGATCTTCGCCGCGTCCCATTGGTTCTTTTTTGTAATGTGCCTCTAATTCTACTTTATCAATTACATCTTGAATGAATTGATCAAGCGTAACGTCGCCAATAGAATCAAATAAGCCAGTAATGAGCAGTTTAAAGCTCATCAAAGCATTATGTGAGCGCTTCGCTAAACTTTGGCTTTCTAAGATATTGTTCATCGCTGTCCACAATGAAACTTCTTCTAGCATTGCTTCTAATCTAATTTTTTCAATTGTCGCTGTACCAATGCCTTTCGCAGGTGTTGTGATGGCGCGTTCAAATGAAATATCATCATTGTGATTAACGATGAGACGTAAATAGCTCGTGATGTCTTTGATTTCAGCACGATCGAAGAATCGTAAACCACCATAAATACGGTATGGAATGTTTGCACGTAGTAATACTTCTTCAAAGATACGAGATTGCGCATTAGAGCGATATAAGATTGCTTGCTCACGTCTTGCAACACCATCATCAATTGCTTTTTTGATTTTATTGATGACAAATTGTGCCTCTTCGTAAGCATCCATTGCACCATATTTTGTGATCAAAGATTTGTCGCTATTATCTGTCCATAATTTTTTAGGCAAACGTTCGCTATTTTTTTCGATCACGCTATTGGCGGCGTCCAAAATTGTAGAGGTAGAGCGATAGTTTTGTTCTAAGCGAACAGTTGTGCTGTTTGGAAAGTCTTGGTCGAAATTTAAGATATTTTCAACGCGAGCACCGCGCCAGCCGTAGATTGACTGATCGTCATCGCCCACCACAAATATTTGTTGATGTCCGCCGCTAAGTATTTTAAGCCAAGCATATTGAATGCTATTGGTATCTTGGAATTCATCCACTAATACAAATTTGAAGCGGTTTTGATAATGTTTTAAAAGCGCAGGTGTATTGCGAAGGACTTCTAAAGTACGAAGTAAAATTTCTGAGAAATCCACCAAACTTGATTGATCGCAAATCACTTGATACTGAGCGTAAAGTTCAATCATAGTGTTGTATGCTTGATTATAGCCACGCTCAATATGGCTTGCTCTACGACCTTCATCTTTATTGCTGCTGATGAAGTTTTGCAAAGCTTTAGGGCTAACTAATTTTTCATCGATGCCACGTTCGCGCAATAATCTTTTACATAAACGCAATTGATCATCGCTGTCCATAATTTGGAAGTTCTGATCTAAATTGGCTTCAACATGATGTAAGCGAAGTAAGCGATGACAAAGCGAATGGAATGTACCGAGCCATAAATTGCGTAATGGGCGATTCAGGGTTGATTCCAAGCGAGTACGCATTTCTAACGCTGCTTTGTTGGTAAATGTTACCGCTAAAATTTCATGAGGTGTTGCTTGCTCTGTTTCGATTAACCATGCAATTCTTGCCACCAAAACTCTAGTTTTTCCTGAGCCAGCACCAGCCAATACACGAACAGGACCCAAAGGCGCGGTGACAGCATCATATTGTGCTGCGTTTAAAGAAGATAGCATTGTCATATTAAAAACAGAGAGTTGATGGAACAAGTGTGCATGATAGCATGAGGGGCAATTAAAACGAAAAGAGAGCCTAAGTGAATATCTTGTGATGAGCTATAAATAAAAGTGTATTTTTTTAAGAGATATTACATTTATATGATAGAATTTCACGGTTTTTATCATGAAAACATAAATCAATTTATTTGTTTAGCTATTGTTAGGGTGTAAGGAGTCAAAATGGCTGTTGAACGTACTTTTTCTATTATCAAACCAGATGCGGTTAAAAAAAATGTGATCGGTAAAATTTACGACCGTTTTGAAACTGCTGGTTTTAAAATTGTTGCCGCTAAAATGGTACATTTAACTCGCGAAGAAGCTGAAGGTTTTTATGCTGTGCATAAAGAGCGTCCTTTCTTTAACGATTTAGTTGAATTCATGGTTTCTGGTCCTGTAATGATGCAGGTATTAGAAGGTGAAAATGCAATTGCTAAACACCGTGAAATTATGGGTGCAACAAACCCTAAAGAAGCAGCACCAGGTACAATTCGTGCTGATTTTGCTGAAAGCATCGACGCAAACGCTGTTCATGGTTCAGATGCGCCAGAAACAGCAGCTGTAGAAATTGAATATTTCTTTGGCCCAAATGCAGTTGCACCAGTAAAAATCTGTGATCGTTAATTTTAAGTAAAAGTGAAACAAGCCGTGAGTAATGTAGTGGAAAAAAATTTGTATGGTTTAACTTATCAAGCAGTTCTCGAACTCTGTGAAGAGATTGGCGAGAAGCCTTATCGTGCCATGCAAATTATGAAGTGGGTTTATCATAAGGGCGCTGAGTCCATTGATGATATGACTGATATTTCTAAAAAAACACGTGAAAAATTAAAGTCACGTCTTGTTTTTGATTTACCTAAAGTTTTATTGGATCAACCATCAAATGATGGAACTCATAAGTGGTTGATTCAGTTAGAGTCTGGGAATGCCATTGAAATGGTATATATTCCAGAAGATGATCGTGGAACTTTGTGTATTTCATCTCAAGTGGGTTGTGCATTGGAATGTACATTCTGCTCAACTGCGCGCCAAGGTTTCAATAGAAACTTGAGCACAGCAGAAATAGTTGGTCAGGTAATGCTAGCGAAAAAACTATTGGGCGAATATGAAGGTGATACACAACAAAGCCAAAATCGTAGAGTTACGAATGTTGTATTAATGGGCATGGGTGAGCCATTATTAAACTTTACGAATGTGACACAAGCGATTGATGTCATGTTGAATGATTATGGTTTTGGATTATCAAAACGACGCGTAACATTGAGTACATCAGGTGTTGTGCCTGCCTTGTACCGTTTAAAAGAAGTATCAGATGTTTCTTTGGCAATTTCTTTGCATGCACCTTATGATTCATTGCGTGATGAAATTGTACCAATCAATAAGAAATATCCGATCGCACAATTATTAGAAGCATGTAAAGCATATATTACAGATTCATCGGCATACCGTAAGATCACATGGGAATATGTGATGCTAAAAGATGTGAATGATAAAGAAGAAGATGCTTTTGCTTTGGCAAAATTAATCAAAGATATTCCTGGGAAAGTGAATTTAATTCCATTTAATCCATTCCCGAATTCTGGTTATGAATGCTCATCTATGAATCGCATTAATCGATTCAAAGAGATTTTACAAAGACAAGGTATTGTGACGACAATTCGTAAAACAAGAGGTGAGGATATTGATGCCGCTTGTGGTCAATTGGCTGGTCGTGTGAAAGATCGAACTAAGCGTACCAAAACACAAGAATCTTGATACAATCACGGTAAATAAGCCAGTAAAAATATATTGGAGACCTGAGATATGAGATATTTAGCAGTATTATTATTGTCATCTACATTGTTAGCTTGTACTACAACACAGGGTACATCTAGCAGGGTGGGTACATCATCTTCAATGACTGTCGATAATTTGTCAGATGCTGATAAATTATCATATCAAATGGGCTTTCAATATATTGAAAGAGGCGAGTATGCCGCTGCAGAAGAGAAACTTCTGCCATTGGTTAAAAAATATCCTAATTTTACTAATCTGTATGTTTTATTGGGTCTTAATCAAGAGTTACAAGGTAAAAATTCAGATGCAATAGCTTTATATTCTAAGGCTATTGCGATTGATCCTACGGATAGAACTGGAATTAAACATTATGTGAAATTACAGTGCGATCCTTATGATAAGAGTGCGGCTGTTAAAATGGCATCAATTGCAGATTCATCACCTCAAGAGTTAAAAGCAGGCATGAGTAGTGGTGCTGCAGCATGTTATTTGATCCATGGTGATTATAATCAAGCCAATCAGTATGCGAATAAAGGCATCGCTGCTAATCCAAATTATGCTGATACTTATTATTTTAAAGCAATGGCAGCAGATAAGTTAAAACAATATAATGAGGTTTTTCCTGCTTTAGACCGTTATCACAATCAATATGGATATGAACCAGCCAGTGTTCGATTGGGATTAGAATCAGCTCAAAAAGCACGAAATCAATCTGAAATAGCTAAATATGAAAAAGCATTGGCAAACCAGCAAAGTAATCAGTACTAAGAGATAATATGATTAAAGATGAAATAATTCAAAAACTAAAAGATGCTCGCGAAAGTCGTCAAATTTCTTTGCAAGATGCTTCGCGCATTCTTTCTATTCGAGTGCAAGTTTTACAAGATTTAGAAGATGGCTGTTACGATAGATTGGGTGCTTTGATATATGTAAAAAGCTACATTAGAAAATATGCCGATTTTTTAAAAATTAGTCGAGATGAAATTGATCCATTATTGGCTCAATTAGAAGATCCTTTTAATTATGAAAAGAATGACAGCGTTATTCGAGCACAAATGAATGACGATAAAAGAATGGTTCAACGTTCTTTTTTTAGATGGTATTCAGTAATATTGGCAGTTTTACTTTTCGCAGGATTATGTCTGTATTTTGTTTATGGGGAAAAAGTGGCTGATATTTTTCATGTCCGCCCAACGCCTGATCAAACTATAAGCGCTAATGAAGAGGTTTCTCAGAATGTAATAGAACCTCAAGAAGCTGTAGAAGTAGTCGCTATTGTTGAAGAACAAGAAGATGAATTACCAACTTCTATTGCAACGGATATTCCTGAAAGTGAGCAGGCGATTGAAAATATTACATCGCCAGTAAACACTAATATTATTCAAGCGACTGATACGGATTCTATATTAACTGAGTTTGAAGTTGATCAAATTTTGCGTAGTGCAAATATTGATTTATCCAATCTTGAAAGTAATAGTGTAGATGAAGAAACTGAAAAAGCGCCTTTACCAGAAGGAGTTTCTGCGTTGACCATTACTTTGAATAATTCTGAGTGCTGGATACAAATCAGAGATAAAGATCAAAAAGTTATTATGAATGAAGTATTGCCAGCTAATGCGACATATCATTTAGAAGGTGCAGCGCCTTTTTCATTGCATGTTGGTAATGCGACTAGTATTGCAAAGTTAGAATTAAACGGTGAATTGGTGGATGAAAAAATTTATCGACCAACATCGAGAACAATTGTTTCAAAATTTAAATTGAGCCCTAAGGAAGAGAATTAAATCATGAGTCAAAAGATTCAATCAGTGAAAGGAATGCACGACGCTTTACCAACTCAAACAGCTAAATGGCAATATATCGAAGGAATGTTCCGCCAGCTATTTGCGCAGTATGGTTACCGTGAAATTCGCACTCCGATTGTTGAAGAAACAAGACTTTTTACACGATCATTGGGTGAAGTGACAGATATCGTTGAAAAAGAAATGTATGTGTTTTCTGACAGTGATGAAAAAACTAGCTTGGCACTGCGCCCTGAATTAACAGCGGGTATTGTGCGTTCAGGCATTCAACACGGTTTGTTTTATAATCAAGTGCAAAAAGTATGGCAGATTGGTTCGGTATTCCGTTATGACAAACCACAGCATGGACGTTATCGCCAGTTCAACCAAGCAGATATTGAAGTGTTTGGTATTGAAACACCTGATGTTGATGCTGAAATTTTAGCCATGATCAGCCGTTTATGGGAAAAACTAGGTGTTTCTGAATTTGTAACATTAGAGTTAAACTCAATGGGGACAGATGAATGCCGTCGTCGTTATCGTGAAGTGATTGTAAAATATTTTGAAGATAATATTTCATTATTAGACGAAGATAGCTTACGTAGATTGAAAACTAATCCTTTACGTATTTTGGATTCTAAAAATCCTGCGATGCAAGAGTTATTAAATAATGCGCCAACATTATTGGATCACTTATCTGAAGATTCAGCAGAGCATTTTAAGAAATTATGTGAATACTTAGATGGATTAGGTATTAAGTATGTCATCAATCATCGTATTGTTCGCGGTATGGATTATTACACTCGTACAGTATTTGAATGGACGACTGATAAATTAGGCGCGCAAGCAACAATTTGTGGCGGTGGCCGTTATGATCGTATGGTTGAAGAGTTGGGTGGGCATAAAACACCTGCAATTGGCTTTGGTTTAGGTATGGAAAGATTGTATTTGCTTTGTGAAGAGGTAAATGTGGTTGAAGCTGTACAAAATCCTGATTTAGTGGCTGTACTTTTAGGCAGTGACGCAAAAAAAGTTGGTTTACCATTAATGGAAAAAATTCGCACAGCTTATCCTGATTATTTGTTAACAACCGTATTGGGTGAGTCAGGCATGAAGTCACAAATGAAAAAAGCAGATCAAAGTGGTGCTCGTTTTGCTTTAATCATTGGTGAAAATGAATTGAACAACAAAACTGCCATTGTGAAAGATTTGAGAGAGAGTGGTGAGCAACAAGAGATTGCTCTTTCTGAATTGGTTGCTTGGTTAAAAAATATCAAATAATAAAGGTAAGAAAATGAGTTTGAATCAATTTGAAACAGATGAGCAACGCGCAGAAGCCTTAGTTGATTGGTTGCGATCGAATTTTTTCTTTATAATTTTAGCAATTGTGATCATTATTGGTGGTGTGATTGGCTGGGATTATTACAAAAAGCACAGCAAAACACAGTTAACAACACAAGCCATGCATTATTATGTTTTTGAACAAGCTTTGGAGTCAGGCAAGCTTGATGAAAAAGCGATTGAAGTATTAACAAGTGATAGTAAAGCTAAAGGTTTTACTGAATTGGCTATTTTGCAAAAAGCATCTTATTCAGCAGACAATAACGATTTAAATACTACTATTTCTAGCTTACAAGATCAGGTTAATAAAGTGTCTGATGTTGTGATGAAAGATTTGTACCGTTATCGCTTAGCACTTGCTTTGTATGAAAATAAAGATTATTCAGAGTCAATGAATACTTTGAACCAAATCACAACAAAAAGCTTTGCTGGATTAGTGAAAACCTTACAAGGTGATATCTATGTAAAAGAAGGCAGAATGGACAATGCAAAAACTGTTTATTCAGAAGCTTTTGAAATTTTACAATCACCCATTATTCAAAGAAAAATTAACCAATTATCAACGGAAGCTTAATAGCGGACAGAGCCAGAATATTCGAATTGAAGGATAAAGTATGAATAAGTTAAAAATTTCAGCTGCATTCATTGCTACTTTAGCGTTGACAGGTTGTTCAGGTTTTTTCGTTGGTAAAACTAACGCACCAACACCGACGCCAATTAGTACATCTGTTGATAAAAACTTGGTTAGAACAGTTTGGACGGCATCAGGTTTTGGTAGTTCTCAAGACACTGGTCTACGTTTTGTTATTGGTGAAGCAGGTAATACGCTTTACGTTGCGAATGCAAATGGCGCAGTTTCTTCAGTGGATGCAACAACTGGTAAAAAAGGCTGGTCTACTAAAGTTGGTGATCTATACACAGGTACAGCAAGTAACGGTAGTTTAGTGTTTGTAGGTACTAAATCAGGTGAATTAGTTGCATTGTCTGCATCGAATGGTTCAAAAGCTTGGTCAAGATCATTGTATGGTGCTCCTGTGACTACGCCAGTTGTAGCAGGTTCACGAGTTATTATTCGTACAATCGGTGGTGCTGTTGAGAGCTATGATGCTCAAACTGGTGAGCCATCATGGGCTTATATGGTTCAAATTCCTGAGGTGACATTACGTGGTGCAGCTGCTCCAGTGGTTGTAGGCTCTAACTTATTAGTACCAACGGATTTAGGTTTGATTGGTTATTTAAATGCAGAAACAGGTGCAGTGCAATGGGGACAAAAAGTTAGTCACCATCGTGGCGGTACCGAAATGGCTCGCGTTTCAGATATTGATGCTGAGCCAGTGATTGATGAAAATGTTGCTTATATTCCTGTATCGCGTACAGGTGTTGCGGCAGTATCTTTAAAGAATGGACTCAAGCTTTGGGAAACTAAATCAGGAGTTTATTCAGGATTAGCTGTAGATGCATCTCGACTATATGTTGCTTATGAAAATGGCAATATTGGTGCACTATCAAAACGAGATGGGAAAGCTGAGTGGGAAAGCAGCGCATTGTTTGCCCGCCACTTAACGCGTCCTGTATTGATTAATGAACGTATTGTCGTTGGCGATAACGAAGGATTTGTTTATGTTCTAGATAAGAACAACGGACAATTACTTGGGGCGTCAAAAGTAGGTAAATCAGGATTCATGCCTGATGTATTATCTATCAATGGCAATGCGATTTTCCAAGATCGCTCTGGAAATGTTTATCGTATTAGTATTTAATTATGAATGATTTACCTATTATCGCTTTAGTAGGGCGCCCCAACGTTGGGAAGTCTACTTTATATAACGCATTGACTCGTACTCGTGATGCATTGGTTGCTGATCAGCCAGGCTTAACGCGTGACCGCCGTTATGGCATGGGAAAAGTTGGTGAAGAACAAACGCCGTATATTATTTTAGATACAGGCGGCTTATCTGGTGATGACAGTAATCACATGGATAATTTAATCGCGGGTCAAGTTTGGAAAGCAGTTGAAGATGCAGATTTAATTTATTTCATCGTTGATGGTCGTAATGATGTTACGGGTTATGATGAAGAAATTGCAGAGCAAATTCGCCGTACAAATAAACCTGTGATTGTTGTTGTGAATAAGTCTGAAGGCAAAGATGATTCTTTAGCGATCGCACCATTTTATAGTCTTGGAATGGGTGATCCTATTGCAATTTCTGCTGCACACAATAGCGGAATTTTAGATTTAGTCCTTTCAACATTTGATCGTCATCCTGAATTGGTTTATGAAGAGCCAGAAGAAGATTACGATTTTTATAATGAAGAAGAGGAAGAAGACGAAGCGATCGATGATGGCATCATCCGTTTAGCTGTATTGGGTCGACCAAATGCAGGTAAATCGACTTTGATCAATCGCATCTTAGGTGAAGAGCGTGTATTGGCAAGTGATGTTGCAGGTACAACGCGTGATGCAGTTGAAATTCCATTTACGAAAGAAGATCGCGACTTTATCTTAATCGATACAGCAGGTATTCGTCGTCGTAGCCGTATTGATGACAAAATTGAAAAATTCAGTGTGATCAAAAGCCTTGAGGCAATGAAAAAATCGAATGTTGTAGTATTTGTATTCGATGCGCACGAAGGTTTGTCTGATCAAGATGCTGGCTTGTTGGGTGAAGTGCTTAATTCTGGCCGTGCTTTAGTATTGGCTGTGAATAAATGGGATCATTTACCTGATCATGAAAAAGAGTGGATCAAAACTGAATTTACTCGCAAATTTGCATTCATAGATTTTACACAACCCATTTTCATTTCAGCTTTACATGGCTCGAATGTTGATAGAGTTTTGAAAATGGCAATTAATGCTTATGACAATGCGATGCGTAAGTTCACAACTAATGAATTGTCGAATATTCTTGAAGGTGCTGTGCATAAGCATCATCCACCAGTATCACAAGGTTTAGCACCTAAGTTGCGTTATGCGCATCAGGGTGGTAAAAACCCACCAAGAATTGTGATTCATGGATCGCGTGTTACTCATGTGAAACCTGATTATATTCGTTATTTGATGAATACTTATCGTGATCAATTAAAATTGGTGGGTACACCAGTGCGCTTAGATTTCCGTTCGGGTGAAAATCCATATGCGGTAGAGAAGCCACAAACTAAAGTACAGGCTGATAAACAAATCCTAGCGAATGCTAAGGGCAGCCATTTAAAGAAAAAACGTAAAAGTCGTTAATTTTAAGAAATAATCTTTAAAAATGTGTTTACTAAAAATCGCTCCCTTTTGGGAGTGATTTTGTATTCATAGTAGTGTAAGTAATTTAATTATAAATTAAGTAAAAGGGAATGTAGATGTGTGGAATAGTTGGAGCGATTGCAGAGCGTAATGTTTGTCCGATTCTTTTATCGGGATTAAAACGTTTAGAATATCGAGGTTATGATTCAGCAGGAATTGCTGTCATTAATGACCACCAATTATTTCGAGAGAGAAGTTTAGGAAAAGTTGTTGCTTTGGAAGAAAAAGTTGCAGCTGCAAACTTAAAAGGCACAATCGGCATTTCTCATACTCGTTGGGCAACTCATGGCGTTCCACACGAGCGCAATGCTCATCCTCATGTGAGCGGTACATTTGCTGTTGTTCATAACGGTATTATTGAAAACTACCAAGAAATTAAAACAGAATTATTGAGTCAATATGAATTTACTTCTGAAACAGATACAGAAGTGATTGCTCATTTGATTCATAGCTATCGTGCAAGTTCTGCAACTTTATTGGAAACAGTACAAAAAGTATTGGCAAAGTTGGAAGGCGCTTTCAGTATTGCGGTGATTGATGCTAATAATCCTGATGAATTGATCGCTGCTCGTAAAGGTACGCCTTTAGTGATTGGTGTTGGCATTGGTGAGCACTTTATCGCATCTGATCCATTTGCATTGTTGCCTGTCACTAATCAATTTATCTATTTAGAAGATTTTGACTGTATCCGATTAACGCGTGAATCCATTGAGATTTACGATAAAGCAGGGCATAAAGTCGATCGTGCAACTAAGCATTTATATGCAACAGATGATGCTGCAGATAAAGGTTTATATAAGCACTATATGCAAAAAGAGATTTTTGAACAGCCAAAGGCATTGAGCGACACTTTGCAAGATCGTTTAAAAATTAGTGCGGCTAAATTAATTGGTTGCGACTTAGAAACTGCAGAGAAAATTGAAGCGATACAGATTAATGCTTGTGGTACAAGTTATCATGCAGGTTTGGTGGCTAAGTATTGGTTTGAGTCCATTGGTATTGCGTGTCATGTAGAAGTGGCAAGCGAATATCGTTATCGTGAAAGTGTTACACCTAAAAATGCGTTATTCATCTCTATCTCTCAATCAGGTGAAACACTAGATACGATTGAAGCTTTGAAATTGGCGAAGCAAAAGCCATTTTTGGGTTATCTTGCGATCACGAATAGTCCAGATAGTGCAATCACACGTGAATCTAATTGGAGCATTTTAACGCATGCAGGTAGAGAGATAGGTGTTGCCTCTACAAAAGCATTTACTACGCAATTAACAGTGTTATTAACATTAGCTGATGCATTATCTAATCATCGTAATACGACTATGAATGAAGCCTTAGCATCATTGCCATTTTATAGCGAAGCAATGTTGGCGATGGATGAAACCATTCAACAGATGAGTGCAGAGTTTGCAGAATCGACAAGTGCTTTATTTGTTGCACGTGGCATTTTGTACCCAATAGCGATGGAGGGTGCTTTAAAGCTGAAAGAAATTTCATATATTCATGCGGAAAGCTATCCTGCAGGTGAGTTGAAACATGGTCCATTAGCATTGGTGGATAAAAATATGCCTGTGATTGCATTGGTCACACAAAATGCGTTGACGGACAAAATGATCGCTAATCTTGAAGAGATCAATGCGCGTAATGGTCGCTTGTATATTTTCAAAGAGCGTAGAATTCAGCAGAAAATTGGCTTTGGTCATGAAGTTGAATTGCCTGATATGCCAGAAATTACAGCACCAATTTTAGTATCCATCGCATTGCAGTTGTTCTCTTATCATGTTGCTTGCGTAAAGGGCACAGATGTTGATCAGCCTAGAAATCTCGCAAAATCGGTTACGGTCGAATGATGTAAGTTAAATCTATGGACATAAATGTAA